>CALKXD010000071.1 GCA_938003855.1 uncultured Granulosicoccaceae bacterium | reverse complement strand
GGTTTTTCGTCGGTGTCGTTTTTAATCAGCGGGTATATTTCCTCTGCACTCAAGTTGCTGTAGCAATCGTCACACAGCGCACCGCTGACCGGTTCCAGATCATCCTCGAGCAGTAGCAGGTTGACCGCATGATCGCAGGCGATGTTCCAGCGATTGATGTCGCGGTGCTCGCGCCTTGCGAAATGCGACAGCGCACAGTGCATGGCCTCATGGGCCAGTACAAACTGAACCTGCTTCAGCGGCAGGGAGTTGATGTAGTGAGGGTTGTAGTAAAAGGCTCGAGCGTCAGTGGCGGCGGTTGGACACCAGCCGGGGTGTGCTTCATGCAGCGGTAGACGCAAAACCAGTGCGCCTAGAAACGGCTTGTCCAGAATCAAGCGGGTTCTGGCGGCTGTCAGCTTTTGCAGAGCCTCATGCATAGAAGACGGGGCGCGCCCTTGGGCTAATTATTGCCCATCCAGTAACAAGCGCTACTGCGTACCACTCAGGCACGCCATCTTTTACCGACCACATGTAGTTACTTAAGAACAACTAAGCGCCTACATGTGGTAGGCAAAATCTCACGCACCTGAATGATCCTCGCTACGCCCTGTTTCTAGATAGGCACTAATTAGTGGCAAAGCACATGAAAAGGCCGGCCCCGCCGGTCATCGCCAACGCTTCCTGAGAACACCCACGTGAGTTGTGTGCAGCATTCCAGGAGGTGTTACCGCCACCGTGTCGGTCGTGATGACCCACAGTGGCGCTGCCTTCACTTGAGCTTGTCCAGTTACTGCAGGTGCGGTCATTTTCTTCACGCGGGAAATACGCCGTGCCGTCAGACATACTGCCGGTCAGAATATCGTGTTGGTTTGGTTTGCTGCCACGGCCGTTTACCAACTCACCTTTTTCGTTCAAGGCAGTTGCCATAACGATATTCGGGTTGAGGTGTAACTGATCCAGATTGTCAGCAATCAGCGTCCCTTTAGCGTTATGCCACGGACCAGCGCCGATGCGGTCCCGGGCAGAGACGCCGCGCTTACCTTCTTCCTGTGTACTCAAATAGGCAGCCCATTGCTTGCCGGTCACGCCTGCCGCTTCTGCCAGCTTGCCACAGTGCGCGTCAGCGCCTTCCAGTCCACCCAGGTCGGCGCCCTTGCCAGACCCTACGCTGGTGATAAAAAAGCTCATCGACGTGTCCTGGGCGACGGTTGGCACGCTGATTACAGCTGCCAGACCGGCGGCGATAAGAAGTGATTTTTTCATGATAAAATCTCGCTCTGGTTGAGAGAATCCCGAGTATCCGTGTCGAACACCCTGCCGCTATTCTGCAGTACTGGCAGCCACTCGCAATACGCTCACAAGAGACAATTCATCAATGACATCCGCGCTCGCAATCATTTCTGAAATTAATAACATATAACCTTTAAATTCAAAGAGATAAAAACAAAAACCCATTCAAGAAGCACGAAAATATTACATGAATCACTCAAAACCCCCACACGAAGAAATACGGATTGGCGTACTCGCCATGATGATTGCGTGTGTGATTGCGGCAAATGAGATCACCGAAGGCGGGTTCACCGGCTGGGCTGGTAGCTATGCCTACTGGATTACCCGTATTCTCATCGAAGCGTCATTGTTCATGGCCGCACTGTACAGCGTCGAAAACTTCGCAAGGGATAAACTGGCAGGACCGCTCATCTACGCGTCAGCCATAGTGATCAGCCTGCTCCCTTTTGCACTGGCGATCACCAGCTTCGACCTGATCATTGGTCTTCCCGAATTGGGTCTTAATAGTGTGGCCGGCCCGTCCGGGTCCCGGCTGCCCGCCTTTGGCAGAGAACTGATTTACCTGTCTGACAACCATGCAACGCTGTGTGCTTTGTTGCTGTTGCCTCGCCTTTTCCAACACGTCGAATCGGTACCGCCCACCGAAACCGCAGCCGCCACAGAACCACTCCCGGTCGTGCAGACTGCCGAAACAGCCGGTTTCTTCGACACCATTGATCCGCCGCTGACAGGCCGAATCTACTGGGTCGAGGCGCAGGAACATTATGTGAGAGTCACCACCAGCAGTGAAAGCAGAATGGTATTGCTGCGCTTCTCAGACGCGGTTCGGGAGCTACCGGCATCTACCGGCATGCAAGTGCATCGGTCTCACTGGGTAGCGTACGCTGACCTCAAAGAGCTGCAGCGCGATGGTCAGAACCTGAAACTGAAACTCAGGTCCGGTGAACTAATCCCGGTCAGCCGGTCTTTTCGGCAGCAAGTAGAAGAAAAAATTCAGGCTTTGAACCCGGCCTGAGCCGGTCGGGAGGCTCTTGACCCGCGCGACATAATCACACGGTCAATCATCAAAGCCCACTGTTACCGCACTGTCGGATTCGACCTGCCCCTGTATCTATCGATTATGCAATCTGCGCAAATGCAGTAACGACCGGTTGCTCGTGAAGCCGCCGGGGCTACCTATGCCACCAGCCGTGTGGCCGCAGCAGCGCTTAACTCCAGCGGCACGATAGGTAACGGTTGTACTTGGCTGCGCTAGCGGTGCACCGCAGCACATTACAAGCGGCGAAGTCATCACTGTGTGAGCGACTCCAGTATTCCAGAAGCGATTGTCAACCCATTTTTAATACCTGCGTTGTATCCATTGTCTTTCATAAAACTCTGGTGACAACCTTATGCTTAGTCTGATAACAACACTCGACTGGCATCAAGCCGTGCTGGTGTACGGCTACCTTGTGTTGTGTGCGTTTGCACTCTCGACAGTATTAAAAACCGATATCGCTATCGTAACCGCAAAGATCGACCGCAACGCCATTAACACCGCATCGAAAACAATCTCTATGCTGCTACTGGCATTGTGGACAAGCGCTGTGGCGATCATCTATATCGACACCGGTTTTACTCTTGAAACACTACCCACCCGGTCGAAACTGCTATTAAAGCTGGTCTGTGTGACCACGCTGACGTTGAACGGACTGGTGCTGCATCACCTGTCTTTGCCTGTGCTAACCAGAGACCCCGCCGGGATCACCGTGAAGGAATCAGTCCTGCTGGTCACAACGGGTGCCATCAGTACCTGCCACTGGATGCTGGCAGCCTTCGTGGGGATATCAAACGAGCCCGGACAACTACCGTTTAAAACACTGATCTCCGGCTAGGGTTTGTTCGTCGGTTCCGTGCTGGTGACCGCTGTGTTTTACATGCCGTTACTGTATCGGACACTTCCACTACGCACACACCACAGCATCTAGAAGCCGATTAGCGATTAATTATTATGGCCCACGTCAGCGGACCCCGACTGACACTATATTCACCAACCAACATCCAGCCGTGCTGTTGCCTGCGAACGCCTTGAACGCGTCAGCTACACACACGCCACACTAAAACAAGCGTAAGTACGGTTTACCCCACGCATCTTTCTATTATTAAACGTAGAGACACTTTACCTATGAACAACTCATGTCAATTTTATCTTGCAATCACGGTAACCTGTGGACTGGTGGCTTGTGGTGGCTCTGAAGAATCAGCCAATGCTCCGACCATCGAGCAAACCATCGCAGATCGCACGATCAACACCATTGCCGCTGACGGCAATCCAGACGCCACTGGCAATCGCGGTGACCGGCGCAACGGCACGAATAATCCAGACCGTAACCGCAACTCCGGTTCCTCTCAGGGCATCCCGGATGACGATCGGAACCGTCGTCGTAACGACGCACGCGACGCACGTGTGGCATCGCAGCAGCGTGGGCCCGATACCGATGATAGTGAAGTCCGAAGTTACGACGGTAGTGGTAACAACCTGAGCAATAACGACTGGGGTGCGTCGTTCACCCGGCTGCAGCGACTTGGCCCGAACAGCTACAGCGATGGTACGGCAAGCATGGTCTTCACCGACAGATCCGGTCCACGCCAGATCAGTAATACCATTGTTAACCAGCTCCCCGGACAGAGTATCCCGAATGTATTTGCCACCACCGATTTCTCGTGGCAATGGGGCCAGTTTATTGATCACGATATCGATCTGACAGACGGCAGTACCAGCGAGCCACAGAATATTCCAGTACCCGCCGGTGACGCCTACTTTGATCCCGCTGCCACCGGCACTGTTGTCATACCGTTTAACCGGGCACTGTACGACCCGCAAACCGGCACCGACGCATCCAATCCGCGTGAGCAGGAAAACGAGATAAGCAGCTGGATAGATGGCTCTATGGTATATGGGTCCAGTGACGAAAGAGCCGCAATGCTGAGAGAGGGACCAGACAGCCCGTTTCTAAAAACCAGCAGCGGCAATCTACTGCCGTTTAACACCGACAGCCTGACCAATGCGAACGGTCCGGTCAGCGACCCGACAACGCTGTTTCTGGCCGGCGACGTCAGAGCCAATGAGCAGGTCGGCCTTACCGCCCTGCATACACTGTTTGTCAGAGAACACAACCGTTTGGCACAGCAGCTCCAAAGCGCTGATCCACAGGCCAGTGCCGAGACACTATTTCAGGCAGCCCGGCGCCTGGTGGTGGCCGAAATACAGATTATTACCTATAACGAGCACCTGCCGGCACTCATCGGCAACAACGCTATTCAACGCTACAGCGGCTATAACCCCTCAGTAAACCCGACCATCTATAATGAGTTTTCGGCGGCCGCCTATCGCCTGGGACACAGTATGGTCAGCGAGCAGCTGCTGCGGATTGATGCGAACGGCAACACCACAGCCGGGGGTGCACTCAATCTGGAAGACGCCTTCTTTCGCGCTCCGCAGATCATCACTAGTGAAACCGATATTGATCCGATCCTACGAGGATTGGCGACACAGGTTCATCAGTCCATTGATGTCATGGTCGTTCATCCACTGCGCAACCTGCTGTTCGGTCAGCCCGGTTCCGGCGGACTGGATCTCACGGCGCTCAATATCCAGCGCGGACGTGACCACGGTCTGCCCTACTATAACGATATGAGAATTGCGATGGGCTTAAGTCCAGTCACATCGTTTCAGCAAATCGGCAACGATCCGATACTGCAGCAATCACTACAGGACAGCTATGGCGAGGTGGAAAAAATAGACCTGTGGATTGGCGGCCTTGCAGAAACACCACTCTATGACCAGGGCTCACAACTGGGCGAGTTATTCCACGCAATTGTGGCCAGACAATTCACCGGGTTGCGTGACGGCGACAGATTCTGGTACGAGAATTATCTCTCCGAGGATGAACTCAAGCGGGTTCGCGGCGTAACACTGGCAACGGTAATTAGAAACAACACAGATATTGGTGATGAACTACAAAGTCGTGTGTTTTATAAGGCCAACTAATCGCCTGCACGCCAGATCAAACGCCTTATTTACCACACGCCGTATCTCTATACAGGCCGATCGTGCATTGCAATATAACCCCCGGCAAACACCGGGGCAATGACAGCAAGTCATACATCAATTATTCAGTAGCGCTGGCCCTTTTGATCCTCAACACCTTTAAACAACACCTCGCGACGCAGTTTTGCATCGTCGCGGCAACGTGCCAGATCCACCTCAGACAACCTGCCATTGGGTGCATCGGCCAGCCTGAAATGCCCGAAATTGTCTGTGCCACTGGCTAGCCGCGCCAGTGTTTTCTGGCCGTCTTTCTGCTTCAATGACGGTTTTATATAACGTATCGCAACACCAATTCGTCGCTCGCCGGTGGTGTTGGGACCCGACGCATGAAAGAGATGACCATGATGCAAAGACGCTTGCCCCGGGCTCAGTAGCACGTCGGTCGCATCATCCTCGTCAACATCGACAGCGATCTCCTGACCGCGTGACAACAGGTTATTAGCATCGAAGGTGTCGACGTGCTCAACCACACTGTGCTTGTGACTGCCGGCAATAAACTTCATGCAGCCGCTTGCAGGTGTCGACGGTGACAATGCCACCCACGCCGTTACTTCTTCTGCATCGGACAGCCCCCAGTAGGTCAGATCCTGATGCCAGCTGACAATATGCGTTGAATTGGCTTCTTTGATAAAAGTACCGCCATTCCAGACCAGCAGATCCGGCCCGAGAATTTCCGACACGCCCTCGATCAGACGCGGGTGACGTACCAGTTTATCGAATGAAGGCAATACCCGGTCGGGGCTGGAACGCAGGATGGCCAGATCTTCAGGGCGCCCGGCGAGTTCTTGCTCCGCCGCTTCAAAATCAGCTCGCAATTCTGCTGCTTCGCCGTGACTCAATACATCATAGGGCAGGAAAAAACCGTCGCGCTCGTAGCTACCGGCGATGTTTACGGTGGTGGTTGACGTTTGCAGTGTCATGAGATTTCTCCGAGGATGTGTAAGCACCCTGCCATCATGTGATTATCGTCTGGAACGCACAGTATAATCCAGAAGCACTTGCCGACAAAAACACCGGCAAAAACTAGCGCGCCACGGAACGTCGATGATGTGCATCAGACCGCTGGAACAGGGAGTCCTTTAAATTCATCCCCAGACCATCACCGGTCGGGGGTGCGAGCTCGCCGTTATTGAGCTCTGGCAGATTATCAACCAGCTCCGTGTACCAGCCTGTGTAAAAAGCCCGGACGCTCTCCTGAATGAGAGTGTTAGGTGCATTGACTGACAAATGACAACTCGCCGCCCACACCACCGGGCCGGTGCAATCGTGTGGTGCAATCGGCAGGTTATGCGCCTCTGCAAGACTGGCTATCGCCTTGGCTTCTGTCAGCCCTCCGCACCAGGCGAGATCGAGCATGACAATATCCACCGCACCGGCCTGCATCAGAGCGGCGAATTGCTGCCTCGTTGCCAGCGTTTCAGAGGCCGTGACTTTAACATCAATGCAGCGTCGCAGATCCGCCAGCGCAGCCAGGTTGTTCATGCTGATCGGGTCTTCTATCCAGTAAATATTATACGGTGCCAGCGCTCGCACAATATCGCGCGCCGCCGGCACCGACCAGAGCGAGTGACACTCGAGCATGATCTGCATGTGCTGGCCGACTTTTTCGCGAATTTTTCGAAACGGTTCGCAACCTTCCAGTAACTCTGCCGGTGTGATTGCCGCACCATGGGATTTTTCTGCATAGGCATCGAACGGCCAGATTTTCATGCCGCTTATCTGGTTGTCGAGCAAGGACTCGGCAAGTTCTCCGGCTTCTGTTAAAAAAGCCTGAAGATCTTCGTATGGGCCTTGCTTCGCGCCTTCGATTCCCCAGTTTTCGGTGTGCTGACCGGTCGCGGCACGTACATATTGATAACCGGCACAGGTGTTATAGGTTCTGATCGAGTCACGTACCCGCCCGCCCAGCAACTGCCAGACCGGCTGGCCGGTTTTACGCCCCCACAAATCCCAAAGCGCGATATCCACGGCAGAATTACCACGCTGCTCAATGCCAGCTGCCTGATGACCCACATACGGACGCAACGCCATGCGGGTTGCTTCTATAGCAAGCGGATCGGTACCGATAAGTTTCGCTACCACGGATTCATGCAGGTAGGCCTCGACTGCCTCAGCGCCCATAAAGGTTTCTCCAAGGCCGCGAGTTCCATCGGAATCTTCGACGATCACCCAGATAAGGTTCGGGAACTCGTCGAGTCTCAGTGTTTCGATGGCACAAATGGTCATGAGGTTTGCCAGCCTTGCGAATCAATAGAATGGCAAGCCAGAATACATCAGTCGAGAAATGCCACGCAAACCGGTCACCCGACCGCGTGGAGCCGCCTGTTTGCCGAACACACCCACACTCTGACGGTACCGGTTGGGTCAGCTGATGCTGTGTTGTTTCTAGAAGTTTTAAGCTACCATCACAAGGCAGCTAACCTCTGGCGGAATTAAGTCATACACAAAGCATAACTTGTTTGTGTTCAAACCCGCTTCGTGGAACGATACCCCCCTTTCAACCGAGTCCAGGCAACCACATGTACACCTCTGTTCTGAGTGACGACGGGCAGCACGTCGCTATTTCATCCGCCGACAGTACCACCCGCTATCACGCCATCTGGTTGCGTGATAACGCTCACGATGCAGAGACACGTTCCACTCACAACGGCCAGCGATTGATCGGCCTTGGTGATATTCCCGAACAACTGAGCATGTCGGCTGTACAGGTTGATGACCAGGCCGCGCACATCACGTTTCAACCGGAAGATAAAACTATAAGCTACCCGATCCCGTGGCTGCTGCTGCACGCCTACGACCAACCTGCGGCAGGACTGCACGGTCGCACGGCAAACGGTATCGAGCCCTGGGGCGGCGAGCTCAGTGCACCGCGCGCTGATTTTTTCGACGTGCAGCAGAACCCTGAATCACTCAGACACTGGCTGGCCAATGTCGCGCGCTATGGGGTTGGCTTGCTGCGCAACGGACCCGTTGAAGATCAGGCACTGATGCAGGTCGTTGATCTGTTCGGCTACGTCAGGGAAACCAACTACGGCCGGCATTTTGAGGTCCGCACCGAAGTCAACGCCAGCAACCTCGCCTACACCGGCCTGGGGCTGCAGGCTCACACCGACAACCCCTACCGCGACCCGGTGCCGACCCTGCAGATATTGTATTGCCTCGAAAGCTCCGCCGCCGGTGGCGAGAACATGGTAGTCGACGGTTTTCGCGTGGCACAACGCCTGCGCGACGAAAACCAAGAGTGGTTTGATGTGCTCAGCCGTTATCCCGCTCAGTTTGAATACCGTGGTGAATCCGGCGTGTGCCTGCGCGCCAGCCATCCGATGATCGAGCTGGCCGCCAATGGCGAACTGCGCGCTATACATTTTAATAACCGCTCTGCCACTGCCTTTACCGATGTGCCATTCGATAAAATGACCACTTACTATGCCGCCTACCGTCGTATGAGCGAACTGGTTGACGACGCGTCACTGGAAGTGAGTTTCCTCTTGCAACCCGGTGAGTGCTTCATTGTCGACAATACCCGTGTCCTGCATGCCCGCAAAGCCTATTCCGGCACCGGCAAGCGCTGGCTGCAAGGATGCTATGCCGACAAGGACGGATTGTTATCCACCCTGGCCTGCCTCAACGCAGCGGCATAGTTTAACAGCGAGAACGCACCGCATGACCAAGCCCCCGATCCCTACCCTCAATCAGCACACTATTGTCGCGTTCCTGCAGGATATCTTTGAACGCCGTGGCGGCGAAGAATACCTGGGCGAACCCGTCACCATGGCCGAACACATGCTGCAGGGTGCAACGATGGCAGAACGCGACGGAATGGACGAAGAAATCATCGTTGCGGCGCTGCTGCACGACATTGGCCACTTTACCAGTGAGTTCGGCACCTTCACCCTGCAGGACACCAAAGACCGCTATCACGAAGACGCCGGCGCCGATGTGTTGTCCGGTTTTTTCCCGACCGTCGTGACCGATTGCGTTCGCCACCATGTCGCAGCCAAACGCTATCTTTGCGCCACCGTTCCGGACTACTTCGATCAGTTGTCAGAGGCATCGGTGCATTCACTAAATCTGCAGGGTGGACCGATGAGCCCCGACGAGGTAACCGACTTCGAGAAAAAACCGAACCTGGCGAAAATTATTCAGGTGCGCTACCTTGATGATGGTGGCAAGCACAGTAATATGCAGACACAGTCCTTTGCGCACTTTGCACCAATGGTACAACGCGTCGTTGATCGTAATTTTAACGTCTAGCAGCACTTAAACCGGCGACGGTGGTCGATAATCCGGCGCTGTATTTCTATGTTGTTTTGTCCTGAATCGTCCGCAGGATCACTGCAAGCCTGTGCCCGCAGTTACTCTGACGATTAACGCTACGCAGTCACTGCCGCGCTACCCTCAACCCGCAACCACACCGTCCTCTGTCAGCACCATCATCGTCAGTGTTCTGTCCAGATGCTCGGCGCGCCAGCTCAGCAGCGCCTCTGCACACTCCAGCTGTATTGCCTGATAGGCTGGATCACCGGCAACATTATGCGTTTCGTGTGGATCGGCAGTCAGATCGAACAACAACGGCGGCAGGCCGGCAAAATGTACGTACTTGATATTATCGCGCCGCAACACGCTGAGGTTGCAGCGCACAGAACCTAGATTAAAGCGCTTCTCGGCATCGCCTTCCGGCAGGCCACGGAAGTCGTACTCCCAATGCGCCGCCGTGCGCCAGTGCGCCGGCGTTACGCCGGTGTCTATAATCGGCTGCAACGATTTACCATCGAGTTGGACCGGGATTTCAGCCCCCATTCTGTCCATCAGTGTGGGGAATATATCGACACTCTCGGTAAAGTCTCTGACACGTTTACCACCGGTGGCGGCGGGATCACGAATGATCAATGGAATATGGTAACTGCTGTCAAAGAACCCATGCTTACCCAGCAGCGTGTGATCGCCAAGTTGCTCTCCGTGATCGGAGGTGAAAACGATCAGGGTATTGTCGTAGCTGCCTGTCGCTTTGAGGGCATCGATCATGCGTCCGATCTGCGCGTCAACTTCAGCCACCATGCCATAGTAGGTAGCAGCAATCTGCTTGAGGTCGTGTTGGGTCCAGTCGCGCGCTAATCCTTCGGCGCCCGGTATAAAGCGGTCTTTCGGGTTTGACTCAACGATCCAGTCGAGCAACGGGTGCATCGCGGCGGTAACAGCGGGGTCGGTGGCGCCGTTAAAGTCGGCAACCTCATCGGCGGACACCAGGGTGTCGTAGGGCGCCGGCACCGTAAACGGCGGATGAGGGCGCAGAAAACTCACGTGCGCGAACCAGCGATTGTCGGGCTGCCGCGAGGTATGCAGGGTTTGCTCATTGAGCCAGCGCTTGAATTCATCGACCAGATACGCGGTTTCGGTGTGCTCTGCACGGTACCGTGGCACTTTACCCTGTGGCGGATCATCAACGCCGGCTTCGGGGATGCACATATTGACCCCGCTGAGCGCATCGCTATAGCCTCTTTCATGCAACCACGACAAAAACGGATACTGGTGATCGGGAATACTGACCCGCCAGTTAAAACCCGGCAGCATGCCTTCGTAGCTACGCAGCTTTGGATCATTTGGGTGCAGTACACGCGGGTCTTCAGATTGATCGGTATAACCGAACAGCGTCGGGTCATAGCCCAGCCGTCGAAATGCCAGTGCCAGGGTGTCGTGACGCCGGTCAAGCGGCGAGCCATTGATGCACACTCGATTGTTCATCTGATACAAGCCGGTGTACAGACAGGCACGCGCCGGTGAACAGGGCGCAGCACCGGCGTAGTGGCGTTCAAATAACACGCCCTGCTCTGCCAGCGCATCGAGGTTTGGCGTGCGTACCAAAGGATGACCAATGGCTGACAGGCAATCACCCCGCCACTGGTCAGCGGTGATCAGCAAGATATTGGGTTGTTCAGTGTGTGATTTCATGGGGTTCGGTTGTCTGGCTGCCTTTATATTTAAAGGTAGGCTTATCTGCTTCAGTCACCCGCTGTCATGCTATTGCCAGGCATCCACCGGAATTTTGCTGCGCTCATCATACGCTGCACGGGGGGCGCGGGCACTGACCACCCCCATCTCTGCCAGGGACTGCTTAGCAGCGGCCACCACACCTCGCATCACGTCTGCATCAAGCTGACCGATGCATCCAACGCGGAAGCTGTCGACGACTGTGAGCTTGCCAGGGTAGATAATATACCCTTTGGTTTTCATTAGTTCATAGAATTTACTGAACTCAAAAGCGGCGTCGGCGGGATTAAAAAAGGTCACGATAACCGGCGACAGCCAACGCTCCTGTAAAAGCGTTTCAAAGCCCAGTGCGCGCATCCCGCTGACAAGCACATCACGGTTTTGCGTATAACGGGCCAGCCGCGCCGGCACCCCTCCGGCATCCCGGTGCAGGCGCAGCGCTTCCATAAATGCCGCGATCACATGCGTTGGTGGCGTATAGCGCCATTGTCCGGTGTTCTCCATTTGCTGCCACTGATCGTAGAGATCAAGGCTCAGCGAATGGCAGCACCCTTCGGACTGCTGTAGTGCATCGCGTCGCACCAGCACAAAGCCAAAACCAGGCACACCCTCTATACACTTGTTTGCCGATGAGACGATCGCTTCAAACCGTACACCGTCAATAGTCAAAGGCAGCGCACCGAAGCCGCTCATGGAGTCGATCAATAACTTGCGACCGGCACGATAGACGGCCTCGGAAATCTCTTCGATCGGATTTAGGATGCCGGAGCTGGTTTCACAATGCACCACCACTACATGGCTGATGGCCGGGTCGGCAGCCAGCGCCGCGCTCACCTCAGTGGCGCGCGGTGGCAGGTAGTCGCCCTTGTCGATAAAAACATGGTCGCGGCCGATGCGCTGTAAGGTCTTAACCATGCGCTGACCATAAGCGCCATTGACCAGCACCAGCGTCTTGCTTGCCGGTGGCAGCAGAGAACCCAGCATGGCTTCAACCACAAAGGTGCCGCTGCCCTGCATGGGTACACACTCAAACTGGTGTTGAGTATCTTCGATCATCGCTAACAGCTCTGATCGCAACTGTCGCGTCATGGCGCGGAAATCTTCGTCCCACGACCCCCAGTCCACCAGCATCGATTGCTTGACACTGGCCGCTGTGGTGAGCGGCCCCGGAGTCAGTAAATAGGGCTCACCGCCAACGGGTGGCAGGATAGTTTCATTCACGCTGAAGTTACTCATTTACCAACCGTATCCGTCAGTATCTATGATGTTACAGCGATGATAAATCTGCGTTTTTTTTCTGTAAAATTGAATATCCCGATAAAGTGATAACATTCTGCAATAGCAGACGTTGTGGATACTCAGAAGCGACCCGTTTGCGGTGAAGCTTCAGCCTCTGTCGACTTTATCGAGGTTTTCGATCAGGCGGGTTTCCAGCAACTGGCCACCCCGGTATAAAATCGGGTACGCAAGGGTTGCGATACGACTGTTGCATTCATTGAGTGCGCGCAGCGTCTCGAGATGTATATTGCTGGAATCAAAACTGACCGCCGAACCATTACTCAACCGCTTGAGATGTTTTTTCCGACTGGCGCGTTCCAGGCGCACCATTTCTGATTTCTCTTCCAGCAGTAACCGGGCACTTTCCAGATCATTGGATATCAGCAGGTTCATGGCCAGTGTCAGGTTCTGCAGCAAGCGCTCGTGCATATTGGCAAGCTCATCGGTACCGTCGCGTGACAGCAGCACGCCATCGTCGGCTTTCTCCTGAGCCAGTATCAGCAGTTGCTTGCCAACGATATCGCCAGCGGTCTCAAGCGCAATTGCATATTCGGTAAGCTCTCTGGTCTGGTTGCGCTGTTCCGCCGACATACCATCATTTGGCATAGAGGCGACGTAGTGCTTGATCTCGTCGAGGGCCGAATTAACAATGGAATCCTGTGCTCTGATTGCATTCATGCGAGCCAGGTCAAAGTTTGTGTAAAGCGCCATCACTGGAGTCACCATGCTCTCCACCACCTGCGCCATGCGCAGCACCTCACGGCGTAAGCTCGCAATAGCCAGGGTTGGTTTGTCGAGCGCTGATTCATCGAGCGCCGGGCGCAGGATCGGGTTCTCAATGACTGACGCCGGTGCGGTTGGCAACAATATTGATACCGGTCTATCCATCATCGCACAGATCGGCACCACCAGCATCAGCAGGCAGTTAAACGCAACGTGCGCGGTAATCAGAGCCTGGGCGTTGCCGAAACCGAGTAACCACTGTGGCAGGCCAAACCGCGATACCACTAACAGCGCCAGCACCGCAAAGCTGCCGCGTACCAGCAGGTTGGCCAGCGGCAGACGCCGTGCCTCGGTTTTCATCCCGCGACTCAGCCATACCGGGATCAGCGCTGACCCCAGGTTGGCACCCAGCACCAGACCGGTGGCCGCATAAACCGGCAGCGCATCTATCGAAACTATAGTGACGCACATCAATATAGTGGCCACAGATGAATGCATGACAAAGGTAAGAATTGCTCCGGCAATAAATGCCGTGAGCAGATCTTTTTCCAGATAGGCGGCCACCGCTGGCAGGAAGTCACTCTCCCGAATCGGCAGCATGGTTTCACGCAGAAAGCGTAGCGAGATAAGGATAAACGCCACCCCGAGGATTATGCGCCCGGCCTGCTTCAGCTGACGTCGGTCTGACTTAATAAAAAATCCGCCGCCAATAGCCAGCAGCGCCGGTGTCAGCCACTCCAGATCAAAGGACAGCACTTGAATCAGCAGCGCTGAGCCCAGGTCAGCACCCAGAATAATAGCCAGGCCCGGTGCAAAGCCGAGTGCGCCACTACCGGCAAAACCGGCTACCAGCAGCGCTACCGCTGCAGAGCTCTGAAGCACAATGGCCAGTACTAATCCGGTAGAGGCGGCGGCGGTGGCACTGGAAGTGGTAGTGACGTGGCGTCTGAACGATGCGCCGAACGCGCGCTCAATCCCGGTACGCACCATGCGTACCGCGTACAGCAATAACATGGTGGCACCAGCCAGTTGCACAAAAAAACCGAGCAACGTCACTGTGCGCACCACCCGGCACTCACCAGTGCACCATGGTGAAAAATAATCTTACCGCCGATACCCGCAGGCACCGCTTTACCGGAGAACTCTGTCACGGGTAGTGCGCCAGTCCAGTTTGCGCCGCCAGTCGGCTGTCGGCCGACTTAACCAGCACCGGCCGGTCTTCAAGTATCTCGCGACAGCGTTGCAGCGTTTCAGTCTCCAGCCGTTGCATGGCCTCACGGGTGTAGAAAGTCAGATGCGGTGACAGTATGACACCGGGGTGATCAAATAAACCCGACAAGGGGTGATCCTTGAGCGTTAGCGGCTCATTCGAGAATACATCAAGCCCTGCACCAGCGATGCCACCTTCAGAGAGAACCTTGACTAAGGCCTGCTCATCAACGATGGCACCACGCGAGACGTTGATCAGAAATGCCGTCGGCTTCATCGCACGCAGTTCCTGCTCTGCTATCAGATGACGGGTTTCCGGATTCAGCACACAATGCACCGACACAAAATCACTCTCCCGCATCAGTGCCTGAAGGTCGGTAAATTGCTCAACCCCCAGTGCCGACATTTCTTCTGGTGGTGTGTGCGGACTGTAGGCAATGACGCGTGCGCGGAAACCGTTACCGGCCATGCGCGCCATACTTTTGCCGATTCGTCCAAAACCGATCAGCCCGACAGTCTTACCGGCGATGTCAGAGGATAGCCAGTCGGGTTCCGGCCAGGCCCAGCCGTGGGCTTTCATCTGCCGGTCCAGCGGCAGCAGTTTCTTTGCTAATGCGGCCATCAGGGTAAATGCTCCCTCTGCCACGGTTTCCTCTGCGTACTCCGGCACATTGACTACCACAATGCCGCGTCGCCTGGCGGCATCAATATCAATCGCATCTATACCCACACCATATTTAACGATTCCCTTCAACTTCACGGCTGCATCAATCGCCTTATCTGTTATGGGTGTATAGCACATGAGTAGCAGGTCGGCATCAGCCACTGCGTGGATCAGATCAGATTCCGACACGCCGTCGGGCAGCAGTACAAGCTGATGACCCAGAGCTAACAAGCCCTGGTCAATCTGCGGTGTTTGTAGTTCAGAATCCGTTCGTACTACCTTCATGTTTGCTTTTCTCTTTTGGATTCTGCAACCTGCTGAATTGCCGCTTCCACCACATCTAATGCCTGATCGAGGTCGGCCTCGGAGATTGTCATTGGCGGCGACAGGGTTAATACACACCCCTGCGATATCTTAAAACTGAGCCCCCCGTCCAGACACCGGTAGTAGATTTCTTCAGCCAGATCGTTGCCGGCGGTTTTACTGTCGCGATTATGGACGATTTCGACACCGAACATCACACCCCGACCACGAATGTCGCCGACAATCGAGCAGCTCCGCAGGGTATCCCTGAGTCGGCTCATGGCGTAGTTTCCGAGTCGTTCGGCGCGCTCGACCAGACCCTCATCCTCGATTATCTGCAGTGTGGTCAACGCCGCCCGGCTGGTCACCGGATTTTTTTCGTGGGTATAGTGCCCTATGGCAAAATCACCGCAGACATCAAGCTCACACCTGGCGATTACCGCTGCAATCGGCAGTATGCCACCCCCCAGTGATTTACCGACTGTGACGATATCGGGAATCACATGGTCGTGCTCAAACGCAAACATGCGGCCGGTTTTACCGAGCCCCGTCGGGATTTCGTCCATAATTAACAGGGCACCGTGTCGGTGGCAAGCCTCTCTGACCTGCGTCCAGAATCCCGGGGGCGGCACAAAAGGGACGGCTCGCATCGGCTCGGCAATAACCGCGGCCACATCGGTTTCGCGGCCCAGCACGTAGTCCACCATCTGCGCACAGGCCAGCCCGCAGGTGTCCGGACCGCTGTGATTATAGGGACATCGATAACAATTGAACGGTGCGACGTGCTCGGCTCCCGGCAACAACGGACCGGCAATATGAGACCGAAAAGTCGCTTCACCGCCGACACTGGCAGCACCGAACCCGGCGCCGTGGAAGGAGTCCCAGAACGACACGGTTTTAAAACGGCCGGTGGCGGCACGGGCAATTTTCAGCGCTACTTCATTGGCATCTGAACCACCGGTGGTAAACAGAACTTTGCTCAAATCACCGGGGGTAATTGAGACCAGCTTCTCGGCTAACTCAACCGCCGGGTCGCAGGTGAAGCGACGCGGCGCAAAGGATAGATCGTCGAGTTGTTTTTTTATCGCGGCGACCAGCCGCGGATGCCCGTAACCCAGGTGATGCACCGAATTGCCATGGAAATCAAGGTAGCGATTTCCGTCGTGATCCTCGATCCAGCTGCCTTCAGCCCGGGCGATGCTCGAGACACAGGGACTGGACAGACTCTGGTGCAGAAATACCTTGGCATCGCGCGCCAGTAGCGGAGCCGATGCCGGCTTGTGTGTCCTTTGCTGCCATTCAGCACGTACCGAAGATGTGTTCGATTCTCCCTCGGTATGTGTCAGCTTGCCCGGCATAAGCAATCCTTTTTCAAAGGGCTGTTTTATTCAGCCCCGGTTTATTGCCACCTGCATGGCTACGACGGCCACGGCAGCGAGTAGGTTTTCACTACGGTGAAAAACTTCATTGCTTCGAGCACACCTTCCTTGACCGCGTTGCCACTGTCTTTAACACCACCAAACGGCGACATTTCTATGCGGTACCCCGGCTGCTCCCAGATGTTGCAGGTACCGACATCAAGACCTTCGATGAAGGCCATCGCACGGTGCAGGTTATTGGTGCACACCCCTGACGACAACCCGAACTGCGTGCTGTTGGAAATTGCCATGACCTGCTCATCATCGTCGGGCACTCTGACAATGGGCACAATCGGGCCGAAGGTTTCTTCCATCACCAGTTCACAGCCGTGCGGCACATGGTCGACCACTATCGGCGGCAACAGGGCACCGCGACGTTCCGGGTGATAGAGAATATTTGCGCCGAGCTTTTCAGCATCGAGTACTCGCTGCTCAAACAGTTCTGCCGCCTCGGCACTGATGACACAACCCAACTGGGTATCAGGATCCATGGGGTCACCAAACTTCAGTGCCTTGGCTTTTTCCAGTACCATCGGCACAAACTTGTCTGCGACGGATTCCTGCACCAGTATCCGCTTGACCGCAGTACAGCGCTGGCCGGAATTACCCGTCGCACCAGCCACCGCAATCGTGGCGGCTTTTTCGAGGTCTTGTTCGTTGAGATCGTTGAGTATGATTAATGGATCGTTACCGCCCAACTCCAGAGCGGTACGTCTGTAACCGGCCTTGGCGGCGATCAATTTACCCACTGGCACGCCGCCGGTAAAGGTAATGATATCTATATTCTCGTTGGTGACCATTTCATCGCCGATATCCTGCGGCAGACCAGTTACTACCTGGAACATCGCAGGCGGCAAACCGGCTTCGTAGAGGATGTCCGCCAGCGCGATAGCCGTCAGTGGTGTCAGTTCTGTGGGCTTACATACCAGGCAGTTGTTGGTGGCGATAGACGGTGCAATTTTATGACTGACCATATTTAACGGATGATTAAACGGCGTGATCGCCGAGATCGTACGCACCGGTTCGCGCTTTGTGTAAATTTTACGCGCCTTGCCATGCGGAGTCAGGTCACAGGAGAATATCTGACCATCATCAACAATGGCCATTTGTCCGGCAAAGGTAAAGACATCGCAGGCACGGCCTGCTTCATATAAAGCGTGTTGCTGACTGATACCAAGTTCAAGAGTAAGCCAGTAGGCTAGTTCTTCACGCCGCTCGCCGATCAGCTCAGCGGTGCGCAGCAGTATTTTCTGGCGCTCATAACGGGTCAGCGTCGACTTATAGGCGGCGGCAATCTCAAACGCACGTGCTGCGTGTGACGCATCACCGGCCGGTACGGTGCCAATGCACTCTCTGGTATACGGGTAGATCACTTCAATGACATTATCGGTGAAAACTTTCTCACCACCGATGCGCATGCCTTCGTGTCGAACCTCGACCTTACCTTTTATAGACCCGTTCATGATGTCGAGCTCGCCGCTGTGGTTGAGTAAAAGATGGCGTCAAAGTTTCGCAGTTGCGGTGCGTCGGGGATGTCGATCCTGCGGTTGACAATAAACGGCACCACCTGCTCTGTCAGGCCTCCGTGCGAACGCAGTGGCTCGGTCAATGCGGCGAGATCGTGCCCTTCTTCACTGGTCCCTATCACCTGGTTTTCGTCGGAGATCATGACGATATCGCCGATGCGATCCTCGGGGAGATCGAATTGCTCGACGGCCTGCGCTTTAGTAAGCACCTGCAACATCCCTTTGGTGGCCGCCAGAGTAGCGATGATGTCGGCGACATTGGCATCGGATGGCAGATACGCTGTCGCAAAACCGCCGAGCGCACCGTGGTGCACCACATAGGGATCGGTTATCGGCAGTATCACCCGCGAATTGCCTTTGCCGCAAAGCTCATCGAGTATTTCCTGCGCATAGATGACATCCGGAGAGCCATCCGCTTTGTGCTTGGGCTTCATGCCGTGATCAGCGGTGGTCACAATCACCGCACCCATGTCGTCGAGCTGACCCAGATATTTATCGAACATCTCATAAAAGCTATTGGCATCAGGTGAGCCCGGAGCATGCTTATGCTGCACGTAGTCTGTCGTGGTGAGGTACATAAGGTCGGGACGGCGTTCAGCAAGCAACTTAACGCCGGCGGCAAAAACAAACTCTGACAAGTCAGCCGAGTAGACTTCCGGCTGCGCCATGCCAAGCCATGCGGATGCTTTGTCCATGCCGTGCTCTGCCTGGGTCGAGGTGTCTGACCGCTCTGCCGAAAAACAGCAGGCGCCGTTTTCGACGAATTCAAGTTCGGCACCGAGCAGCGCTCGCAGTTTGTCTTTTGCGGTGACGATAGCCACTTTGGCTCCCGCCTGCTGAAACCGCCTGAACACTGTTGGTACCCATAGAAATCGCACGTCATTCATCATGACTTCTTCGCGGGTTTCCGGATCAAACAGATAATTACCGCAAATACCGTGGACGCGTGGCGGCTGCCCGGTGGCGATCGACAGATTATTGGGGTTGGTAAATGATGGAATAACACTGTGCGCCTGCCGGTCGGTGCCGGTCTCGCGTATGCGTTTCAGATGTGGCATCAGGCCTTCAGCGATGGCAGCATCCAGGTAAGCGGGCTCACAACCGTCGAGGCAGATAACCACGGCCGGTGCGTGCGGGGCCTGATAGGTGCGATTGTTCGCTTCTATGGGCGACTCTATTGGCATGAGAATATTCCGTAGGTGCAAGCTGTAAACGGTGTATTCTCCAGTGAATTAATACATATGTAAAATCATTAATTTAAATTATTCTATAGGCACTTCCTATGGAATTGTGTGGAGACCGCGGTGAGCTACAGTCAGTTAAAAGCCTTCCACAGCGTAGCGCTTCACGGCGGGTTCTCGCGCGCATCGCAGAAGGTGTTTCTCACCCAGCCGGCGCTGTCGGAGCATGTTCGACGACTCGAGCAGGATCACGATGTGCTGCTGTTCCGGCGCGAGAAAAAGCGCGTTTTCCTGACCGACGAAGGCGCTCAGTTGTTCGAACTGACCAAGCATCTTTTCGAGGTTGAGCATCAGATCAATGACTTTCTTCACGAAAAACGCTCGGTGGTTGAAGGCGTGCTGCGCATCATTGTGGATTCCGCCAGTCACATCTCCGAGGTGCTGGGAAAATTTCAGGCTCAGTATCCCGACGTCTTTGTCTCCATGCGCACCGCCAACACTGACGACATGATTACCGAGTTGCGCGCCTACAATGCCGAACTCGCCATTGGCGGCAGTATCGCGACCAGCGCCGACCTCAAACAGGTGACGCTCGGATCAACGCCGATTATCGCCATTGCAGCCAGGGGCTATCTGCCGGCTGATACCAAATCGATCAGTCTTGCCGAATTAGCAGATCTGCCCATTGTGTTTCGCGAGCAAGGCTCCAAAACCCGTCAGTTGCTGGAAAAGGAAGCCAAAAAGCGCAACATCACCCTGACCCCGGTGATGGAAGTCGAGGGCCGCGAAACCATGCGCGATATGGTCGGCTCCGGTGCCGGAATCGGTTTTGTTTCGGATGCCGAGTTCGGTAATGATGACCGGCTGATCCGGCTGCCAATAAACGACACCGACCTGCAAATGGAGGAAACACTGTTTTATGTGGCACAACGCGCCGATCTGCGCCTGATTCGAACGTTTGTCGACTTTCTACAAACCGAGCTCGCCACACCGGGCTGAGCGCAGCAATAATCTTGCTGCCCCCCATTGCCGCACCGATCCGTCTTTTTCCCGCCCCCGTCAGGAGCCTGCCGCATAAGGGAACCCCGCAGCGTGAGCAAGGCCGCACACCACATGACCAAACAAAGCGAAGCTTCGTCCCTGCCAGGTCACTGACAGCAGCGGCTTTTACGACACCCTGCCTGGTTCAGCGTTGCCGCCATGCCTGGGTGCGTTTGAGAATTTTACGCGACGCAAAAAGATGCAGGATACGGGCGCCGGCATTGGTGTAGAAAATCATCATACCCATCGCCGCCGCCGGTGCGATATCACCAGCATCGTCCATGTTCAGTACGGCAATAGACGCCAGTGTGGTTTTCGGCGAATACAGAAACACCACCGCCGAGACGGTTGTCATTGCATTCACAAAGAGGTAAATCGATATATCCAGTATCGCCGGCAGACAGACGGGAATCGTCACGCGGGTAAATACTTTCAGTGCCGATTGCTTCAACGATGCGGCCACCGCTTCAAACTCGCGGTCCATCTGCTTAAGTGCGGTCACTGCCGTCAGGTGAGACACCGTGTAAAAGTGCGTAACGGTACACACCACCAGGATGGTCATGGTGCCGTAAATCACGTTCAACGGGTTGGCCGGACTATTGAAAAAGAAAATATAGGCAAGCCCGAGCACCATGCCGGGTATCGCCATTGGTAACATCGCTACCATCTGGAACAAACCTCGCCCGGTGTTAAAACCGTTGGATTTTTCCACCAGATAGGCGCCGAAAAAAACGATGCAAGTACCCACGACGGCGGTGAGCAGGCCAAGCTTAATCGAGTTGAAGTAACTGGCCCAGCCACCACCGTCCATTTGATCGAACTGATAGTTATTCAGGCTTAAGGTTAAGTTGTAAGGCCAGAACTTCACCAGCGCCGCATACTGGCAAACAGCTATCAGACCCACAATAAACACGCTGACCATTGCACAATACACCAGCCAGATCGAGTCGGCTTTTTTATCCGGTGACGGCTGGTACGGCACGGCGCGGGCCGACAATAAGGCTACCTGCTTGCGCTGCACAATGCGGTCGATAGTGAAAGCCAGGATAGCCGGGATGATCAGCACGACCGACACCACCGCTCCCATCTCAAAGTTCTGCTGTCCGATCACCTGTTTGTAGATATCCACCGCCAGTACGTTAAACTGACCGCCGATCACTTTGGGCAGTCCGAAGTCAGTAATAACCAGATTGAACACCACAAAAGCCGCAGAGATAATGCCATATCGCGCGCCGGGTAACGTCACCACCCGGAATGTTCGCCAAGGCGATGACCGCAGTGATACAGCGGCTTCATAGTAACGGGCATCGGAAATACTCAATGCCGTTGAGATAATCAAAAACGCATGTGGAAAAGTAAAAAACACCGAGCCCAGAACAATACCGGTCGGGCCATAAATGGTGCCACCGAACATAAGCTCTTTAAGCATACCCTGATTGCCAAACAGGTAAATAAGTGCAATACCCGGCAACAGTGATGGCACCAGAATCGGGATCATTGCAATTAAGCGGAACGTCGATTTATATCGAACGCAACTGCGACTGAGCGCGTAGGCAAAGCCAAACGCCAGTGTCACGGTAATCAGCGTGCTGATAACCGCAATATACAGCGAGTTGCGGATCGAGCCCATCAATGCCGGCGTCGAGAAGTAGGTGCTGAAATTACCCAGACCGGTACTGGCAACCGGTCGCAGTTGCACCCGCCGGAAAGTATTGGAGTCGATTTCCGTCCATTCGGTACCGGTGGTTAACGACGAACCAACCAGATACGCAGCCTGCTCCGAGGTCCCCCGAATACGGTAATTTACCGGACTGCGGAAACTGAAGTCAGGGAAGAATTCGGTAGCGGCAAGCCTGCCATCGGCGCTGGTATTGAGTGCTTGAGCACTGACTGCGCCCAACGTCTGGTTGAGGCTGCTGGCCAGCACCGGCGGGGAGGTAAAGTCGCCAGCCTCATCACTTACCTGAAACTCAAATTGCTGCAGGTCAAAGCGATACGTTGATACTGACTTCGACAGCATGGCATATAGCGGCATTGCCAACGTGACGATCAAATACACCCCGATCAGCGCCATCCACCAACGCATCATGTGATCGTCACGGCTGACGACCGCTTTGATATCGCGGCCGGCCGGCAGTGAGAGCTTACCCTTAGCCGCAGGGTTCATACGCGGGCTTCATCGCGGGCATAGATGATCATGGTGTCTTCGGGAAGCTGCACCATCATCGATTGATCAGGCTGGAGATTGAGGCGGCGCACCGCATTGGCCGAGAAATCAGCAATCAGATGATTTACCTTAAAATTCTCGTTATGCAGGCGACAGCGCCAGAATGAACCAAGAAACTCCATATCCTTTAGCACCACCCGGTGACAATTGACTTCACCCGCTGCTTTGTAGTCGAGCGGTTGCGGCACGATGTTGTCGGGACGTATCGCCGCAATGACCTGCGCGCCGCTGGTAAATTCATGTGACCTGCAGCTAAACCGGCTGCTGCCTATTTGCAATTGCCGCTGATCGTCTATGGTTGCCTCAAACTGATTCATTTCACCGATGAAATCCGCCACAAACAGCGTTTGAGGATTCTGGTAGATCTCTGTAGGCGTGCCGACCTGCTCAATGCGTCCCTCATTAATCACCACAATACGGTCGGCCATGGCCAGCGCTTCTTCCTGATCGTGCGTGACCATGATAGTGGTAACACCGAGCTCACGTTGCAGCGCTTTTATCTCATGCCGAAGCCGCACCCGCACTTTGGCATCGAGCGCTGATAGTGGTTCGTCGAGCAGCAACAACCCGGGTGAGGTGGCAATCGCACGTGCCAGCGCTATTCGCTGCTGTTGACCACCGGACAGCTGTGCCGGATATTTATCGCCCTGCTCCGGCAGCCCCACCAGTTGCAGCAATTCTTCGACACGGTTGTTTATAGAGGCCCGGTCACGTCCGGCATTTTCCAGCCCGAAGGCAATATTCTTTCGAATAGTCAGATTGGGAAACAGAGCGTAGGACTGAAAAACAATACCAAAATCGCGTTGCGCCGGAGGTAGCTCTGACACATCAACGCCATCTTGAATAACGCTGCCCCGGCTCTGCAGGTCGAGCCCGGCGATGGCCCTGAGCAAGGTTGTTTTGCCACACCCTGACGGTCCTAGAAAGCAGACAAACTCGCCCTCAAAAACATCCAGTGATACGTCTTGCAAGGCGACAAAATCGCCAAATGCCTTCCAGAGATTGTCTATCTGTAGATAGCTTTTAGATTTACTCATGACTGCTGCCCGATGTTAAACAGACACGATCCACTGTCGCGCAGATCGCGACAGTAACCGGGCCGGTAGTAGCGAGCGGATGGAACATCCGCTGCTGGTGCTGTGCAGCTATTTTGCTTCGGACTTGGAGTCGTACCGGCTCTGCCATTCGGCCAATATGCGCTTGCGGTTATTGGCGGCGAATTCAAAATCGTTGTCGATCATGGCATCAAGCAGGCCTTCGGGGAAATACTTGACCGGTTGCGCTATGCCGGGCATCCCGACAACGGCATAACCAACGTTGTACATTTTGTTGGCTTTTTCTGTGATCGACCAGTCGACCAGTGTCTTTGCAGCGTCAAGGTTTGCGGTACCGGCAACAATAGCGGTAGCTTCCATATCCCAGCCCACGCCTTCAGAGGGGACGATGATGTCAAGCGGCGCGCCCGCTGCCTTTGACTTAGCACCACGAAACGCAAACGAGACACCAATGGGTATCTCACCAGCAGCGGCGAGCTTGCATGGCTTCGATCCCGAGTGTGTATAGCGGGCGATGTTCTCATGCAGGGCGTCCATGTATTTCCAGCCGTCTTCTTCACCAAACATCTGCAGCCAGCTGGACACATCCAGAAAGCCGGTACCTGATGAATTCGGGTTCGGCATAATTACATGACCCTTGTACATGGGATCTGCCAGGTCTTTCCACGATGCAGGCGGGCTAAGACCCAGTTTTTCAGACTCCACAGTGTTGTAGCAGACCGATGCCACCCAGGCATCCATTCCAGTCCAGGTTGGCGGATCGGATTTATCGACAAATTTAGGGTCAAGCTTCTCCACACCGGCCGGTGCATAGGCTTCGAGCATCCCCTCGCTTTTTAATAACAGCAGCGACGTTGCTGCCAGTCCCCAGACAACATCGGCCTGGGGGTTGTTTTTTTCTGCCAGCAGTTTCGCGGTCACGATGCCGGTGGAGTCACGCACCCAGTTGATGGTTATATCGGGATGATCCTCGTTGAAAGTCTCAGCGTAACGCTTGAGATCTTCAGCTTCGACAGCGGTATAGACAGTGAGCTCAGTAGCCGCACCAGCAAGCGATGTTGCCGCCAGTAGTGATACCGCTACCGGAGCCAATAACAATTTTCGCAACATAATTGGTTTTCCTCGACTGAAAATGTTCGTCAATGTTTGTTCGCCCAGCTATCGAGCCCCTTTAGTTTCACGATTATCAAAAAGAAATCAAATCGATAATACCTACTAGTTTATAACAATAAACAATACATCCACGGCAGCCAGCGGCTTATCCTATACATAAACCAACACCGCCACGGGTTCAACCCGGCACACTGGTCAAGGCTATGTCGCCTGTGGAGTCGCAGCGGTGGTACGTCAAAACAGCAACCCTGAAAACACAGCACGCAGGCGTTGTCTCACTAACAGCAATACCGCCACGCTGACGCGTTGGCTGGTCTGACCGGGGTACAATGACGCAAGTCAATCTAGCGGTTGTCGGGGCAGGTATTCTAGGGTTGGCACATGCCTACCACGCCGCACGCGCCGGGCTGTCAGTAGCAGTGTTTGAACGTTCCGGACGTGCCAATGGGGCAAGCACTCGCAATTTCGGCATGCTGGCCATTGCGGCACAGGCCGATGGCGAAGAATCCGCCAGCGCTCTTCGAACCCTCGATCACTGGAAAACTATTGCAGCACAGGCAGACATCGGCCTGAAACAATCAGGCTGCCTGTTTCTGGCGCGCGTTGCAGAAGAACTTGACGTCATTGAAGAGTATGCCGCCCGCTTATCGGCTCCCGGCAACCGCATCATCAAACCCGCTCAATTGGCCAACTACAGCGATGGCCTGAACACCGGGTCGATCCTGGCCGCCTTGTGGAATGCCGACGCCTGGAAGGTTGATCAGCGTGCCGCCGCAGACAAACTGGCGCTGTGGTTGCAGCGCGAGTACGGGGTCACTTTTCATTTTGACACCGAAGTCACCGCCATCGCACCACCGGAAATAGAAACACGCACTGGCGGTTTTCGCTGCGACCAGGCCGTTGTCTGCGGCGGTAGTGAATTCTCGACGCTTTTTCCAGACGCCTTCAAACGCAGTGGCGTCACTCAGTGTGTGCTGCAGATGCTGCGCACGCAACCGCAAAAATGCACCATTGGACCCTTTATTCTCGGCGGGCTTAGTCTGACCCGCTACAACGCTTTTGCCGACTGCGCCAGTCTGGCCAACCTGATCGACTACCAGCAACGGCATTACCGGTCGCAACTCGACCACGGCATTCATGTGGTCGCCGCTCAGGAAGCCGATGGCAGTATTACCATTGGCGATTCACATCGCTACCAGCAACACTCTGCAGAAAGCCGCATGGACGACATTGACACATTAATCCTGCACGAACTCAACGAAATGATAGCGCTGCCCGATCTGCAGATTCAGCAGCGCTGGCTTGGACACTACGCCTCTCTGCCTGACAGCGCTTTGCTGCGGTTATCACCCGCCGACCGCGTCACCGCTGTTACCGTCACCAATGGACAAGGCATGACTCACGGACTGGCGGTTGCAGAAGATACTATCCGTGAGTTAATCCGCTAGTGACCGCTACCCGGTTTACAGTTACCCCCGATTAGCACCGGTGTACAGGACCGGCAGTAACAAACCGACAGTGGCATCGGGCATTGCCGCACTCTGCCTTACACAACCGTTCAAGGGCCGTACAATGACAGACACAGATCGGGTCGCCGTCGTCACCGGCGGATCACGTGGCATTGGCCTGGCCATTTGCCGTTCATTGCAGGAATCAGGCGTGCGCGTTGTGGCGGGCTCACGTCAGGCTGACAACAAGCAGTCCGCTGGACACGACTGTCTGCCGCTGGACGTGCGTTCAATGGCCTCTGTCAATGAGTTTGCGCGGTCCGCACGGCAGCTGGCGGGGCCGGCAGATATTCTGGTCAACTGTGCCGGTGTCTGTGTTCACCAGCTGGTATCAGAGCACACCGAAGAAGACTGGCTGAATGTCATAGACACCAATCTGTCCGGTGCGTTTCGCACCACCCGCGCACTGATGCCATCGATGAAGCAACGCAAATGGGGACGAATCATCAACATCGCCTCCACAGCGGCAAACACCGCCGTGGCTGACAGCGCTGCCTACAGTGCTTCAAAATCCGGACTGCTGGGACTCAGCCGGGCGACAGCCGTTGAAGGAGCCCCTTTTGGTGTTACGTGCGTCACCATCAGCCCGACCTGGGTGGCGACTGAAATGCTGCATGACAGCGCTCGTGAAATTGCCGCTCAATCCGGTCGACCGGTGGCCGAGGTGCTCGACGGAATCGCGCAGTCAAACCCGCAGAACCGGCTGGTGCAACCACAGGAAATAGGCGCGTTAGTCAGCTTCCTTTGTAGTGATGCGGCCGCTGGAATTACCATGGAAGACATCCAGATTAATGCTGCAGCCCACTGGTGAGGCCGACCGGCAATCTGGCTTGCTGCAACGTACCCCGATATTGTGTCGACAATGGCCAACCATAAAATCATCGCGCTATGGGCGCACCCGCGCTCAATGTCGACCGCACTCGAGCGAATCATGCGCGAACGCGGCGATCTGCACTGCCTGCATGAACCATTCATGTACGACTACTATATTAATCGAGCGGTCCGCAGGATGCCGCACTTTGACAGCAAACCAGATCACCCGACAACCTACGAAGACGTTCGCGACATGATCCTGCACCATGCCCGCAGCGGACCGGTGTTCCTTAAGGATATGAGCTACTACGTAGTGCCGCGTCTTCTCGACGACAAATTGTTCTGCGATCAGATCACACACTGTTTTTTAATCCGCAATCCGTTTGCGTCCATACTGTCGTACCACAAGCTCGACCCCGATGTATCACTCGAGGAAATAGGCCTGCAGGCACAGTGGAACCACTATTGCGCGCTGGTCCAGTCCGGCAGAAAACCGACCATTATCAGGGCAGAATCGATAAGAAACCAACCCACAGCAACAGTGCGTAAGCTCTGGGATGCTGTTGGTCTGGACCACCGCGAACATGCTTTCGAGTGGCGCAATTCATCCCCCGAGGACTGGCAGCAGGTCAGTGGCTGGCACCGCGACGTGATGGCATCAACATCAATCCAGCCGTTAACTCCCGGTGAAACAGATCAACAGCGTGAGCGCTTTTACGCGGCGGCCGCAACTACCCCGCACCTGACCGACTACCTTGCTCATCACTGGCCCTACTACGAAAAACTGCGCAGGCACGCGGTGTAGTAATCGCAGGAGCCTCTCGGTCAGGTTGTCCCGCTGACCACGTCATCGGCACATTCTGTGACCTGGCGACTGTTGTCAGCAAGCCAGCCATCGCCCTGCGCCAGACCCGCGCGCGAACGACCAACATCATCAGCTGATGTGCTCCACGACATTAGCCTATCTGATCTTTACGGCGTTGCTCAGCTCGACACTTAAAAAACAGGGCGTCGCAAGAAGGCTCAGCGCGACTCACTAAATCTTCCACTAAAGCAGCCCATTACCCCGTTTCCCACCGTTTAGAACCATGGACCGGATTGCCTTCAGGCAGTCCGCAAGTGAAGTGGCGAAATAACTTTGGCTATTTATTATTTGACTTCTGATACCTCAATTATCATTATTGATACCGGTCCGGGTTTCGTCCATGCAACAGGCGTCGACGTCGAGGATTCTAAACACTGGAGGAATTATGAAGAAAGATCTATTCAAGCGTGCCTGTCTACTGGCCGGTACTGCGGCACTGGCAGCAGCAATTGCCTCACCGGCACACGCTGCAAAGAAAGTCCGTTGGAAACTGCACATGGCTTATGCCACCAACGTTGCGGTCATAGGCCCGCCGGGACCACGAATCGCTGAAGCAGTGAATCGCATGTCTGGTGGTGATTTCGACATCAAAGTATTCGAGCCAGGCGCACTTGCCGGGGGTTATGCCTACTACGATCCGATCAGCCAGGGTGGTTTCGAGGCAGCGTTTGGTACCTCAGGTGCAAACCAGGGCAAAAACTCTGCATTGGCATTTGCCTCAGCCTTCCCTTTCGGTCCCGGTGTTGGTGAATTCCTCGCTTGGTACAAGTATGGCGGTGGTAACGAACTCGTCTCCGAAATCTATGCCCGCGACAACATCAAGTTCCTGCTGTGTGGCTTTATCGCACCAGAGACTTCAGGCTGGTTCCGTGAGCCTATTGAATCTCTCGATCAACTCAAAGGCCTGAAAATGCGCTTCTTTGGCATGGGTGCCAAGGTAATGCAGAAGTTTGGCGTATCTACCCAACAGCTGGCAGGTGGTGATATCTATCCTGCACTCGAGCTGGGCACCATCGATGCGACTGAATTTTCCATGCCTTCTATTGATCGCTCCTACGGTTTCTATCAGATCGCTAAGTACAACTACTTCCCAGGCTGGCACCAGCAGTCAACGTCTAACGAACTGCTGATCAACATGGACAAGTGGAACGAGCTGCCTGATGAGTACCAGGCCATGCTGGAAACCGCTTGTGATGCAAACATCGCCCAGGAAGTCGCTGACGGTGAAGCCTCACAGTTCCAGGCTATGCTCGACAACGAAGCCGATGGCGTTAAGAACATGACCTGGCCCGATGAAATCCTCGATCAACTTCGAGGTGCCTGGGACGAAGTAGTTGCTGAAGAAACAGCATCCAACCCTGATGCTCAGAAAATCTGGGCAAGCCTTCAGGAGTTCCGTGAGAAGTATGCGGTCTGGGGTGATCGTGGTTATCTGAAATAGATGTCACGTTTTTTTCTTTAACTGACAGCGCATCGTAAGGTGCGCTGTTTTGTATTGTGGCAACCAGTTTCAGTAATGAATCAATGAAAAATCTCCTTAAAGTAGCAAACGCCCTCGACAGACTGGCGAGAAAAATCGGTCTCTGGGTTGGGTGGGTCATCATTCCGTTAATACTGGTGATTATGTTTGACGTAGTCACCCGAAAGATTGATTACACCCGTCTGTACTTTTCGGAATACACCGTTGAATACGGCTTTTCCGTATCCACCATTCTGCAGGACTTACAGTGGCATTTTCATGCGCTGCTGTTAATGTTCTCGTTTGGTATCGGCTACCTGGCCAACGCACACGTTCGTGTGGATATTTTTCGCGAGATGCTCCCCCGACGCAAACAAGGCTGGATGGAGCTTATCGGTCTGCTTGTTTTTGGCGTGCCGTTTTTAGTACTCATGATCATGTTCTCATTCGATATGGTCGCGCTGTCCTGGTCACAGGGAGAAGGATCAGATTCTATGACCGGCATCCCGATGCGCTACATCCCCAAATCTTTTATGGTGCTGGGTTTCCTCGTGTTACTGGCGGCAATCGTCGCGACCATCTTCCGGCTCTGGGCTTACTTGTTCGGGTCACAGGAACATCAGGATGAAGCCATCGACGGGCTTGAAATATTCTCGGATCAATCAACAGCTCTGGCGGACGCGCGTCGCGAGGCTGAACTTTTACTAGAACAGGAACAGGCTGCTAAAGATGCAGCCAGAGCCTCAGAACAACAGACTTAAAAAAGAGCAGAGGCTATGTGGGAAACTGTTTACGATCATCTCTATGAGTTCATCGGTGCCTATATGTTCCTGGCACTGGCGCTTACCCTTTTTACCGGCCTGCCTGTCGCCATTGCACTGGGCGGGATATCAACGATCTTCGGAATCGTTGCCTGGCAGCTGGATTTCATCGATTTTGCTGTCTTCTACCAGGTGGTGCAACGCATCTGGGGGGGGGATGGCGGATCGGGCGCGGTGCAGAATCCAATCCTTGTGGCAATTCCCTGTTTTATCTTTATGGGAACCATGCTCGAGAAATCAAAAGTTGCTGAGAACCTGCTGCATATATTGCAGGTGATGCTACGGCGAATCCCCGGCGGACTGGCACTGGCGGTAACCGTCATGGGCACCATTATGGCAGCAACCACCGGCATCATCGGGGCATCGGTGGTAATGATGACCCTGCTGGCTCTACCCACCATGTTAAGCCGCGGCTACAGCCCGGCACTGGCAACGGGGACTATCGCATCCAGCGCCACACTCGGTATTCTGATCCCACCCAGTATTATGCTGGTACTAATGGCCAACCTGCTGGCCGTATCCGTTGGTAACCTGTTTATCGGCGCGATCATCCCGGGGCTTATTTTATCCGGCCTGTACTTTGCCTACATCATTACGGCGTGCTCGATAAAGCCATCACTGGCTCCACCGTTGCCAGCCGACGCAATCGTTCTGGACCCGGTGAATAAACGCAACGTCGTTTTGTTTGCCGCAGTCAGTGCCCTTGTTGTCATTAGCGCCTGGTATCTGACCAAAGCGGGTATTCTGCCAAGCTTTAACTGGGGACTGCTGGGCTTTCTGGCAATTTTCACCGCTTCGATGGTGATCGGTAAAATGGAAGGAAACACCCTCTGGGGTGGCATATTGCTGGGCTTTGTACCACCGATTTTTCTAATCGTTATGGTGCTCGGGTCAATCTTCGGTGGCTGGGCAACGCCCACGGAAGCCGCTGGTGTTGGCGCATTCGGTGCGATGGTTCTTGCCGCGTTTAACGGCACACTAAATTTCAAAGTCCTGAAAAGCGTGGTCGACAGAACGACTCTTACCACCGCAATGATTTTCTTTATCTTCGTCGGTGCGACCGCCTTTTCAACCATCTTCCGAAATGTCTATGGTGAAGACCTTATCATCGAGTTCATTGAGTTCCTCGAACTGGGTCCGTGGATGTTACTGCTGCTACTGATGGGCGTCATTTTCCTACTGGGTTTCTTCTTCGACTTTCTGGAGATTATTCTTATTATTCTGCCGGTGTTTGCTCCTGTTATTCGTGCACTCGCCCCTGAATTTGCCTCACACCTGGGGCTGGAACAACCTACGAACATGGCAGCGAGGCAATTTCTAGAGGCACAGGTCACCTACTGGTTTGCGATACTGGTGGCAGTCAATCTACAAACCTCGTTCCTGACTCCGCCGTTCGGCTTTGCGTTGTTCTATATGAAGGGCGTTGCTCCGTCGGTGGTGAAAATGCAGGATATCTACAAAGGTATTATTCCATTTGTCATGCTGCAGGTAGTCGGTATTTTAATTGTGCTCATGTTTCCACAACTGGCACTCTGGCTACCGGAAATAGTCTTCGGACGCTAGTCCGCCTACACGCACCCTCAACAGCCCCGCCGGTCAGCGACCGGCGGGAACATCGCCACACAAAAACCTGACCCGACCCGTCAGCCCTGGTCCATCGACGCGCACCGGCATCGTTACCGCTTTCGTGGGCCGCTGCTTCCCGAACACGCTGCTAACCCGAAGCGCAAATCAGGGTTAGCCTGTAGCCAGGTAATACACTTATACCCACCCTACCGTGGAATTGGCGAGTAGCACTTACGGATAATTTCGCGCGTCGTCTGACACATGCCCGTAGTTACCTAAGCAGCACTGCATTGGCCGGGGGACGTTTAGAAAGCCTGACGGACGGTACATAGAAACTGACCGGACCGTTGCACGACAGCCCGCAGTACACTGGTTGGTTGCAGCAGCAGGTCTCACACGCAAGCAACGACGAGTCTGCACAGTGGTAGCTTGTTGCATTGCCCGCTATTGAGCTTCAACGGCCACTACGTCGCGAGAATCAACACAAGCTGAAAAAAACAGACAGTCTGCCAGGCGGTATCGAGTACCACGCACACCAGGCTATCAGTTGTCACGCTCGCGCTTCCCGCTGAGCGGATTTACTCCAGCCCTTCGGGCACAGTTACCCCCGGTGGCGTGCGCAAAAACACCACCACGATCACCGCCATTGCGATCTCAATAGCGGACAAGCCGAGCAATACACCAGTGGCACTGTTAAAGGTGTCTATAGCGTAGCCGACCGGCACTGGCGCCACCGACGCACCCACGACACCGAACATCTGACCCACACCCTGTATCGAACCGAGATGCGCTCGACCAAAGTAGCGCGGCCAGATGTAGCCGAACATGGTCATCATAAAAGCATTGGTGATTCCAAAGATAACCGCATACAGGGCCGCGCTGGCATAGCTTGCCACCAGCGTAATGCCGATGAGTGCCAGGGCGTTGAAGGTTAATGCAGCCGCTATGACAAAGCGACTGCGTATCGCGTCCATACAGCGCCCGACCAGCGGCATGGCGACAACCATCGTAATTGCTGAAATAGTGAATAGCTGAGCGGCGGCCTGACTGCTGAACCCACGGTCACTCAGAATAGACACCTGATAAAAGTGCAGCACGGTCACCAACCCGCCAATGATAAACCACACACCACACAGTAAATAAAATGCCCGATGTGTTTTGGCTTCCGGCAAAGTCAACCCGTCTTGTCCCTCGACTGCGGCGGTGCCGGCGGGGTTTTCAGTCACTGCAGCATCACCGTCGAGAGTCAGGCCAATGGACTCAGGTTTGTCAAACACCAGAAGAACAATTGGTGGCAGCATAACAAGCCAGGTCATGATCCCCAGCATCACCCAGGCAGTGCGCCAGCCATAGTGCTCAATCAAATAGCTGCCGAGCGGAGGATGAATGGCCATTGACGCTGCAAAGCCCAGCGCCATAAGGCTCATGGCAAAGCCGCGCCGGCGCGAAAACCACTGCGATACCAGATTAGCTGAGCACATCATGGTGGCCCCTTGCCCCATAAATCGCAGCAGCCCGAAGCCCAGCGCTAACCACAGAAAGTTGGCAGCAGCACCAAAAAACAAACAAGCGATACCCAGCAGGCATGCTGTGGCAATAAGCGCTCGCCTGGGACCGAATTTATCGAGTAGTTTGCCAGTTCGCGGTAAAAGGAACGCCGCCGCAAAGGTAGCAAACGCATACGCCGTGGCGATGGTGGTGTTTGAGATACCCAGATCAACACCGATGGGATCAAGGAATACAGAGAAGGTATAGGACTGGCCCGGGCCACTGGAAAACATGGTGACCGCCGCCACCGCCACAATCGCCCAGCCATAAAAAAAACGATCACCAGCGGCCGCCGCAACTTGCGAGCGTATCGCATTAATCATTTACTTTCCTCCGCACATACTTTTTCACAGCATTAAGGCACATCGTTATTGTCACAGCTAAACTCATCATAATGGCACATCGCAAACTACGCCTGCGGTAGAGCGTCTGAAGCCGGCACCACGAGCAGCCAGCATACTCCTACGACCGGTGTCGCAGTGCATCAATCGACGCACTGCGGGCATAACCCTTCTGCCACAGTGATGATCACCCGTAACACAGAGTCTGCACCAGCCAATGAGGGTAATCAGAGCAACAACGCAGGTGGTGGGCTCAAGATAAAAGTAACATTCCCGGTATGGTCAAACCAGAGATTGGTACGCTGCGGTACGGAAATAGTCGCCAATCGGCACAGTCGCCCCCAGATACTGGGTCATCACCACGCCACTCAGTTCGGCTTCACGGTCGACCCAGAAGTAGGTGGCGGCCGCCCCTGCCCAACCCCCCTCGCCGGTGGCCGTCAAAAACATCGCCTGACCGGGATTCATCATCACGCGGCCGAATAGTGTCCAGCCATAGCCCGCCAGTACATTCGGACCAATCGATAGCGGCAACTGTATTTGTGGTATCCGGTTACTCCACATCATATCGACCATAGGCGCCGAGAGCAGCGCTTCACCGTCGGCTGTTTTACCTGTCATCAGTACAGGTAGAAATCGCATGTAGTCGTCGGTGGTGGAATACAGGCCATGACCACCACGCTCAAACGTACTGCTGTGCACCGGATGCGAGGAATCCACATTAAGAGGGTGTAGCCTTTGCGGGTCAGTGATTAAAGTCATCTCACTGCCCAGCAGTCGCTGACCGAACATCGGCAACAAGCGATGCTGCCCCGAGCTCGACACCGAAAAACCGGTGCTGATCATCCTGCAAGGTTTGAATATCCGGCTCACTAACAACTCTGACAAGCTACTGCCGGTGGCAATTTCCAGCACACGCGCCAGTACGTCGATCGAGTAGCTGTATCTCCAGGTGGTACCAGGTTCCGCGCACAGGGGCTGATCAATCAGCGCATCGACCAGCTGCTGCAGGCTTAGTGTGCCGTTCTCGGCCAGTCCAGCGGACCGGTACAACCCGGCAACAGGGCAGTCAGGTAGAAAATCGTATGAGAATCCGGCCCTGTGAGTCAGCAAATGCTCAACAGTCATCACCTGACGCGCCGGTCGGGTGTCACTGCCATCGAGAATATGCATCGTGGCAACCGCAGGAAGAAAATGCGCCACCGGTGATGCCAGTGCCAGCAGTCCCTCCTCAATCAATTGCAACGTCAGCACCGACAAAATCGGCTTTGTCATCGAATAAATGCGGTAGATGGGATCAACCGGCAACGCCGTTGACTGTAAGGCGTCAGCCATACCGCATATCCCCTTACTGACGAGTTCGCCTTGATGAGAGACAGCCCACTCAATACTGCTGTACTCGCCGGCGCGTGTGTGTTTTTCTGCGACGGCATTCAGGCGCTGCAGTCGGGTTTTATCAGTTTTCATGACGATTCGGGCCGGCAAGTTGCGAATGGTCATTTTACCTGCATGACGCGCTAAATAGAATAATGCGATCAACCCCCGACACAGCTGAGTCAATAGCAGCGGATTTCTTTGCTATTATCGGGTAAGTTATTCCACTGTACGGCCACACCTTTCTATCGATGTACTACCAGCGCTGCCGATTTAAAGGTAAATAATCCGTCGCACGGTTTTTGGCTTGTCATTCGGGTCGGACCGACGCCATTGATCCTTCTCCAGACACTGAACAGGTTAGTGCCATGTTGTATCCGGTTATATTGTTAAGAATCAAAGCCATGATGCTTGATTCTATAATCTTTGCCTGCCTACTGATCTTGTTAACTTATATTGCATCGATCTCAGGTATCACTGATACATGGATCAAAGTGGTTTGCATTGTTACGCCGATGCTATTCCTCGAACCCATGCTCATCTGGCTGACCGGTGGCACCATTGGCCATCACTACTCCGGCATTAAGGTCATTGGCAAAACCACCGGCAAAAACCTGTTCGTGCTTAACGGTCTGGTTCGATTTATTGTAAAAACACTGTTCGGTATCTATTCCGTTGTGACAATGCTCCTGACCAGAAAGCACCAGTCCCTGCACGATCTTCTCTCCGGATCGGTGGTTGTATTTAAAAACGAATCACGTGCAAAACAGCATCACACACTGACTGAGCGAACCGCCACTGACGAAACCAGAAAACCGTCTGTGCTGCGCCGGATACTGGTGATTCTCGTCTATAACGCACTTACCGCTGTGGCAATCGGCCTGGTGTCACAATTATTGGTATCGCCATCATGCCACCTGAAAAACCTCTGTACGGAAAACGAAGACGCAATACTTGCCGGACTCGCGCTGGTGCTTATAGCGTCAGTCATTTTCTATGTGATTGCAGGCTGTCTGTGCAAACTTCCCGGGGCCTATTATCGACGCCCCGCCGCCGACTGAGCACTAGCGATTCTCGCGACGCCAGGCCCCCGGTGTGACACCGGTTTGCTGTCGGAAACGTCTGCTCATATGGCTCTGCGACGAAAAACCAGTCGCCAGTGCGATCTCTGCCAACGGCACACCCTGACCGATCATCGCCTTAACCCGATCAGTCTGAATATCCAGCATGCGCTGACCCGGCGTGATACCGGTTGATAGGCGATAAGCTCTGGAAAACTGCCTGACGCTCAAGCCAGCCTCAGCGGCAAGATCGGTAAGACGGCATTGCTGCTCTGTATACGACTGCAGACGACGCTCTATACAACCCAGTTGAGCTCTGGATAAACCACGCCCGGAGCGTCCCGATACCGGCTGCGCCATGAGCCGCGCCAACATACTGGACACCATATACTCAAGCACCATAGCATCCGACACGGCTGACCATTGTAGATCGGTGATCAGCCCATTGCCCAGCGTCCGCAACAACGGATCGCGCCCGAAATGCACCTGCCGCAGTGCATTGACCGGGTCTACACCGAGTGCCTGCAGATGATTGTCATCAAAGTACACATGCAGCACACCGACGTGGGCAGTATTGTACCAATGGCTTTCGTGACCGGCCGGCAGTACACAGATTGCCCCGGGTCCGCCATTCACATCCGGCTGGCCGATCTCACTTACGCCATGACCGCCCTGCAGGTAGATGCTCAGCGTATGATGAGCGGGCTTCACATAGTGAATGTCGCCACCACCGTCGCGGCTCCAGAAAGCCAGGCCACGGACACACTTTAGATTGCTTGTCATTTGCAGCGCCTGACCGCCATGGGTGGCCATGGTCTTCGCTACTTCAGCCGGATCAGTTTTCATCCGTTATTGTACGTTGCCTGCCTGCCCTTCTGGCAAGCATTTGGTGTGTCCTGTCCGTGTTAACTGCGTCCGTATTGTGCAAGACTTCCACTGATTGTGGCCTGATACTCAACGCTGCTCTGGTTTTTTTGCGGAACCCCAATGTTTTTACTAGCCATCGTCGTCATCGCCTGGGGATTCTCCTGGTACGCCATCGCTCTGCAGGTCGCAGAGGTATCACCGCTGGTTTCGATCGCCTGGCGGTTCGGACTGGCAGGCGTCGTGCTGGCCGCCTGGCTGGCAATTCGCGGGAACTTTAAGCTGCCTCCAACGGAGCGACTCCCGCGAGTCGCGCTACTGGGCACTTGTTTGTTCTGCGCCAACTTTATTTGCTTTTACCATGCAACCCGCTTCATACCCAGTGGACTGGTTTCAATTGTGTTTGCCATGGCAATATTTTTTAACGTACTAAATCAATGGATCTGGCTTCGCATCAAGCCGGATCGCCAAACGATCTTCGGTGCTCTGGTGGGTGTCTGCGGTATCGCTCTGGTTTTTGGTCCATCGGTACTCGGGGAATCGAGCGGCTCAACAACGGCAACAATTAAAGGACTGACGCTGTCGATCCTTGGCACTTGTTTTTTTTCGGCGGGCAATCTGATCTCGGCGTCACTATCTAGAGATAACCACCTGCCATGCGTTATAACCGTTGCAATGTTGTTCGGCGCTGCGCTGTGTGCCACCGCCGCCATCGCCACAGGCCATAGCCTGATGATTCCGCTGGACATCGTATACCTTAGCGCGCTGCTGTATCTGGCTATCGGTGCATCAGTGGTGGCATTTATCGCCTACCTGACACTGGTCGAGAAACAAGGCGCTGCCCGCGCAAGCTATGCCACTATACTTTTTCCGCTGATCGCGCTGACCGTATCAGGTATTGCAGAAGACTATGCCTGGACGCTGACCACCACCGCCGGGGTGCTGGTCGCCCTTTCCGGTGCTTTTATCGTGTTCCGCCGACCAACCGGCTAAGAGCCCGCAACAGGCGCTGCCAATTAGTGCCCATCCGGAAACAGGGTGTCGCGAGGATCATTCAGGTGCGTGAGATTTTGCCTACCCCATGTAGGCGCTTAGTTGTTCTTAAGTAACTACCTGTGGTCGGCAAAAGATTGCGTGCCTGAGTGGTACGCAGTAGCGCTTGTTTCTGGATAGGCACTAACAATCCATGGCGGGTTTTAGCCATTAGCTTACCGCCATCTGACGCTTTCCGAGGTCCGTTAAATCCGCCACCGTTGCTCTGTTTTTATAGTCGATCTCATAGTCTTCAGCGGCGAAATCGGGTGCACTGCTGCCTTTTAAAAAGGCCTGCGCCTGTCGTTGCGCGTAGGTTCGGTTTTTGGAGCAGTCAGGGCTGGCGCCTATATAGATGAC
>CALKXD010000070.1 GCA_938003855.1 uncultured Granulosicoccaceae bacterium | reverse complement strand
CCGTTAAAGCCTAATCCTAAACCAAAGTTTTTAGCAAAACTATTTTCATCAAACTTATAATCTGCCCAAAAATTATATAATCTTTCTGCTCCAGCCTCTGTTGGTCTTCTTCCTAAAAATTCTACAACATCTCACCACCACAACTGCCCCAACAACCCGGAAGCCCGAACCCGCTTGGTCTCACACCCAGCTCGAATAGCCCCCTCACTCCCGTAAACTTCCACATTACGCCGGGCACGGGTAATACCGGTATATAACAAATCCTGACTCAGCAGCGGGTGGCGTTCCTCCGGCAGCACCATGAGTACATTGGTAAACTCCGATCCCTGAGTTTTGTGTACAGTCATCGCATAACAAGTTTGATGCGCCGGTAACCGCCCAGGCGCTACAGTGCGGACCCCACCTTCGCCATCCGGAAACCAGGCCATAGTATTACCGTTGTCATCCGGCCAGATCAGGCCGGTATCGCCGTTGTACAGATTGTTTGCCGGATCGTTGCGGTTGATTAGAATCGGTCGGCCCCGATACCATAACTGGTTCGCTTGCATATGCCTGAGGCTAACCAGTTTTGATTCTATAAACTGGTTGATCTGCTCTACGCCCCGTGGTCCCAGTTGCAACGCACAGAGCACGCGGTATTCCTGCAGTGCGGTCATTGCTTCTTCTACGTTGCTATTTTCTATAACAGCGGTGGCCGCTGGCAGGGCGCGGGTTAGAAGATGGGTGTGTAACGGTGTTTGATCGGGGTTGATAAATTTAAGGTCCGGGAAGTTGGTATCGCTACCCACATTACAGGCGGCATTGGCGTCCCCGGCGTTTACGGCTCGGGCAAAGTGGCCAATGCCCGATTGTGAATCAAACCGGTAGCTGTGTTGCAACTGCACGATGGCGTCTGCCATGCCACCGTTGTCTTTGTGGGTGCCGATGGTGTCAAACCCGGGGCAGGTCTTTAGTAATACGTCTCTTAGTGGTTTGCTGTATCGCTCCGGTGATGCGTAGCCGACGATATCACCAAGTACGTTACCAGCGTCGACTGAGGCCAGTTGATCCCGGTCGCCCAACATGATCAGTCGTGTTTCCGGGGCCAGCGCTGATACCAGTGAGTGCATTAAAGATAGGTCGACCATTGAGGCCTCATCGACCAATACCAGATCAAACGGTAGCGGGTTACCGGCATTGTGTCTGAAGCCCCGGCGTCCGGGTTGGTAGCCCAGTGCGCGGTGCATGGTGGATGCGCTGGCTGGCAGGTCGATGTGGATGTTTAGCGCTTTTAGGTTGAGCTCTTCGGCACGTAGTGATTCCAGTAGTCGCGCGGCGGCTTTACCGGTGGGGGCGAGCAGGGCGATGCGCTGTGAATCCCGTGACTGTGCCAGTAGTACGGCAAGCAACCTGGCCACAGTGCGGGTTTTGCCGGTGCCGGGTCCGCCGGTGATAACACATAATTGCTGTTGTGCCGCCACTACGGCGGCTACGCGCTGCCAGTCTGGTTCTGTGGGGTCGGTAGGTGCTGGAAACAGGGCGTCGAGTAGATCCAGAGGGGGTGTCTGGTCAGTGCCTGCTGAGGCTTGCAGCCGTGTCTGCAGGGCTTCGGCAAGATCACGTTCTTCCTGCCAGTAGCGGGCTAGATACAAACGACCATCGGTGTCCAGTACCAGTGGCAATGTGACCGGTTGTTGGGGTTTCTGTACCATGCCGCTGTTTTGCAAGGCGTCGTGAACGGCATCGGCGTTGATACCGTTATCACCGGCGGCCAGATCTTTAAGCATTACGCATACATCGCCATTCTGTACTGCGGCACTCGCCAGTGCGGCGGCGGTCCAGAGTTCATCGGACGGTGCTTGTGCCAGTGTCATTAGTAGATCGGCAAACGCAATATCGGCGGAGTTTACCTTGCCATCGGCGACTGCTGCGGTGACTACTTTACGCATTAGAGACGTCTCCGGTTAGCAGCTGATCCAGCGCCTGTAGCAGGTGTTCAGGGGGGTGCGCGACGTGTACGCCGGTGTGCGGTGTTGATTCTGTCGGGGGCGTGGTGGCACCGGGCATGCCGCGTACAAACAGGTAGTACACACCGCCGAAATCACGCGCCCAGTCAATGTCTGGGATTCTCGCGGTTAGATACCGTCGCAAGGCCACGGCGTAGATCAGGTATTGCAGATCATAGCGATGGTGCTGCATGGCAGTGGTCAGTGCTTTGGTGTTGTATTCGTCTTGTGCGTAGCCGAGGTGATTGGATTTATAATCAGCGATGTACCATTTGCCATTGTGGCGGAAGGTCAGATCGATAAAGCCTGTCATGTAACCGTCGAGACGGTCAAACTGCAGGCCATCGTCGGCGTTGATCACGCCATGTTCCTGTAACAGCCCGGCGAGTGCTGCGGCTTCCAGTGCGCCGACCGGAAAGTGAAAGCTAAGCTCGTCGAGGCGGTCTTTGCCGGTGAGCGCGCCAAGCGAGAAACCACTGCTGGTCAACGGTGTGTCGAGGGTGTTGCGCACCAGGGTGCACAGTGCCGGTGTCCAGATTGTATCGACACTGTGGGCACGCAGGTGTTGCTCGGCGTAGGCGGGCAGGTCGATGCTGTCTGCAGTGCTGAAGTCCAGATGTTCAAATACAGCATGCACCAGCGTACCGGCATCCGCGCCGCGTGGAAAATGAAAGGGGTCGGTGTAATCAACAGTCTCGGGTTTTGCGACGGGTACGTCGACGGCGTCGTGGTCCGGTTGCTCTGCAGCGTGGGTGGCATGGCGTGCCAGTGCTGAGTAACTGCCGACCCGCCAACTTGCGTGCACACGGCGGTCGGCGCTGCGCGCCAGTTGCCCGGTCGCTGTGGTGTTGGTGATTGCCAGCGGACCCCGTGCGGACAGTGTGTCAGAGCGTGCGCTGTCCGGGCTTGCGTCAGTCAGTTGTCTGAGTGCGGTTTCGATAGCGCTCTGATAATGGCTGATATTGGCTTTGGCTGGAAATTGCACGTTCATTAGTTTCCACAAGGCGGCGGACCTGGCGTTTTTATTGGCGGTTACGCCAATCCAGCAGCTTTGCTCGGCCCGTGTCAGTGCTACATACAAGGTGCGCATGGCTTCATCCGCCTGTGCCTGTGTTGCCGCATTGCGGCGATCATTTTGTTGCGGGCTGCCAACGTCAAGGCGGGGCAGGCCGTTTTCGGTAAAGGCTATCGCGTCGCCTTTCACGGTGGGGTCTTTACCCATACAGGCGAATGGCAACATCACCACCGGGTACTGCAGGCCTTTTGACTTATGCACAGTGACAATCTGCACCAGCGCTTCGTCGCTTTCCAGTCTCAGCTGCAGAGTTTCAGCAGCGCCTTGTTCGCGCCAGCGCTGTGCTGTTTGCAACAGGGCACGTACATCGGGTTGATCCTGCCAGGCGGTTTGCAGTACGTCTGCCAGATGCAGATAATTGCCCAGCATGCGGTCTATACCGCGTGCGTCGGCGGCTTTGCAGCCCAGTGCCCGTACACGGGTATTAAACAGCGACATAAACTGCAGCACAGCGGCCAGCGGCCCGGCTTGCCGGCACTGATCACGGCATCGGTCTACGGCGTCTTCTATGTGTTGCCAGGCGACGGCGTCATCGCGCTGTTGCAGTAGCTCTTCGGCACCGTACCCGCCCAGGGGTGATACCAGAACACGGCTCAAACTGGCGCTGTCTCCCTGCCGGGCAAGTACTCGCAGAAACGCCAGTATGTCCAGCGCTTCCGGGCTGTTAAGCACATTCTCGCGGGACTGCATTGCGCTGCCTACGCCGACTTGCGCCAACGCCTGCCGGATCAGTTGCGCGTGTGCGTGGGTCCACACCAGCACAGCAATGTCTTTGGAGGTCACGGGCGTGTCCCCCAGAGTAGCCTGTGCATCACTGAGTAACCATGCGACACGTTGGGCGCAGGCTTCAGCGAGCTGTGTTTCTGATAAGCCGATAGCCGGCATTTTGTCTTCGGGCGCTTTGATGAAGTCGAACTGCAATGGCGGCAGAAGCTCTCCGTTGACGGTTAAGCCCCGGCCTTCTGCCCGACCGCCGGCCGTTACCTGCTGATACTGGATATCAACGCTGCCGAATGGTCGGTCGGACTGGGCATAGAGGTTGTTCAGTGCGTTGATCAGGCGTTCTGCAGAACGCCAGTTTCTGTCTATTGAGTACAAGCCATCGGTGCTGTTGCGGGCGCGCAGATAGATGTCGATATCAGCGCCGCGAAAGCGATAGATAGATTGCTTGGGGTCGCCGATCAGATAGAGTGCCGGGGTAGTGTCAATGGCGGCGTCAGCCGTCACCGGATACAGGCGGTCGAAGATTTCGTATTGAATCCGGTCGGTGTCTTGAAACTCATCGATCAAGGCGACTGGAAAACGCGCACGCAGGACTTCTGTCAGGCGTTCGCCCGCGTTGCTGTACAGCACTTGATGCAGTTGCAAAAGCAGATCATCGAAGGTGCGTTCCCGTGCCAGCTGCTTGCGCTGTGCCAGATCAATGCTGATGAAGTCTCTGGCATCGCACTGTAGTACAACCCGTGCCAGCAGGCTGACCTCGTTAACTGTGCTTATCAGGGTGTCAATGCTGTCACCCAGTGGCGACTGTAATGGTTCTTTGCCTTTGCGGGTGCAGTCGGCCAGAACGTCATTGCCAAATATAGCGAGGCTGCCGGCAATGGCTGCGGGGGCTTCGGGTTGTGCGGCAAGCTCTGTCGCCAGTAGTGCGTTTTCTGCGACGGTATCTGTGGTGTATTTACCTGAGCTTTTATTGATTAATTTTGTTTCGACGCCTGCGCGAATCTGTTCGGTCCAGTCAGTGCCGTGCTGTTTCCATGCGTCACTGAAGGAATGCCATGCCGCTTCATAGGCTGCGTGTGCTTTGCTTACTTCTTCGGTGCTGGCGGTCGGTACTATTTTTCCGTCGGGATCGGCAATCACTGATGACAAACGCCTCAGTACGGCACCGGGCTTACGCCACGCAGCGGGAATGTTCTCGGTGGCGTCACGCGGCAGCGGGGTTACTTTGCCACGCCACCAGGCCTGCGCAGATCGAAGGCTTAACGCGTCGGCATCGGTCTGTAGTTCGGCATCGAACAGCTCGCCGCTTTCAAAGGCCTGCTCGCGCAGTACACGGTCGCAAAAACCGTGGATAGTGAATATCGCCGCCTGGTCCATACTCTGATACGCCAGCTCAAGACGTGCGCGGGTGTCGGGCAGGGCCAGGTGCGGGTCGAGTACCTCGTGCAGGGTTTGGTCGGCATCGTCGGGGGATTCACCGTCCAGTACTCGTAGTGCTATTTCTATTCTTGCGCGCAGTCGGGCGCGAAGTTCTTCGGTGGCCGCTTTGGTGAAGGTAACCACCAGAATGTCTTCGACCGTGTGCGGGGTACTGTGGCGTGCATCGATCAGCAGGCGCACATATAAATTAGCCACCGCGAACGTTTTACCGGTGCCTGCGCTGGCTTCTATTAAGTGACGACCGTGCAGTGGCAGGGTGGCAGTATCGAGTGCGTTCATGATGTTAACTCCCCATCACTAAGAAGCTTGATGGCCCAGTCGAAGACATCTTGTCTGGTCAGAACCGCACCGGTGTCGGGGTATAGCAACTGTACGGCTTCGTGGTCGCTTTCGCCGGGCCCGCCGCCATACGACGATGTCAGCCAGGACGCTTCGGGTTTGCCTTTTACGACACCGGCAATCGCCGCACTGGTGTTGGCAAAAAACGGCAAGGCACTGGCCTGACCCTGTTGCCACCCGGTCACCCACGGCTGCAATCGGGTGAGTGCATCGTCTGGGGTGATGGCCGTTAGCTGGCGGTCGGTGTCTTTGGTGATCAGGCGCGATGGCCCGGTCAGTACCCCGGCGGCTGATCCGATCAGATGCGCCAGCCATAGCGTGACAATTTGATTGCCCTTCAGGGTGGATGCACGGTAGTGCCGCAAACCGGTGCTGTTATCAGCCCATGTCACGGCACCGGGCAGGCGTCCGTGCAAGCGGTGCTCTAGAACGTTGATGTCGATATCGACGGCCGGTAATACGGTCGCCGGATGCGTATTTACCCGCGCCAGCAGATCTGTGGCTTCGCGGTATACCCCGTCAAATACCAGATCGCCCAGCCCGCCATGCGGCAGCACACCGCTGTTGGTCAGTCGTGTGTGAGCGGCGCGCTTGCCTGATGCCGGGTCGGCATCAGGGGTTGTCATTAGAAAGTCGAATAACTCACTGCGCAAACCATAGCCTGCCAGTGCATCGATCTCGAAGGGTTCGGCGTCTTCGGGTTCTTTTTCCTCACGCCATAAGCCAATGCCCAGTACCCGACGGCAAAACCAGTCAGACGGGTTGCGCCAGAAACGCTGAAAATCATCAAGGTTGATGACCGGTTCTACGGGTGCTTGTAACCCGGTGGTGGCAAGCGATACGGCCGCCGGGGCGTCAGCTGGTGGTGCCCATTCTGCGGCAAAGGTATGCAGGGCGGGCTGGTCGGCGTTGAACAGTGACGTTGAGAATGGCTGTAACGGGTGTTCAATGCTCCGCGGTTGGGTGTTGGGGTAGCGCTTGGTGAGGTAGTCACGCAGCTCTGATACCAGTACTGATGGTTCGCGTTCGGCGTTGTCGTTCAGGTTGCGGTAGATCCACGATAGATAGAGCTCGTCACGGGCGGACAACAGCGCTTCAAGAAATAGATAGCGGTCGTCGTCGCGCACTGATCTGTCACCGGGTTGCGGGTGCAGTGCAATTAAATCGAAACCCAGCTTGGGGCGCTGGCGCGGGAAGTCGCTGTCGTTCAGGCCCAGCATGGCAACCACCCGAAACGGCACCGAGCGCAGCGGCACCATAGAGCTGAAGGTGACACGTCCAGTCAGGTAGCGATGATTTTTCTGCTCTGCCGCGACTAACACGCCGCGCAAAATTTCTGCGAACGTAGCATGGCTCATTGCATGGGTGTTGCCGGCGCGTAGGGCATCGGTATCAAGCCCGGCCAGCAACTCTCGAAACTGGGCCAGGGCGTCGGCTTCCTGCTCGTCGGGCACCAGCAGGCGTGTGACCATGTCGTTGAGTGCGTCCACCCACGCGGCGACAGTGCGCGGTGCGGTGAGTTTTTTTTGGGTCTCGTGAAGTGCTTCCAGCAGGTTCAGCAGCTGGCTGAGTAAACCCGCCTGCTGACCGTCAACATGGGTCCACGGCAGGCAATCACCTACGGCATCACTGCCCTCGGGCATGGCGCGACCAAGCAGCAGACGTCGCAAGCCGAAGTCCCAGCTGTGCAGGTCGGCCACTGGTGCTTGAAGGGTTTTTTTATGCTGACCCGCCAGGGTGCGGCGGACTCCGGTTTCGCGCAGCCACTGGCCGAGTGTTTTTAATGCGCTTTCGTCAAACCCAAAGCGTCGTGCAATGGCAGGTTCTGCGGCAAAGGCCAGTACACCGGTGGCTTCGAACTCGAAGTCGGGAAGGTCGAACAGGCGCTCTACGCACCCGACTATCTGTGATACCTGCACCAGCGAACGGTCGGCGACCGACCACGGAATATAGCGGGTGCGGCCGCTACCGTCCGGATCGCCGCCAACGCTGCCGAACACCGCTTCGATGATGGGGGCATAGGTGTTGATGTCGGGCACCATCACCAGCACGTCGGCGGGTTCGAGGGTGGTGTCCGCGTTGAATCGATCAAGCAGGCGATCATGCAGTGCCTGTACCTCACGCAACGGGCTATAGCATTGATGGAGCTGAATGCTTTCGTCGTCATCGGTGGCCGGCAGTTTGCTGTCGGGCGGTGTGTTGTCGTAGGGATGCAGCAGATCACGCTGTACGGCTGCCAGCAGGCTTTGATCGTCGGCGGGTAAAAAGAATTGCTCGTCGTGTACCCATTCGCTGCGATCACCCAGCAGTTTCATCAGGGTGCGGCCGCTGCCGCCCAGTGAGCTTAGCAACGGGTTGCCATTCTGGTCATCGGCGAGTGGTTCGGCGGTAGCGCTGAGCGCTAGACGCTGACGCGCAGCGCGACGCATGTCGAGCAGGTCAGCCCAGTAATCTACCGCGGGATTTAGAAAGTAAAGCGATACGCGCTCGGTGTCGGCATCGGTCATTTTCGATAAGCGCACTAATACATCCAGTGAGCTGGGTGGTAGCAGCCCCACATTAAACAGGTGCAGATGCGGCGGCAGTTGGTCGGGGTCTATTTGTCCTTTGTCGGCGCGCGAGCAGAACTGCTGCCAGAGGCGGGCGCGGTGATGTTCGTCCGTCGACTCTATTAACCGTCGCCACAGTGCTGGCTGCCAGTGCTGTGCCGGATCATTACCGGGCACTGCGTCGGAGCCTTTTTCCCAGTCAAGCACCATTTGCGGGCGATAGACCAGATACTGGTCAAAGACGTCGGCAATCCGTGAGGCGAGCTGCACGCGCTTGGCATCACCGACGGCACCGGCGTCTGCATCGAGGTAGCGCTGCAGCGGTGCCCAGACTTTCCGGCCGGTGTTGCTGATGCTGCTCAGTTCATGCAGCACGCGCAAACGCAATGCGCCTTTTTCGAATGCCGATTGCTCCGGCACATCATCGAGGCATTTTCGGTAGAGCTTCCAGACAAAGGTGGCCGGCAGCAGATAGTCGATATTGGCGGCGATACCACTGCGGTCGGCGATCTGAAAATTCAGCCAGCGCCCGATGCCGGGGTTGGCAACCAACACCGTTTCAGGTGTGATGGGATCGGCCGGTGGGCGTGACTCGCGCAACGAGCACAATAAGATACACAACGCTTCAAGACGGTTGCTGTGGTAGACGTGGAGCATGGTCATTGCACGGCGAATAACGGGGGGTTAATTTACCATGCCTGCCCCCGGTGTGCAGAGAGCATCAACGCCGGCCATGACAAGACATACTAGCGTCCAGCCCGCCCAGTGGCGCTGGTGGCCCGGTAGCGCTTGCGCTATTGCGTAGTCGTTGCGCGGTAGTGATCGTCGAGTCTGGAGACACCCATACCCGCCCCTTTACTGACATGAATCTGGATCGGTATGCGTTCTTTCAAGGCTTCGACATGACTGATGATGCCAATCATTTTTCCACTGGCATTAAGGCTATCGAGTGCATCGAGTGCGACATCGAGTGTTTCCGGATCCAGGGTGCCGAAGCCTTCATCGAGAAACAGCGAGTCAATACTGGTTTTGTGACTGACCAGCTCGGAGAGTGCCAGCGCCAGTGCCAGACTGACAAGAAAGCTCTCGCCTCCGGACAGTGTTTTAGTATCGCGCACTACGTCAGCCTGCCAGGTGTCTATGACTTCCAGCTCCAGTGCTTCGCCTTTTTTGCGTGACAGCAGATAGCGGCCATGCAAACGCTCCAGTTGCTGGTTGGCCAGATGTACCAGGTGCTCCAGTGTCAGGCCTTGTGCGAATTTCCGATACCTGGCCCCGTCGGCAGACCCGATCAGGCTGTTAAGCTGACTCCAGTCGTTATAGTATTTTTGTTTAGCCTGTATTTCCTGCAACAGCCCTTTGTGTTGCTCGCGTTGTTGTTCATCGGCTGTTAGTTGGTTTTTAAGGCCACCCAGTTTTTCAAGTACCGCAGCCAGGGTGTTTTGTTCCTCTTCTATACGCGCTGTGAGCGATAATGATTCTGTGTCGTTGTGGTCAGCCAGAAGTTGCCTTAGATTGTCATCTGCCATGGACGGTTGTGCGCGTTCTAATGCGTCTGATTGTTGCTGACTTTGCTTGAGTAACGCTGTGGCTTTATTAGCGGCATCGGTGAGCCGCTCTCGCAGTTCTGTCAGTTGCTTGATTTCTGTCGGGTCGAGCAGATTGGCCAGGAAAGTCTCTTCGGTGGTGTAGTCACTTTTGCTGAATACCTCGTGCCAGCGCTGCCTGCTGTCGCTGGCAAACTGTGTTTGCGCTGCCAGCTGCTTTTCCAGCGCCGCAATGCGACCGGCGTTGTTGTCTGCCTCGGTTTGTTTTTCGCCTTTGGTTTTTAGTAGTGCTTCGAGATTTTTGTTTGATGCCTCACGTTCTGCCTGTATGCGATCGCGCTCGGCCTGTACCGATTTATCACCAAACAGATTGCGGCGCTCGGTTTGCCTGTTGTCCAGCTGCCGTTTTTTTTCCTGTTGATTTTTATGGGCAGCGGTCAATTGTGCCTGCAACCCTTTGAGTTCGGTATCAAGTCCGGTTTTCAGAAGGTTGCTCTGATCCAGTTCTTTTTGCATTGTTTGTAGACGGGTTTTCCCCGATTGCCAATCGGTGCTTTCTTTTTCACGCTGATCCAGCCATTGGTTGAAATTATCCAGCGCTGGCGCTGTCAGGCCAAAGTTCTGAATAGCGTCGAGTGTTTCATGTTCTAGATATTCTGTTGCCGTGGTCAGTGCAGTGGCCCGGTCTGTTTTGTCCGCCAGTGACTTTTGCCTGCCTTGCTGTGCGGCGAGTGCTGCATCGATCTGGCCTGTGACCTGTAGCAAAGTTGTTTCTGCCTTGGTATGGCTGTCTTTGAGCGTCTGAAGCTGCTTTTCTTTATTGCGAAAATCTTCCAGTGAGTTTTTCAGCGCTGATTCTGTCTGCTTGTTTTTTTCAATCAGTGCTTCCAGCGCCGGACTGTTGTGGATGTCCAGCTGCAAGGCAGCCGTTTGGCAGTACGATTCCCATTCGGTTTGCAAAGACGTGCCTGTCTGCTGTAGTTTTTTTATCGACCGTTGCAGGTCGTCATAACGGGTGGTTCTGGTGAGTATTTCGTCGGCTATTTTTTGCAGGCTTGTGTTGTTTGATTGAAGTGTTTGTTTTGCGTTGTCCAGCCGGGCCTGCGTTGCTGCGGTGTCGGGGGGCGGTCGGCCGCCGCTGAGTGCCGGGTGCTCCGTTGCCCCGCACAGAGGGCATTCATCGCCGGACTGTAGAGCGTTTCGATGATCTTCAAGACTTGCTATGCGACGCTGCTGATCCAATAGGGTCTCAAGATCAGTTATTGACTGCCTGCAATCGGAAAGTTGATTTTCCAGCGGTATTTTCTGCAGCTCAAGGGTGGCTTTTTGAGTATTGATTTCAACGGCCGTTGCCCGGGCCTGGCTAAGCTCTGTGTTGTTTAAATGAAAGCGTTCCTGCACCGTGCCGAGCTTCTGCAGAAGCGCGGTGTTGCTTTGCGTTTGTTCCAGCTTATCAGTCAGGGTTTTGATGTCGGCCGATCCGACTGTCTGCTCAAGTGTGCTGGCAAAGCTCTGCAGCGCGGTAAGCGCAGCTTGCTTATTGGCTGTTGTGGTGGATTTTTTGTCCTCCAGAGCTTTTAGTTGCACCCCGGATGATGCTATCTCCTGCATCAGCGCTTCAGTTGCGAGCTGGTCTTTGTGCAACCCGGCCCGTTGCTGCCGGCAGCGTGTTAATTCTGCGCGCCAGCCTTGCAAGTGCATCTGTTGTTTTTCGTGCAGTTGGTTCTTCTGTAGCTGAGCGTTGAGCTCCGTGACGTTTTTCTCCAGCTGCTCTATGTCTGCGGTGATGGTTTTTTGTTTTGTCAGTCGGGTGATTTTATTTTGCCCGAGCTCATCTACAGTACTTTGTAGCGCCTGCTGATCTTTGGTTAGCGCTATAATAGTCGCATCTATCGGGTGTACCTGATGGATCAGGTTTTCAATATCGGTATGCGATTGCTTTAACTCACTGGCTGTTGCCTGTGCGGTCTTAAGGGCCTGATCGAGCGTTTGCAGCTCAGCTTTCAGGGATTGCTGCATTGGCAGTCGCGCCGATAATTGTGTCTGCGTTCGCTGGCATGTCTCGCTGTCCGACAGATAGCGATCGTACACACTTCGCAGCGGTTGTGCGTTTTCTGCGCGTAATAATTTTTCGAGTGATGGTTGCTCTTGTTGCAGGTTATGTTCGGCGTGCCGCAGAGATTGGTGTTGTTGTTCGCATAGCGTTTTTAGCTGCGCGACATCAGACGCCCATTTATATTCTTGTTGAAGTGCTGACAGATTGGTTTTGTGCCGACCCTCATCTGCGGTGTGCTGCGTGATTCTTTGATGGATGTCAGCGAGGGATTCAGCATTCAGGAACTTTACGGCATTAGATTCTGCCTGTAGTAGTTCGAGGTCTTTTTTTGCGGTGGTGAAATGCTCGTAGACCTTGCGGGAAATATGGCTATAGATCTCCGTGCCGGTAAGTTCTTCCAGCAGTTCTGCACGTTCATTAGCACCAGCGTTCAGGAAAGCAGCAAAGCCGCCTTGCGCCAGCAGCATGGAGCGCGTAAATCTGCCGAAGTCCAGGCCGGTAATCAGCGCAACGCGTTTTACCTTTTTGCTAATATGCGTCTCGATTATTTTACCGTCGCCGTCGGCTAATTCGACCTTTGGGGCTTGCAGGTTTCCGTCAGGCTTTTGTCTGGCGCGTCGCTGAGACCAGAACGCTCGATAAGTCTTACCCTGTACTTCAAACTCAACCTCGGCCTGACTCTCTGCGGTGTGCCGCGTCATTACCTGATTTTCGTTTTGCGATACATCTAGACGAGGTGTTTTGTGGTACAACGCCAGACAGATCGCATCAAGTATGGTGGTTTTACCGGCGCCTGTCTGCCCGGTTATGGCAAACAGCGAGTTGCCGGAAAATGGTTCACGGGTAAAGTCTATGTACCACTCACCCTTAAGTGAGTTGATATTGCGAAATCGCAGGGTCAGAATTTTCACACCGCCTCACCACTGTTAACTTCGCCCACCACCTGCTGGTAAAGAGTCCGCAGGCGATTGAGTTCTTCGGTGGAGCCGGGCTGCCCGGTTTGATCTTCTTCAACGGTAACGCCGTCCGGGTACTCGACCTTCAGTCGATGCTCAAAGATATCGTGCTCGTTGAGCTCGCTTAAGGTTTGCTTGCGGCTGGTCTCAAGGGTGGCACTGCGGAGCTTTTTTTCCCGACGCAGAAGCAGTACTTCAATGTGGTGGTCTTGCACCAGAGCGGCCACCCGTTGTTGCAGATCGTCGAGGTAGCCTTCGGTGGATACGATTACTTCAAGCCAGGTGGTCAGGTCAGGGTCAGGGGGGTTGTCTGCTACCAGGGCTGCCACTTGCGTTTCTATCGAGTCCAGGTCGCCGCGAATGGTGTGGAGTGTGCGGAAATCGGGCAGAGGGATGATGTTAAAATCGATGGAACTTCCGGCTCCGGTGGTTAGCTGCACAACAGATTTTTTTAAGCCGTGACCACTTTCGTCGAAGCTTAAAGGTATTGGCGAGCCGCTGTAGCGAATTTTTTCGTTGCCTGCGACCTTTTGTGCACCATGAATATGACCAAGCGCTATGTAGTCTGCCGGTGGAAATGCATTGGCGGGAAATGCTTCGAGCGTGCCGATGTAAATATCCCTGACAGAGTCGGAGCGGCTGGCCCCCACTGCCGTTAAGTGGCCGGTTGCAATGATTGGACAGTCCCATTGCTTGTCGGCGCGCAGTTTCACCGCGGCATCGTAGACGGATTGATAATGCGCGGCGATGGCGGTTTGCAACTGCTGCTGTTTGGTGCTTCCGTCTTGTCCCGCAACGCTTTTAACGATGTATCGCGGCCGAATGAAAGGAATGGCACAAACCAGTGCCCCGGGTGACTGTTGACTGCCATTGCTTTGCAGGCAAACCACCTGATCCAGCGGATCATCAGTGGGTTTTGCCACCAGGTGCACACCAAGCCTGCGCAGAAGCTCTGAGGTTTCCTCGAGCATGGCGACTGAATCATGGTTGCCCCCAAGTAACAGCAGCTGGCAGCCGGTGTCTTTTGAGTCGCCAACAAAACGGTTGAACATCTGTCTGGCGTAGCTTGGCGGTGTTCCGGTATCAAAAATATCACCGGCAACAATGATCGCGTCTATCTGTTGTTTTTTTATGGTGCACAGCAACCAGTCCAGAAATTTTTGATGTTCGACTTCACGGCTTTTCCCCATAAAGTGCTGCCCTAAATGCCAGTCGGCGGTGTGGATAATACGCATAATTTTAATTCAGCCTGGACCGGCTCCGAAGACGGAAGGGTTGCATTGCAGTGGTAGCGACAGTGTATCTCTTTTGCCTGAAACGGACTATGGGATTTACCGCGCTGACGTCGGCCTGTCAATCGATTATCCAGGGTCTGCACCGGACGTATTGCTGTAAGGGCATCAGAGGCGAAGTGGTTGATTATCTGATGATGATCGATGCGCAGGCGGTGGCTGGTGGGGCCTGTCGGTCAGGTTATCGCCCGTGGGATGCGGATCTTACCGGCAGCATTGACGGTGCCTTCAATCGAGGGGCTACCGTGCACATGCCGGTGCGCTTCTAGACCGGAGTTTGTGCTGTGTTTATGTTGTACCGGGGGCAGGTAGATCAGGCGCTACAACTGATCGAGAATCAGCAGGCCCGATCAGGTTGTAGCAGGCGGGCAAAACTGCACGCCTGAGAGGCTGTCTGGTCAAGCGGTTGTACCGTGCACTACAGCTTTGTGTAGGTCATTTTAGATTTGCAGCCGTGATAGCCGATTTCTGCCAGGCCAATGACCAGGGCACCGGAGGCCGGGGATTTTGCCAGATTACCGGTGATAAACAAACGGACATTCGGGTTTGATAACGGGATTTCCGAGGAACTGCTGGCGCGGGTGCGGCCAGCATCCATTTTGATCTTGAATCGACCGTCACTATTGATGTAGGTACTGAATTTCTGATCTTCCAGGGTGATACTGACAACTCCGTCGCTGACCGTCATGGGGGCTTTTTGCGAAAGGTCACTGCACGTGTAGGTCCAGCCCTGAGCGGTTTGCGGAGAAGATGCTCGGAAAACCTCGCCACTCCAGCTGCCATCGAACTGGCCGGTTGTGTCTCTTGATTCTTTGGTGACGACGGTTGAGCAACCGGTGCTGAGTAAAACTATCGATGAAAACAGCGCCGCTTTTATTGCTGATGCATACATGATTTTGTTCCTGTACTGATTTACTGGTAGTCCATGATGGCGAGTGCCTGATACTGCAGCATCGATCACGCGGGCATGATTGCCCGTGTGACTCGCCGTTAACTCTGTAGGGGCAGATAGTTCTGATTACTGAACTTTATAGCCCGCGACTTGTGTCGTGATTGCCGTGCCTGTCGTCAATTATGTGCGCCTTTACTGAATTATCCCGCTGCCGTGATTGCGTAGCGTTTGTGCACCGATATGTTGCTTATGTAAAGTCAAGGCCCGGTGCGTTGATGTTTTGAGCAGACACGCAGCGATGCCGATTGCCGGTTGTAAGCCGGGGAGGTGCTGGCCACATCACACATAGTCTACATTGCCGCCATGGTGTTTTTGTGATTTCCGGTACAGGTGTGGATTCTGACGGTTGGCAACAGGGGTATTGTCAGGCTCAACAGAAAGTTTTCTTATGTTTCGTTCTATAAAACTTGTGTTTTGTCCTGTATATAGTGTCAATCACCCATTCGAGCTATTGTGCGGCGCTTAATGTTTCAGTAGCGTTCTTTCACTATCGGGGCAGCCCGTCCACTGTGAATAAGGCAGTGCGTGGAGGCCATGTGTGTTCGCTATGGAGGTGACGTCTTGTTTACTAGTCTGCTTTGTCGCTCACGGGCTGTGCTGTTTGGCTCTGTTTTTGTACTGTTTCTGCTGGCCGGGTGTGGTGGTGGAAGCAGTTCCGGTGGCGATGACACCACCGTACCGATTACCGAGCAACCCGGTACAAACGGCGATCTGTTCGTTGGCCGTTTTGAATGGAACACCGAAGATTTAGCAGGCACCGAAGATTTTCCCGACGCTAGTCTGACTAACTTCGAGCCACAGACGTTGTCAATTGTGCGGAATGATTCGCAGCAGCTGACCTGTATCGCCTCGACGGAATTACTCACTGCGGACAGTGGGTTGGAAGCCAACTTCACTCGTTACGTAGAAAACAGTACAACCGCAACCTTTGTGTCGGTGTCTGATATCAGTAAAGAGACCGGTCCGGTAAAAGAAGCGATCATACAGGCGGAGCAGTCCAATGGCCTGGACGTTACCACCATTTTGAACTTGTACTATCTCGGTGAAGCATCGACCAGTTTTGGCATTGCAGCCGTCTTTTTCATAGATTGCAGATCAGCGACAACCCGTTTCTCTGAGAACGAAGTGCAAATGCGTCGGATTCTGGGGTCGGTTGATTTTCTAAGATCGTCCGACATCGCCGCCGACAGCGACGCCGATCTCTTCAAGCGGCTGTGGCACGACAATGCCGGGTTTGCGTCTGGTCACTAGAAGCATCATCACTAGCGGCAGAGAAAATATCAGTAGCCCCATAGACCCGACGCCGCTGCTGTCAGTGGCGTCGGCGTTGCGGCTGATGGAGGCTGTGGGGTTATCGCTTAAAAAGGCGCTGTAGTTTGTGCTTGCGCTTATCGCGGCGGCAGCGTCGAGAAGCCCGGTGCCGCAGGTGTTTGTTGTGCAGTCAGTGGCGCCACCGTACTGTGGGAAATCCCGGGTCGTTGATAACAGCAACTCAACCAGTTGATCATTAGTTAGTGCTGAATTAGCACCGATCATTAGTCCTAATACACCACTGACCAGCGGTGCGGCGACGCTGGTGCCGGCGTACCGTCGATAGTAGTTGCCGGCTACCGCATGTTGCTGTCCGGCGTTGGAGGCTGCAAGAATTTTCCGGCCATCACCTGCGGCACTTTCTCCGCCCGGTGCTGCGATATTTATCTGCCTGCCGTAGTTACTGTAAATTGCACGTGCCGCAGCTGAGTTCACGGCGGCGACACTTATGACGTTTTCGCAGGTAGACGGTGATGTTGGGAATGAACCCAGGTCTGCTGCAGAGTTACCAGCGCCAGTGACAATTATTGCCCCCGCTCTGATAGCGTCGTCGATAGCATGCTGATCGGCGGTGGTGCAGTAACCCGCAACATTGATACTGAGGTTGATAATTCTAGCCGGTGTCGGATTGACTGGCAGTGAGGGATCACTGACTCCGGCGGCCCACCGCAATGCATCATGAAAGTCCGAGCGCCGACCACCGCATTGTCCGATAGCCCTGACCGGTAACACATTCGCATGGAGGTCTACACCGGTGATTCCGTTGGTGAGATTCCCGTTGCCAGCGATTAGCGATGCGACGGCCGTTCCGTGCCAGCTGCTGGGTTTACTTTCGCAGTCCCGACCCTGGCTTGTGTAGTAGTCTGACGTCGCCGGGTCGACGCCGTCACCGGGGTCGGAGGGATCAGCATCGCGGGCGTCACCATCGTTTGCCTGCATTAGGTCAGAGACAAAATCGTAGCCCGGCAATAGCCGTCCGGTTAAATCGGGATGCTCGAATCTGACACCTGAATCAATCACAGCGATAGTGGTAGCCGGTGAACCTTCAGAGTGCCGCCAGGCATCCTGCAGGTTAATAGCTGCAGCGGCAGAGTGGCTGTCGCCGAGTTGCCATTGCAGACTGAAGAAACTGTCTGTGGAATCGTCTGCTGGCAGGGTCACCGGGACCACAAGATCGTCAGGTTCTGCGTAGTCTATTAAGCGGGCTGTTGTTAATAGATCAAGAATACCGCCTATGGCACGACCCGGCTGATGACTAGCGAGTGTGGCCAGTACTGACTGGCCGGAGAGTCTTCGCGTGACCTTGAGTTCAATGCCGGTTAGCGACAGCACTCTCTTCAGCAACGTTGGTGAGCCGGTTTTTATCAGGTAGGCATTGGCGTTAGCCGTAACGGGGGCGTCGGTCGGTGATGTCCGGAAGCCCGGCGTCAGCATCGTCGTAGTCAGGGTAATGGCCAACACTAATGCCAACCAGTGCAGCGGTTTGCGCGCCACGGCACTGCCGGCATGACTGTCTGTTGGGCGTTGTGTGGTTTGCACAGGGGTTAAAACGAGTGACCGATTGTGAGGTGGGTCACGCGGAGGCAGAATTCGTGCCAGTAGCGGGGTGGCGCGTTGCGGCTTTTATCCTGTGCGGTTGAGCCGGGCCTATCGAGTGTGATTCAAAAGGAAGGGGCCTTGGTGGATATAACGTTGTCCAGCCAGAAGCGCCGGGGAAAGGCGGGCTGTACCCGCTTTTCCCGACGTAATCAGTCTGATGACTGAGGTTGTATTAGAAGCTTCTTACCGGTAGTACGCGGGTTGTTGCGAGCTTCGACTGGCTGCCGGCGTCTCCGACAACAGTGGATACACCGTCAATGGACCGGATGGTCTCGAACACCACAAAAGCGTTCAGGTCGGTTTGCTCGGACGCTGACCAATAGTTGGACAGGGCGTCGGGTGAATGCAGGCGTGACAACTGTCTTACTGCGGTAAGTAGTTCTGTCGCTGAAGGCAGATACCAGTCAGCGGTGCCGTTGGGTGACATGAAGGCATCTGCCAGCGACGCGGCGTCAGTTTCGCTCAGGCATTCTTCCCTGATCAGTTCGCGAGTCATTTCCTGACCTGACTGTGCCTCTATGGTGCTTTCGTTCACACCGGGTACGTTGTTAACTCGCGGTATGTCTACCGTGTGGCATCCGTAGGCTGCCAGGCCTCCTTCCGTGATATCGGATCGCCAGATCTCCAGTCCTGTCCGGCCGGTGTCATCCACCTGAAAAACCGTGCCGCCACCGGGGCCGGTTTCTCCTACAGCATAGGTCAGGTTGCCATCGATTATTTCTTCAAACGTGTTGTACTGCGGGTTGACGTCTGTAAGATCGTTGGTCCCTCTATCTTCCAGGGTGTCCTCGCCGATACCACCTTTGAACAAAGGATTGGTTGTGTCGATGGTAGAGTCACCTATAGATAGAAAATCATCGCCAGCACCAAGGGTGAATACTGCACGTCCGGAGAGTAGCAAACCGGTAAGATCTACGGAGTCATCTTCGCCACCGGCAATTACAACAAATCTGTCGTTCGATGTCGCATCCTCTACTTTTACCTGGTCCGCGCCGGCACCGGTGAGGATTGAGGTTCTGCCGACTACATTGAGGTTTGCAACGTTAACGGTGTCTGCGTCAGAGCCGGAAGATATGATAAAGATATTGCGGGCTGTGTGATCGTGGACCGCAATCTGGTCGTTACCGCTTGCGGTAACAATTCGTGTTCTACCGTTCACCGTAACGCCGTTTGCAACGACGTTATCAGAGCCCGCGCCAGAGATGATCTGAATACCGCCTGCGACGGATCCACCGGCGAGCTCGATATCGTCAGCGGCGTTGCCGGTGACGATCCGAACTGATCCGGGAAATTCAACGTTTTGCACGGTTATAGTGTCGGCACCGGCAAAGCTCCGAATAAGAAAGTTTCCTGTGACATCCATGAGAACGTCGCTGATGGTGCCTGAAGAATCTACCAGGGTGTATGCAATCTCGTTTAGATTGGCTCCCGGACTGAGGGTTAACCTATTGAAGCTGTCGTCGGTGATGTTGATGACGGCATTTCCGTTGATGTCGACCCTGTATGCGTTGCTGGCAAAAACGGGAGCGGAGGTGGCGGCAAAGCACAGAGCACCTGCAATGGCGGCGATCTTGAATTTGTTACCGGGTTGCGTGGTTGATGGGCGTAACATTTGATACCTCTTAGAGTTTGTACAAGTGTTCTATATTGCTTGACCAAGCAACTGCGCGGAGTGTGTTGAATGGTCAGAGCAGAGATGTTAATCGATATAGGAATTGCCAAATGTGGCGAAGGTAGAACTTTAGTGTTTCCCGGAGCGCTAAGTGCGGGGACAAAGTGCCGCTCAATGGCGTGTGGCGAACACAATAGAGAATTTCGTAAAAAGGCTGATTTAATTGGTTTCCATAGTCTGCGGCATTGCTGCCTGGGTGATTGGCTGTTTTTTAGTGTGATGACCTGCGTTTGGCAATCTGTATGTGTCTAGAGTACCGTGTGCTCATTTCGCCAGGCCTGTTGTCGCCTGTTTACTCTGCTGCGTTTTACTGATGTGCTAATCCTTCATTATCAGTGCGGTGTTTGCCCGGGAAGATTTATTACTGCTGGCCGCTCGCCTGATCGATTTGATAAAACTAGACGCAGTAGTGTTCTGCCTCAATCTGATGTTCGTGTTGTGATGCGCCAGTGGTATGGCTTGTCACGCGTCCAGGCCTGGCTAAGAATATTTTTATTTAACCACCCGGTCGCAAATTGATGGTTGCGGCTCAGTGCATAACACTGCAAATGGTGGGGTGTGGTGACTCGATGATCGGACTGTGGTCGCTATTGCTTAACCGCTATCATTGAATTATCCGGTATCCCGGTCTTTGATCAATAGTCGGGCCGTCGCGCCGTCGGGTTGTTACGTGCCGTTGATTTTTTAAGACACTATCTTTGTAAATCGATTACGTTTGATTGGTGATGATTACGGTGGATAGAAACTGATCGAGTGGCATGGTATGTCTGCATAGACTCTGACTGCGCCTGTCATGTTTGCGAGGTCTGATGATGTTTTTGATTGACGGTGTAATCACCGCGGCAATCTAGTGGTTAGAACAACCTGCCGTGGTATAGCGCCGCAATATATCCCTTGATTCGTGTTGTTGCTGTGATATCGTGAGCCGCTGGCAATTTGCTCAGATTGAGGAAAAACTATGTGCGCACGTATTATTCGATACTTATCGTTGTCAGTCTTTTTTGTTACAGGTGTAGCGATGGCAGACAACCGAATTGATACTCAGCTGCCGGGGGCTCCCGACCTTGCCGCCTATGGCAGTTATGCCGTTGGGGTGCGCTCTGTTGAACTGGTAAATGCAAACCAGATTGATATTCTGCAACTGGATAATGCCCAACCCGTTCCCGACCCGTTACCACGCTACGATCGGCCGCTAACCGTAGAGGTCTGGTATCCGGCTGATAGTGCGGTGACGGGTGATAATCAGTTGCGAGCAACGATGCGCGACGCTGTAACAGAGGTAATGCTGACCGGTCGTGCAATCAGAGATGCCGCGACGGTCACCGGCGACAGCGGATTTCCACTGGTGATTATTTCACACGGCTATCCGGGTAACCGTTTTTTATTGTCCCATCTGGCGGATAATCTGGCCTCTAAAGGCTATGTGGTAGCCTCGATAGATCATACCGATTCAACCTATCGCACACAGGCTGCGTTTGGCTCGACGCTGGTTAACCGCTCTCTTGACCAGTTATTTGTACTCAATGAAATGGAGCGGCTGTCCGGTGACAGCAGCCATTTTCTGAGTGATATGGTAGACAGCTCAAAGACCGCGATCATCGGCTATTCGATGGGAGGCTACGGTGCGGTAATTACCGCTGGTGGTGGTGTCACTCAAACGTCGGTTGAGTATCCCTGGGGCGCGGCTCACGGGCAACTCGGGGTGCACAGAGCGGGCAGCGATAGTCACAATGCCTTGTTCGATCCGCGTATACAGACAGCCATCGCTTTTGGTCCCTGGGGAATGAATACCGGTTTCTGGGACGCCCAGGGTCTGGCCGGAATAAATATCCCGATGTTGTTTATCGCCGGATCACAGGACGATGTCTCCGGATACGAGCAGGGTACCCGTGCCATCTGGGAAGGGGCAACCGCCGTTGATCGAGGCTTACTTACTTTTGATCATGCCAATCATAATGCCGGTGCCCCGTACCCGGCACCGAAAGAAAGCTTTGAGTTTAACGCGACGCTGGGTTTTTATCCCTACGAACACTACGCTGATGCGGTATGGGATACCGCACGCATGAATAATATCTCGCAGCATTTTGTTACCGCCTGGCTGGGTAAATATCTGCTGGCTGATGCCGACTCGGCTGACTACCTTGATCTGATCCCGTCATCAAATGATGGCGTCTACTCGGTCACTGATGGCGTAGAGGACGACACCCATACCTACTGGAACGGCTTTGCAGATCGCACCGCGAAAGGGCTTCACTACGAGTGGCTCGAAGCGACAACCTTGCCACTGGGTTGCGACTACAGTGACGCTGACAGCAATGGGGGTTATGGCTGGAACTCGGTAACCAACAAAAGCTGCCCGCCGCGTGGGGATGAGCACTGTGACTATACCGACGCCGCCAATAACAACGGTTGGGGTTGGGATAGCGAAGCCGGTAGAAGTTGTCCGCCTCGCTAGTCGCGATGCATTTAGCAATCCGGCCACGGCGCCGGATTGTGAGTTGTCAGGGTTCTTTTATGTCGCTGTGATCAACCAGATCCCACGGCAGGCCTTTGTTGCGGTAGATGCGTTGGTGCTTGTGCGGGTAGTCGCCGACATCATTGTCGAGTCGTTGCCCGACGACTATGCATTTAAGAACGCCGCTGCCGGTATTGGTAAGTTTGTGTGCGTGCCCACCAGCACGGTAACCAATAAAGTCACCGGCTTTTACTACCGTTGTGGTATCCCCGATCAGCGACTCGCCTTCGCCTTCCAGAATATAGACGCACTCTTCTTCAAAGTGGTGCATATGATATTCGGTGGACTCGCAACCGGGCTGCACTTCGATCAGGTGGAAGCCAATCGCGTTTAACCCGGTTAGATCGCCGAGTGACTTGTTCAGCCGCCTGGCGTTGTCATTCAGGAAGTGGGTTTTTTCGGTACCCGGCAACGCATCGATTTCTTCTTTACTGAGCAGGTATTTTTGCATGACGGGTCTCTGGTCATTGAAGGTGGGGCCGGCAGCTACTGTCGCTGTCTGTCCGCGGCTATCGACGCACTGACGGTGCGTTGTTTTGCGGGTTGCCGGCTAGTTGTCGTAACCCACCACATCGGCCATTTTCACGGCTCCAGCCCGATGCCCGGCGATTTCTGCCAGTGACAGGCTGTCTGCTTTGAAGTCGCCCCAGGAGGCGACAAGGTCTGATCGGGAGACTGCAGGGTTAACCGGAAATTCGTGATTTTGCTCTGCGTAGATTTCCTGAGCAGCATGGTCGGTTAAAAACTCTATCAGTTGTATCGCCTCGTCACGATTAGGCGCAGCAGCGGTCAGGGAAACACCGCTGATGTTCATGTGTGTACCGCGATCGGCTTGATTCGGGTAGATAATATTGACCGCGTTGGCCCAGGTTTTCTGATCGTCGTCGGACAACATACTGCCCATGTAGTAGCTGTTTATAACGGCGACATCGCACTCGCCTTCCTTGATCGCCTTGACCTGTGCGCGGTCATTGCCTTGTGGCTTGCGGGCCAGGTTGCTTTTCACGCCTTCGAGCCAGCTCTGTGCCGCGGTCTCGCCTGAGTGGGCAATGATTGATGCAGTCAGTGCGACCATGTAAGTGTGTTTGGCACTGCGAGTACAGACTCGCCCGCGCATCTCGGCAGAGGCGAGGTCTTCATAGCTTTGCACCTCATCGAGGTTAACGCGATCTTTTGATGCGACGATAATGCGAGCACGGGTGGATACGCCAAACCAGTGACCATCGGGATCGCGGTATTCGGCAGGCACTCGCGCAGAGAGTTTTTCGCTGCTGACCGACTGAGTCAGCCCGCTGCTGACAGCGGCGATAAGAGGACCGCTGTCGGTGGTGAGGATCAGATCGGCCGGGCTGTTTTTTCCTTCGCGACGTAATCGCTCAATCAGTCCCTTTTTGGCGAACACGGTATTGACTGCAATGCCCGTCTCGGCGGTGAAGGCGTCAAATACCGGCTCGATCAGATAAGCCTGCCGGTAGGAATAAACATTCACGTCTGCGTGGGCCACCGACAGCGTTCCCGCGGTGAGCAGCGCGATACAGGTTTTTTGTAGCAGCTTCATGGCTTTGATCATGTTGTAGGACGAGCGGGAATTGTAGTGCGAATTATTCGCATCGCCAATTGCATTTCGATCGTTGACAGATTGCGCAGAGGTAAATTTTACGCCTGAGTCACAGTTATCACGGATAATCAGGGGTTTTAAGGTTCTGGAGCTTTTTGATGATCGCACTGTGGGATCTGGGTAATGTAGTGGTCGACTGGGACCCGGAAGGGATTCTCAAGTCATTGGCGTTTTCAGAGCGGCAGACAGATACCGTGCGTCAGCAATTGCTTGGCCATTCGGACTGGCTCGACATCGACCGTGGCGTGGCGACTGAAGTGTCGGTAGGGCAGCGTTTGATTGCCGAAACAGATCTGACGTCCGAGCAGGTGCAGCGTTGCTTTGAGGTTGTGCGGGAGTCGCTGACCGACATACCGCGCTCGATAGAAATAATGCAGCGGGTCAAAGCGGCCGGTATCCCGATGTACGTGCTATCCAACATGGGTGACGTGAATTACCGGTATCTGAGAACCCGTGACTACTTTGACTGGTTTGACGGCATTGTGATCTCGGCGCAGGAAAAACTGATCAAGCCTGACCCCGATCTGTTTGCGCGGGTGATTGATCGCTACCGCTTTAACGCCTCAGAGGTTTTTTTCATGGACGATAGCCTGCCCAACATAGAGGCCGCCAGAGCAGCCGGCATGCAGGCACTGCACTTCAAGCGAAGTGATCAGTGCTATGCAGCCATCGAGAAGGCGTTTGGTCTATAGCGTGGTTGGCAGCAATTATCGCTTGCGGCCGGTGTTAGTGAGTCTGTTGCATAAACTGATCTTCTTCCAGTTCGATCAATATTGATTCGCCGTTGGCATGGGCTTGTGCCAGTACTTCACAGAGTTGCTCGTCGCTTGAGACTTTGCTGCCCTGCAGGCCATAGGCAGTTGCGATGGCAGTAAAATCCGGTACTGCGAGTTCTACGCCCACGGTCGTGACACCGGCATCTTCCATGGTGGTTTTGATCTCGCGATAGCCGTTGTTGCGCCAGACAATGATTGCTACAGGTATTGCACTGTCTTTCAGTGTGCCAAGCTCGCCTAGTACAAATTGCAAACCACCGTCACCAATCAGGCAGACCACCGGGTTGCCGTTGCCGGCCAGTGCTGCACCGATGGCGGCTGGCAGGGCATAGCCAAGGGTGCCAAACCCGACCGATGAATTAAACCACTGGTTGCACGCGTCGGGATTGAAAACCATATTGCCGCTATAAACCAGCTGTGTAGAATCGCCGACAAAAGTCACGTCAGGCAAAGTGTGTTTTATTTTATCGAGCAGCTGCAAATGTCGCTTCATTTCGCTGGATAATTCGTGGTTGGCGCTTTTCATGGCGTTGGCGGTTCGGGTGACACCGCCCCGATCGGTTATTTCGGATAACAACGGTAGCAGGGAAGTGACGGTATCGGTGACATCGCCGAGCAACGCCAGGTCACAGAGGTAGTTATTGTTTAGCTGCATTGCGTCTATATCACAGCGAATCAGTTTGCCGGGTAGTGTGAAGCCATCGTTTTTGTACATATCATAATCCGTTGCGGCTAACTCTGTGCCCAGTGCAATAACCACGTCAGAGGCTTGTACCAGCGCTCTGATAGATTCGAGTGATCCGGTTGCGGGTAAGGCGTAAGGGTTATCGTTGGCCAACAGTCCGCGTGCGTTGATAGTCATCAGCACCGGTGCATCGAGTTTTTCGGCCAGTGCACTTACCGCACGGCGGGCGTGTCTGGCGCCGCCGCCTGTCAGTATCAGTGGTTTGCCGGCGGTGTTCAGCAAGGTAGCGGCTGCTTGAATGTCGATGGGGTTTGCAGCAGGAGCGCGTGCTACCGGACGATCTGTAACCGGTGTTGTTGTGTGCAACAGATTGGTCGCCGTGCCCAGCAGAGCCACCGGCAGCTGTAGATGCACCGGGCCCGGTCTGCTGCTGGTAAATACATTGAAAGCGCGGGCCAGTGCCCGGGGTAATTCGTCAGCGGTGTTAACGGTGGCACTGAACCGGGTGACCTCGGCGCTAAACGCCAGTTGATCGGGCATTTCATGTAGCATGCCGCGTGCCTGCGGTGTGTTGAGTGTATCGTTAACACTGGAGATCACCAGCATCGGGATAGAGTCGGCCAGTGCCTGTGCCATGGCGGTGGCGATGTTAGTGAAGCCCGGTCCGGTGATAACAAAGCAGACACCGGGTTTGCCACTGACCCGTGCATAGCCGTCGGCCATGAAGCCGGCACCCTGCTCATGGCGTGGTGTATGATGCGCAATGTTGCTGCTGGCTAAGCCCCGATACAATTCAATTGTGTGCACCCCGGGGATACCAAACACGTGGCTTACGCCGTAGTCGGACAACAGAGCAATAAGTGCTTCACCGACCGTGCAGCTGTGTGGTGCTGTAGTGTTTTGCATGGCAGTAGCCCCGGGGGTTAAAAGTGAAAATCTAGGCGCTGAGGTGGCCGCTTTGGCGTAGCTGAATCATCGCTTCCTCGATACTTTCACGCAACGTTGTAACGATGAAGTCGACTTGCTCGCGATTAATAATCAAAGGTGGCGACATCACATTGAGGTTGATAATCGGGCGTACCAGCAAACCTTTTTTATCGGCGATATTGGAAATAATTTTTCCGATGTCAATTTCCTCGGGAAAGACTTCACGGGTCTCTTTGTTGGCAACAAACTCCACACACTGCATCAGCTTCATGCCGCGTATCTGACCGACGATTGGCAGATCGTTTAAGGTGTGAAGTTGTTGCTGGAAGTAGTCGCCGATGTCACTGGCGTGGGAGAGCAAATTCTCACGCTCTATAATTTCTATGTTTTTTAGAGCCGCAGCGCAGGTCACCGGATGACCGGAGTAGGTAAAGCCATGTGCGAAGTAACGGCCTTGTCCCGGCTCGCTGATAACGTTGTGAATTTCATCGGAGTAGATGGTGGCTCCAAGCGGAAGATAGCCTGAGGTAATGCCCTTGGCGCAGGTGATGATATCGGGCTGGATATCAAACACGTCATCGGAGGCGAACCAGTGGCCAAGCCGCCCGAATGCGGTGACGACTTCATCGGAGACATACAGGATATCGTGACGCCGGCAGAGATCAAACGTGCGTTTGTGATAGCCGGTCGGTGGTACCACAACGCCGCCTGCACCAAGGATGGGCTCGGCAAAAAATGCCGCTACGTTGTCAGCACCAATGGACTGAATTTTTTCTTCCAGTTCGTCAATCAGAAAATCGAGGAACTGTGATTCGGTCAGGTCGGGGGCGGCACGGTAGTAGTTGGGGCTTGAGACATGATGGATGGTGTCGCGTTTGTAGTCGAATTCGGGCGGGTGATCTGCTTTTTTGCCACCGATTGACATCGCAATATAAGTGGTGCCGTGGTAGGACGCATCACGTGCGATGATGTGTTTTTTTTGCGGCTTGCCGCGACAGTTCTGGTAGAACTGAATCAAACGATAAGCTGAATCTATGGCGGTGGACCCGCCACAGCTGAACATCACGTGGTTGAGTGATCCGGGGGCGAGCTCGGCGAGTTTCGCTGCAAGCAGTGCAGCGGGTGCATTAGTCATATCGACAAACGGGCTAGCATAGGCCATTTGCCGCATTTGATCCGCCACCGCCTCGATCATTTCCTCGCGGCCCTGACCAATATTGGTGCACCATAAACCACCGATCGAGTCGAGATACTCGTGTCCGTGGAGGTCATACATTTGTGCTCCAGATGCTTTGTCCATCACCAGAGCGCCTTCGGTGCCGAAGCTGTCGAACAGTTGCCAGGGATGCAAATGATGGTCTTTATCCTTTTGCCAGATATCTTTTGCGTAGTTACTCGCTTTATTGTTAACTGGTGTCATGGAGGCCTCCTGAGTATCGTTTTGGTATTGTAAACCTGCGGTGCGCCCAGCGGGACTTTCTGGTAGCGTTTTTCAACGCAAACTGCTCAGCTCGTCGGTGGCGGCTTCATCGAGGGCGTAAGTTTGACTGATGCGCACTATTTATTGATTGCCAAGGAGTTCTGTTATGACAACTGATCGCCCCAAAGCCGTGCCAACCGTGCAGGTGGATAACGAACGAGTGATTGTCACAGAGTGGCGTTTTCCTCCGGGCGGCGAAACCGGCTGGCATCGCCACGGGTACGACTATGTCGTGGTGCCGCAAACCAGTGGCACGCTGCTACTGGAAACCGCAGAAGGCAACCACGAGGCTGAACTCACCAGTGGCATCGCCTACTACAAAGGGGAGGGGGTTGAGCACAATGTGGTCAATGCGAATGACTATGAATTTGTCTTTGTGGAAACAGAGCTGCGCTAGGGATTAGCGGGCAATCCAATGCCTTTGGAAACATGCGGCAAATAGTCGGTTGGCGACAGCATCCTGCCACGGCGCAGTCTGCTAGACGGAGACGTCTACTTTTCCCGGTTGCGAGAGGTTTTCTCTGAGCCAGTCCGGTACCGTTGCGGCCACCAGCTTGCGGTTGTCTTCGGCGTCACTGCCAGCCCAGACTCGTACTTCACGACCGTTGCAGAGTAGAGTGTCATCACGGGTAAACTGATGTTCAACGTGGAATGACGTGTTGCCGAACCTGGTCACCTGGCTTGTGATCAGCAGTTCGTCGCCGAGGTAGGCGGGTGTATGAAATTCTGCACTGCTGGTGACCAGCGGACAGCCACGCGCCAACGGGTCCTTGATAGCGTCGGCTAAGTCCAGACCGGCCTGCTTGAGCAAGGCGTGCGTCGAGGTATCCATCCAGATGTAATAGTGCGGGTTGAATATGATTTGTGCGGGGTCGCAATGGCACCAGCCAACGCGCAGTCGCATCGTTGTGACAAGCATACGGTTAACTCTTTTTCAGAAGATGATTGGCGCCCTGGTTAAACAACAGCTTGTTGTTTTGCGCGTTATGCTGCCCACGGTTTTGCCGGTCCTTGAGCAGATCGACACCACGCCGCACTGCCGGCCGTTCTTTGATGCGTTGACGCCAGGCGCTGACGCGGGGAAATTTTTCCAGACTGGCGCCCAGTGGTTTGGCGATTAATACCCAGGGAAAACTGAGGATGTCGGCGATGGAGTAATCGTTGAGAATATAGTCCCGGTCACTGAGGCGGCGTTCGAGCACGGCGAGGTTGCGGTCGTATTCGCCCAGATAGCGTTGTAGCGAATAGTCCTGATTGTCGGGTGCATAATTGCTGAAGTGACTGAGTTGCCCGGCCATTGGCCCTTGATTGCCGGTCTGCCAGAACAGCCACTCCAGAGTTTCCTTGCGGCCATTGTCATCGCTTGGCATAAGCATGCCGGTTTTATTAGCCAGATAATACAAAACAGCACCTGACTCGAATACCGTGACTGGTTTGCCGGTCTGTGGATCAACCGCGTCGTGATCAACAATGGCGGGCATTTTAGCGTTGGGGCTGATCGATAGAAATTCGTCAGTGAATTGATCCCCCGCACCGATTTCCACCGGAATTGTCCGGTACTCAAGCGCCAGTTCCTCCAGTGCGATAGAGACTTTCCAGCCATTCGGTGTTGGCCAGTAATACAGGTCGATCATTGTTGTTGCCAGAAAAAAAGAAGACGTTGGGTAGTGTACTGGAACGCTCAACATTGTGTGCTTGCCGCAGGGTATGCCGGCAATGACGGAGTTCAGTCGGTGCTACGGTGGAGTCGCCTCAGCAAGTGCGCCCGCCTGTAGCAGTGTGTCAATGGCAGTATCGTCAAAACCGGCCTGCTGCAAGACCTCACGGGTATGCTGCCCAAGCACCGGCGCGGGGCTGACTGTGTTATGACCCGAGCTCGAAAAGCGTGCTGGTTGTCTGGCCTGCCGTAGTCGACCGGCGACCGGGTGGTTTACCTCGAGCAGGGTCTGGTTGGACTGAATTTGCGGGTGCCGAATCATTTCACGACGGGTAAGCACTGGTGCTGACGGCACATCGAGGTCTTCCAGTCGTTTAAGGATCTCTGTGCTTTTACAGTGCCGCAGCGCCTCTTGCGTGAGGCGGGTTCGGGCGTCTTTATTTTCCTCGCGCAGGGTGGCGTTTTTAAAGCGCTCGTCGCTGAGGAAGTCGGGGCGCTGCAGTGCCAGTGATAAACCTTTCCAGTCCTTGTCGGCGACCACCGCCACACTGATATAGCCGTCGGCGGTTTCATAGACCAGATCAATGTAGGACTGTGCGGTTTCCTGTTCGAGTTCGTCACCGATAAAAGTATGGCCCCCCATATCCGAGCTCCATAGAAAATAGACGATGGTATCGAGCATTGAGATGCTGATGTGCTGACCGGTGCCGTGTTTAAGCCTGGCGTACAGGGCTGCTGTTATTGCCTGCGAGGTTTGAATGGCGGTGAGCTTGTCCGGTACGATGGTTCGGACCAGCCGTGGTCGCTGCTGGTCAGACCCTGCCTGTACCGTGGTGAGTCCGGAGACGGCTTGTATCAGTGGATCGAATACGGGTTTTTGGGCATATGGTCCTTCAAACCCGAATCCGCAGATTGATACATAGATGAGATCGGGCTTGATCGCGCGCAGGGCTTGCTCGCCAATGCCCAGCCGCTCGGCGACGCCGGGTCGAAAGTTCTGCACAAACACATCGGTGTCTTTGACCAGCGTTTTTAATACCTCCAGACCGTCGGCCTGCTTGAGATTAATCACAACGGATCGCTTGTTGCGATTGTTGTTCAGAAATGAGGCGGAAAATCCGTTGCGCCGCGTTGCTACCCGACGGCTGTGATCGCCGTGTGGTGATTCGATTTTGACAACATCGGCACCTTGATCAGCCAGCATCATGGTGCACAGCGGACCTGAAATCATGCTGGTCAAGTCCAGTACTCTGACGCCTTCCAATGGACCTTGCATAGTCGTAGCCGTTTTAAAAATCACAGTTTACCCTGCATGGCGGTCGTATAACGAGGCTTGCGATGGCTTTGGCGCTGGTTTAGTCTGCCGCACAAACCACAGTCACACAGTAATCGCATGGCGAAGCTCTATTTTTATTACTCCTCGATGAACGCAGGCAAGTCGACCTCGCTGTTGCAGTCGAGTTACAACTATCGTGAGCGCGGCATGAACACGCTGGTGCTGGCGCCTATTATTGATGACCGCTATGGCAATGGTGTGGTGGCATCACGTATCGGCTTGAAAACCGATGCCACTATTTTTACCGCACAGGATGATGTCTTCGGATTAATTGAAAAACAGCATCAGCAAACGCCACTGAGTTGTGTGCTGATTGACGAGGCTCAGTTCCTCAGTCGTGCGCAGGTGTTTCAGCTGACCGACGTGTGTGACAACCTTGATATACCCGTACTCGCCTACGGTATTCGCACTGATTTTCAGGGAGAGCCGTTCGAAGGCAGTAAGTACCTGCTGGCCTGGGCCGACAATCTAAAAGAGCTCAAAGCGATCTGCCATTGCGGGCGCAAAGCCACCATGGTGGTCAGACGCGATGCGTCGGGTAAAGCGGTGACGGAAGGCGCACAGATAGAGATTGGCGGCAACGATCGCTATGAATCGACCTGCCGGCGGCACTTTAAGGCTGCGTATTATGACGACTGATGTCAGCAGAGCGACCGCCTGGGCGGATATCAGGCGGTGTCATACCGATGATCAGGCAGGTGGATTTTGCTGCCACCAGCTGTTGGCCGAGTTTTTCACCTCGGCGGCGTGAAAACGCGCCTGCTTATTGGTTGGTGCCAGTGCCTCCCGGTAGAAAAACTCTGGTAGTTCATCGTCGTCGGTATTAAATCCGGCCAGATCGTTGAACTCATTTTCATAGCGCAGTGTGTCGACACCCAGCTGTCTGAAAAAATCACCGGTCAGTGCTGTGCCGTGTGCATCGTTCAGTGCGTTGACCATGAACTCAGTTTGCACATTGGTGACTGAGCGCCCGAAAATACACAGGCCGAGTGAATCCGTAGACGCGCACAGCGCCTGCATTTCGAGACTGGCGTGTACCAGTTCTTCGGCGTCTTTGCCTTGTGACTCATAGGTGGGCAGGTTACCGGCGGTGTGATCCGCACCTTGTGCGGTCATCATCATGGTTATGCCGGTGACTTCAATCACCCGTGGGTCATAAGCGCTGATGGTTTGCTTTTTAATGACTGGTACACGGTGCAGTTTGTAGTGTTCGCCGACGCGTGCCGCGCCTTGTGCCAGCAGCCTGCCGTGTTCGGTGCCCTGGCGGAGTTCGACGTCGATAATATTTTCCATAAAGGGGACATCGCCGAATTCGGCGTCGGTGGCGTCCATCAACACACCGAGCGTTCCGCCGAGTTCGATGGTATCTACCCCGAGGTCGTTGGCAAGCCAGTTGATTCTGGCCAGATCGTCGGGCTCGCTAATGCCGCAGTTGGTGCCGAGCAGACCGATAGTTTCGTACTCGATGGGGGATACCACCTCGTTGCCGTCTGCGTCCGCATACACATTGCTGCATTGAATCAGACAGCCGGGCATACAGGCGTGCGTGGTTTCGCCACCGCGCTCGATATTTTGCTCGCGCAGGTAATCACCGCTGAGTTTGAATTCCTCACCGGTTTCGACGGCTGCACCGGCGGTGAAATTTCGTACCGGGATACCACCCAGCTGGTTGATAACATCAGACATCATGGCGGTGCCGGTGTTGGCAAAGTTATCAATAGCCGGTTCAGCTTTGAGCATTTTGTTGTACTCGCGGACCGCGCCCATCAGCTTTTTGCGCTCGTGAAATTGTGGCATTTTGTGCAGGTCGACGATCACTGCCTTGACCTTTTTGTTGCCCATGACCGCGCCGACACCCCCGCGCGCGCTGAGTCGCGACGGACGCAGATCTATATCACTGAATGCGATGCCAGCCAGCAGTCCTTGGTATTCACCGACGGGTCCGCACAGACCGATACTGACTTTTTTGCCGTATTTCTCATGCAGCTTTGCCGCGGTTTCGAAATTACCCATACCCATATACGGGTCTGCAGACTCAAAGTTAATGCTGCCGTCCTTACAGAAATGGATGATTACCCAGTCGTCGGAGCAGTTGTACAAGGTGAAACCGGCCAGTTCCAGCTGGCCCAGCGCGAAGCTGAAAGTACCGCCGGAATTTGACTCTTTGATACCGCCGGTCAGTGGGCTTTTGCAACCGACACTGGTGCGATTTGCATTGGAGAAATTGGTACCGGCGAATGGCCCGGCCGAGAATATCAGCGGGTTTTCCGGGGATAGCGGATCGACTGTTGCGGCGCCAAGTTCGAGCAGTGATTTGGCGATAAAATGACGACCGGCGCTGATGATTTCTTCGCCATGCATCTCTTGTTTTTTTACAGACTGATTGGCGAGATCAATGTGGCAATAGGTTCGCATGGACGTTTCCCGAAGATGGCACAAAGTGCACAGGATTTGGAGAGTTTATACTTTAACCGCAGTGAGAATAAATTGCACAGGCATCAGTGCAATGCACTGTGAGCCAGAGCTCAGCGGTGGCCGCTGAGTGTGGGTGTTAGTGGATCACCAACGGTGATCAAGGTTGTTTGACGCGGCGACGGCTGCGAGGCAGGTAGTGATCCGGCCGTTAAACCGCCGTGGGTTGCACCGGGCTGACGTTTTTTCCCGCCGGGACGCGTGCCGGCGACTCCGGGGAACTACTGAGGGGAGCTACCTAGCGCCAGTAAAAGCGCACACCAAGACCGAATGAATTGCCGTCACCGATATCGGTTTCGACGAGACCGGAAAACCCCGGTGAAACTTCGTACAAGGCGGCTAGATGGACACTGATATCGGTATCGCCAGTGGTTGACAGTTGCAATGCGCCGTTGATTTCCATGGCGTCATTCAGGGCATAGCGGGTGCCAGCACTCAGATATATTCCGGTATCGCTTGATGAGCCGTTGCCGGAAAAGCGCTCCAGCCCGGCGGCCAGAAGGTAGTCCGCTTGAGGGTAGCGTACCGATTGTTTGTAAAAAGTTGCGCCAAAGGCAAGCACATCGAGATCGGCGGGTCCGTCACTGAGCTTTGCGTACTCGACATTCAGTGCGATATTTTTTTTGATATCTGCAGAACCGGTAAACGCCAGTCCGTCTGCGCCGTCGAAATCAAGAAACTTGGCTTCGACGTAGTTGTAGTTAAAGACACTGGGTCCTTTGGAAAAGATGCCGTCCGCGCTGTGGGCGGATGTGCAGGCAAGTGCGCCGCAGATGGCTGCAGCAATTGACACTGGTGTTGATCGGGACACAGTAACCTCCGATGAAGTGAATCTATAGCAAACACAGAGCACAGGGCTGACAAAGGAGGATGGTAACCGATATCGGGTTCGTTTGCCTGTCGGCAGCCGCCGTCGGCTGGAGGCATCGGGGTGATGGAAGGCAGCGGGTGGTTGACCGCTGGTTGCTGCGGCGACAATCAGCTGACGGGAGCGCACTTTGGCGCTGCAATGCCCGGGGGTAGGCTGTTAGCGGTTACTGCGGTGCCGGTCGCGAATATGGCAGGGTGGGTTTTTTTACGGCGCCTACGCCTGATCCATAATGTCGTGAGCTGGTGAACGCAGCACGTAGAAGAAAAATGCAATAAAGAGGCAGGCGATCATAGGTGAGTCCTTAAGTTGGTGAGTTAACTAATAAATTGTCATGACACTATAGTGCAATTAACGTGTCATGACAAAAAATCTGGAGTAAATTTAACAAAGATTGATAACACCGACCGACGAGAGCGATTCTAATGTGCGGCCCGGGAACGTGTTCTTCGGCGAGACGTTGTACTGTGTGCCACCGGTGATCAGAACAAGGACGATCGGGGGTCAGTCGGCCCGGTGGTTGGTCGAATCGCGACCTGATAAAAGATTTTATTGCAAGACAGGGGCTTTTACCGTTTGGCAATGTAAAATAGTGTCATTACACTATGCGCAATGGTTTGCGCTTTCCGCCAGAGAACATTTTGAACAACGTGTGCCTCAACTGTGTCTATTGATTATCCCCGGGAACTAAGCTTGCCTGACTCTGATGGTTTTTCCCCACCGGCACACAGTGGTGAACGTGTGACGGGTTGCTATGGCCTGTGCTGCGAACAGACTCGCCTGTGGACCCGCAGTGCGATCGGCCAATGATGGCGCGGGTTCAGCGCGTTTTAGAAGCGATACAACGGCGGGCTGATGGCAGTTAACTCACAGCAGCGCCCGACAGCCTCTGCAAAAAAAACACTGGTCGCACCAGACAAGGCGCAGCGCTGGCCTTGGCCGGCCGCGGCGACTGCTGCGCTGGCATTGGTGATGGTGTCTGTAATTGCGGTGGTCACTGTCAAGTGGGGCACTCAGCATTTCCAGCAGCGCCTTGATGATCAGGCTCGTGCGGCACTGCTGGCTAACGACATCGATGCCAGTGGGCTGAGTCTGACCTGGAAGTATCGTGATCTGACGGTGGCTGGAGAGCTTCCGGTCGGAGTGAGCAACGCGCGTCTCAGAGAGCTGTTGCGCTCGGTCGACCAGGGGGGCATCCGTCAGCTGTCGCTGCTGACCACCGAGCCCGAGCCGGACCCGGCCACAACGCCGGCCACCGGGACTGTCGATGTTGCAGTCAGGTTGCAGGAAGGCGTGGTGTTTTTGACCGGCACTGTGCTGAGCCGTCAGCAGCGTGATCGACTCAGAGAGGCGGCCAGAAATGCGGTGGGTGATAGCTTTGTTGATCAACTCAAGGTGTCGGGCCTCGGTGAGTCGATACCGGGCTCCGATGAACGGGTCGAGTCGTTGGCAAATTCTATTGCGGGCCTGGACCATGCCGTTGACGCAGACGCTGCGCTGTCTGCGACTGATTTCCGCTTCAGTGCCACTGTATCCGATGAAAACGATGTTGACGATCTACTGCGACGTCGAGGTGTTGCCGGTGATCTAGGGCTGGTTATCAGTGGCGATATTATCGCTAGAAAGAGCACACCGGGTGGTGTTCTGGAAGTTGATGTCGGTTACGACAGCGGGCGCATCAGCCTGTCCGGCATTGTCCTGAGTGATTCGCAAAAAGCACTGCTGGTCGATGCGGCGGCGGTGGTCGTCGGTGCCGATAGTGTCAGCGACCAGATCATTGTGGCGAGCGCAGTTGACGGGGCCGGGGTTGCCGATCAGCGTGTGCGGCTGATCGCGGCGATGATCGCCGATTTTCCCAATATCATCGAGGCCGATGTGAGGCTGGGCAATTCGGAATTGCGTGTTGATGCTTTGCTGGAGTACGAAGAGGACTCTGCCACACTGGTTGGACTTCGACGTCAAGCCGAGCTTCTGGGGCTGACGGTGGGTGGAGAAATACAGTCCCGGCAGATTTCTCTGGAGCGTGAAGTGGCAATGCTGCAGAAAGAGATAGACGCGCTGACCAACGAGATTCGCGAGACGGTGGTGTTTGATTCTGCTGATGACGAGCTCGATTTTGTGGCCAAGCAAACACTGGATAAAATTGTCGACGCGATGAACCGATACCAGCGGCCGGTTGTGGATATCAGCGGGCATACTGACGATACCGGCTCTGATGACGAAAACCGTGAGTTGAGTTTGCGGCGGGCCTCGTCGGTCAGTGAATATCTGCGTTTCAGTGGTATCGAAGAGAATCGACTCAGGGCTCTCGGTCTTGGCGAGTCGTCGCATATTGCCAACAATCAAACCGAGTTTGGTAAAAAACAGAATCGTCGTGTTGAATTCAGGGCGCAGCCCCGGTTTAACGGCAAGCCGTAAAGTCGGTCCTGCAAACACACTACTTCCGGTGAGCGATTGCGCGTGGGATGCAAGCTGCCAGTGCCGGGTCAAATTAAAGAGACAGCATTATGTTATGGGTTTTATGGGATATTGTGCTTCCGATACTACTGGCGTTTCTGGTCGGGCTGTTGATCGGATTTTTGCTGTGGCGATGGCGACGACGTGAGTTTGACAGTGGGTCTATTCAGGACTTGCGACGGGACAACGCCAGGTATCGATCGGATATCCAACAGCTGCGGGCGCGCAATGCGCAACTCGCTGAACGCAGAATTTCTGATGAATATCCTGTTGCGGCTGTCGACAATGATGAGCTCGCCCCGCTTAAAGCGCGCAACCAGACTCTGATCGCTGAGTTAAAAGCGTCACAGGAGCAGGTTCAGCAACTTCGCAATACGTTATCAGGGGGTGCTTCGAAATATCAGCAGGCCAGTCGACTGAGAACCCGGGATAGCAGTTCCGATGATTCTGCTTCGCAGCTGGTGTCACTGCGGGACGCTGTAGCGGTCCGTGACAAAATGATCTCGACACTGCAGTTGTCTCTGGATCAATACGGTGATCAGAGTGATCTGACCGCACTGAGCGCAGAGCTTGCCATGCGCGAAAGAAAGATTGATGCACTGGAAAATATGCTGGCGCAGGTACGCCACTAGATGCCTGTCGGGCGGATTTTCCGGTGTCGCGGATGCGAGGTGCCGGGCGGTGAAGTTAACCGCGGGTGATTTTAGCGGATAACGCAATAACCCGTGGGAGTGAAATAAAAAAGGCGATAAAACCGTTGCAGGTTTTATCGCCCTTTGAGTGGTGCCGGTCATTATCCGGCCGGCGACGCTGTTACAGATGCAGTGTCGCGATGAGGATTATCCGCTAGGGAGCAACAGCCTGAATCTGACCGCTCAGGAAGCTTGCTCCGGGAGTAGTGCCATCATTTTGATGCGCGTTCCACCAGCCGTTATTGGTGTTGATCACCGCTAGAGCAGCGGCATCCATCACGCCAGTGGCCGACCAGATCGTGCTGTCGCCGTTGCCGGTCAGCCCGATAATGACATTGCCGGAAATACTGTCAGTGTGAATGTGGGCATTGCCGATGGTAATCGGCGCGCCGCTGCCGTCGACATCTGATGCGCTCAGCGTCACGGTTAGCACCGCAGAGTACTCTCCGGAATTTTTGTTGTAATTCAGGAATGCCTCGCCACCAGACGCGACCGTTGATCCATTTGATCCGGACAGCGAGGTGTATGTGGCAATGACTGAATTATCCGCCGGGAGGATCTGCAGCGAACGCAAAGTATCGCCACTGGTTGTGTTGACCAATACGAATAAGTTGCCGGATAACATGTTATTTGCGATGCCGGAGCTTTGATCCGCTGACAGCGGGTTTGGTATGGAATAGGTTGAGCCGTCGCCAACCAGTTGTACCGACGGGTTACCGGGATCGCGGGATGCGGCAACGCCGCTGTAGATCCACACGTCTGAGGCGGTAACACCATCTGCCAGTGTCACGGTACCGGTAAGCGTGGAGTTCTCGAAGTTGAAATCAACGGTGCCCTGATCGTTGCCGATTGCGACCGCGTTCAGGTTACCGGTGGCTGTGCCGTTTCCGTTTCCGTTTCCATTGCCATCGCCATTTGAGTTTGCTACCAGTGCAGCAGCATCGTCGTCAACGCCGTCCGAGTTAAGATCGTTACCGCCGGTTAGTGCGACTTCGAAGGAGTCATCAACACCGTTACCGTTAGTGTCAGCGGCGGTGGCTGTGCTGCCTTCCGCCGGCTGGGCGTATAGATCGTCGACGAGGTCACTGTTGGCGTCGGTGCCACCGGTATTGGCCGCCTCAAGTGCATCGGGGATGCCGTTTGCATTCAGGTCGGACTCAGACAGCGAATTGTCGATTGCCGCGAGTGCTTCAGCAGCGGCATCATCGATGCCGTCGGCATTGGCGTCTGTGCCCAGAGTGAATTCAACCTCGAAAGAATCATCGACATTATTGCTGTTGGTATCAGCAGCAGTGACTGTGCTGCTGACCGGAGATTCGAAGGTGTCGTCGACATTGTTGCTATTGGCGTCTGTACCGCCGGTGGTGGCAATTTCGACGGCATCGAGTATGCCGTTTGCGTTTGCGTCACCGACATCCAGTGCCGTTGGCGGCGTTACCACGACCGTGTCGTCATCGCTGCTGCAAGCGGAAAGAAAAGTGGCACCAACCAATGGCAATACTGCCAATGGTAGCCAGCGCTTTTTAGAAAGATAAGATGTGTTCATAAGTCAGGTGTCCGGTTTGAATTGAGTCCGAGTTGTGTTCCACTCGTGCGGGAAAGACACTATTACGCAGTGGCCGCCAGAAATATCTCCGGTGGAATGATCCCGTGCGTGACAGGGAACGAGTCGTCCACTACTGTCACTCACGGCTGATGGTACAGCATGGGACGAATAATCGAAGCGTAAGGACAGCTCAATTGGATTGCATATCGTTAAACTTTACCGATGGTCTTTAGTTGTCTGGTCGCAGGGGTTCTCTGCGTCGTGAAAGTGCAACAGGCGTGCGGTTAAATGAATAAATGGTAACGTCGCAGAAAACTATTGGGCGCCGCAATGTAACCCGGGGTGGATTGCCCGAAACAGGCGGCGTATGCGTTTTTTACGGCGGGCGCTGGCACCGATTTACAGAGGTTTAGCGACACTGCTTATGAGTCGGTCTCATGCGGCGCTTGCCAAAGCCAGAAGCTATCAGGCAGGCAATGCACAAGCCGTTCAGTAAACAGCATAGGCCATCGCATACACTGACGGGGTGGCGTTACCGGGCTCAGAGCTAGTCCTGGATGAAAGGATTAGTACCGGCGCGGATTTCATCGGCGTTGTTCCTGCCATCACCATCGGTGTCTTCGTTGAAGTCGAAGTCGCCGCTGGACAATGGGATTGTCTCGGCGTCGATACCCACACCGAGTGACTGACGTGCTGTGGCCAGCACTACACGCTGCCCGTTGAATTGCTGCAACAGGATTACTTCGATGCTGATTTCCGACGCTGTTGATACTGTTCCGGAAACTTCAAAACGGTTGCCGGTGCGTCTGACGGCTCGCGGTATTCCGGCAAATGTTGCAATCACCTGAGTCACCGGCGGATCCGGTATGTCGGCTGGTAAATCAAAGCTGACAACAATATTACGCTGAGTGGCGGTGTTGGAAAAAACCAGTGGATCAGTGCCTAGCTCGCGCTCTGCAATATTGCTGAAGCCGTCACCATCTGCATCGAACGAAGACGTATCGTAGGCGTCATCGAAAAATTCCAGGGTTTGATTGTCGGTTCCGACCGAAGTGGATACGGTCGGGTGCCGGGCCAGGTTAATCACGGCGCCGGACGGTAGCGTCTCTGTGAACAGCAACGCTACATTGACCGTTGAATTTGATGGTACGGTAATACTTGCCTCAAATCTGCCACCATTGCGGATCAGGGTATGCTCAACGCCGTTGACGGTTGCGACGGCGGTCACAGCAGTAATATCAACTGCGCTTGCATTGCGGATTCGCTGGGGTAACTCGATGCTGATCTGGTCTGGTGTGATTTCGCCGTAGTTGATATCAGAAACACTGTCACATGCATTGAGCAAGGATACTAGAGCGCAACAGGCGAGTGGCCTGTTAAAGTAGCGTGTTCTGAACGACTGGGGATGCACTTGTCATATCCTGAGATCGGGACCCTTACATTAACACAAGTGCTTTTTGCAACGTACCAGCGGCTATTGCAAGCAAGCAAAGGACAGTATTTTGAACAATGAAGATAACGCCGGGGCGGGAAAAGCACGGTCCAATGGCAGCGCGGCAAGTGCCTCTGGAAATAGTGTGCCGGATCCATTGCAAAGTGGTCGCGAGGCCGCTTGCATGCTGCTGTCGAAACTTGTGGCGGACGATGTCAGCGTCATTGATTTCGGTTGTGGCAGCGGCGATGCCGGGGTCGCATTACAGGGGCTGGGATTCAGCCGGCTGGCTGGATTAGACACCTCATCAGAAAAGTTGAAATCAGCCGAAAAACGTCAGTGTTACAACCAGACAATACACCACGATCTAACCCTTGCCGGAACCGGTGGGGCCGCATTTGAGGCCGGTATTTGCACAAATGTGATGGGCTTCAGCGAGGTCGGGCTGGAACATCTCGCGGTAATGCTTGCGATGCTGAAAGCAGATGCGCCGCTGGTGCTGACCGTCAGCAACGAGATGTGGGAATCAGCGGACTGGGCCGTCGCACTCGACACGGCGCAAACCGAAGACCACTTTATTGTCGAGTATATCAATACTGTGCCGGGGCCTGATAAAGGACGCGTGGTGCTGATAAGAAACACGGCAATGGAAGCCGAGCCTGGCGGCCATTGACAAGTAAGCCGGATCCCTGTGCCAGGTCTGAATCGTTTCAAATCCACATCGACAGGGTCGGTGATTTTTCAGAGCCGGTCACGCTTAGGCCGTGCTCTACTGAGGTAAATGAATTGAAAATAAGTCGACTATTGAGTGTTGCGTGCCTGTGCTTGCTGGTGGTGGCCTGTAGTGGAGGCAGTAGTGGTGGCTCTGCTGACCAAACGGCAAATGGTGATAGCAATCCGGACGCGACTACCGAAGATGTGCTGGCGGCGCTTACTGATGCGTCGGTGTCTGTGCGGCAGGCTCTCCTTAACCACATGGAGGATCGCTATCTATGGTATCGGGATCTGCCGGTGCTCGACCTGCAAAATGAACGCTACGCCGATTTGCGTAATTTGCTGGAAGATCTGCGCAAAAAACCGGAAGATCAGTTCAGTGCGCTGACCAATGCTGTGTCTCAGGAACAACGCCTGCAGCAGGGCGTGACCGGTAGCTACGGTTTGCGTTTTGCGATACGCAGCGTAGATCCACTGGATATCCGCATTGCATCTGTTGATGATTTCGGTACCGTTGCGCTGGCCGGAATCCAACGCGGTGATCGGGTTCTTGGAACGCCTGATCAAACTATTGATGAGTTGGGTGAGGACGGCTTCAGAGCGCTTTTTTCTGAACCCGGTCTTGGTGTTGAGCGTACCTTGCGCATCCGTCACCCGGACGGCCGGGAAGCAGACTACACCATAACCCGCACTGAGCATGCATTAAACCCGGTTCGCAAGCGGTCGGTGTTCACCAGTGCGCAGAGCGGTCGTCAGGTCGGCTATGTGATGGTCGAGGAATTTATTAACCAGACGGCGCTATCGCTTTATGATTTACGCGCTGATTTCGGTGCGCTGGGCCTCAATGATCTGATTGTGGATCTGCGTTACAACGGCGGCGGGTTTGTTTTTGCGTCGAGAGATCTGGCCAGCACTATTTATGGTCAGGGGCAAACCACTGATATCTACACCACATTGCAACGCAACGATAAGCACACCGATGAGAACTTTACCTACCGTTTCCTCGATTTTGACGGGGCTTTTCAGTACCTGACGCGTGTTTTCATCCTCACTACAGGCAATACCTGCTCTGCATCAGAAGAAGTGATCAATGGGTTAAAGCCATTCATGGAGGTGATAACTATCGGGTCGGTTACCTGTGGTAAGCCGTATGCGTCACAATCGTTTACCGTTATTCCTGAGTTGGTGAATGCTAATATCCTCGACAGTCGCAGTGTTAACGCGCTCGGCGAGGGCGATTTCTTTGAAGGGTTCGCACCGACTTGTGCGGTAGAAGATGATCCGGTTCTGCCGCTGAATGACCCGGGTGAATCGCTAATCAGTGCAGCGCTGTTCTATGCAGAAAATGGTCGCTGTCCTGATCTCACCACCGCGTATTCGGACCGGCAGTCACTGGCTGTGCAGCCTGGCAGTGTGTTGCTTGATATCAACGAATCCGAATCGTCGCAGGGAGCGATCCACCATACACAGCGCTGAGTTAGCGGTGGGTGTGTCAATTAAGGCGAAAGCACTGCGCCGGGGGACCGGTGACAGCTTTGCGGGATAATTTCCCGCCGATCTCGGCCATTGCATTCAGCTTTATTTCCATTGCTTTGTTTTGCTGCTCCGATTGCATTGCCATAAAGGTATAGAGAAAGTCCTGCCAGAGCGCTTTGGTGTGCTGCCACTCGTTCGGGTAATTATCTTTGGTCAGGCTCCATAGCGCGTGGATGTGCGGATTAACCGTGCTGTTGAATTCCGGCTGGTGGCGGTTTTGCAGTAAATTGATAAATTGCTCTGACCAGACTCGCCATAGTGACATGCGCTGTAAACCGAGGCTTTGTTGCTGTTTTAAGGTTTCCTGCAGCAGAGCTTTTTGCTGCGGGTTTAACGGCAGACCGATTCTGCGTGCCCATTTGACTGCAAACTTATAGCGTCGCTGTCGTCGTTGAGGTTCGGATTCCTCTTGATACTCTTTGAGTTCCAGATCTTTTTCTTTTTTCAGTTGCGTTGCAATCTGCTGCACCTGCTTATCGCTCAGCCCGGCCAGCAGGTCGGCGGAGTCATTGAGCGGATTGCATTGTCTCAGGCGGCTGGAGAATTCATCAACGGTATTAAGCCAACCTGCGACGGTTTCCCGGTCGGGTTGTGAACCGTTATTCACACTATTGGCGACTGAGCGTAAAAAAACAGCGTACTCGGGCAACTGTGTTTCCCGGTGCCAGCGATGATAGCGTTGCACCGACGTTTTGATGACTTGCGTCTGTGCTTTGTTGAAGTCAGCGTAACGCGCCACTGATTTGCTACTGCTGTTCGGTATTCTGTCGTAGAGCCGGCCGAGTACCAGCGGGCTTGTGCAGCCGACTGTTGTCAACAATGTTATAAGCAACAGCAACCTTACTGTTGGCTGCCCGGTGAAACGGCGGTGTCTATAAAAATTTGGCATAGCGATGTTCTAAACGAGACATGTACGTGATTCGGCTTGTTACCGGGCTAAAAGCTGTTACAACGGTGCAGCACAATAATTGTACCGATCATGGTTGCTGCTTGTTGGTAAAGAAACAGGCACGGCTGCTGATGACTATTATAGGTTCAGTCTGTTGCGTGCGGCACTGAGTGTTGGTCGATTCCACGATAAAAATACGGGTGTATCCCGGAGTTTGATTTATGTCTTTGAGCGTCTTTGATCTTTTTAAAATCGGTATTGGCCCGTCAAGCTCTCACACGGTGGGTCCGATGCTGGCCGCGTGCCGGTTTGTGGCAGGGCTGCGAGAGCAAAACCAGCTTGAGTCTGTGTGCGGGCTGAAGGTGCAGTTGTATGGTTCTCTAGGAGCGACCGGCAAGGGCCATGGTAGTGACAAGGCGGTTATTCTTGGATTGATGGGTGAGGTACCTGATGAAGTCGATCCAGCGGCGGTGGCCGGTAAACTCGACGCCGTGAGAGCGAGCGGTGTGGTGAGTCTGGCCGGTGTCCGTGAGATCGCTTTTATCGAGAAAAACCATCTGGTACTGCACAAGCGAAAAACATTGCCTTTTCACCCCAATGGAATGCGTTTTGATGCTTTTGATGAAAATGGCGCGGAGATAAGCTCCGGTGTTTTCTACTCGGTAGGCGGGGGGTTTGTGGTTGATGAGGCCGCTGCCACCGGCAACAACCCTATTGTGGAGGATGAAACACCTTTGCCGCGGCCGTTTACCACGGGTGCCACTTTATTGGAGCAGTGCCGCGCTCATGATTGCAGCATCAGTGATGTGATGTTCGAAAACGAAAAAGTCTGGCGCACCGAAGAGGAAATTCGCAATCAGTTGATGTCGATATGGCAGGTGATGCGCGATTGCGTGCAAAACGGTTGCGAGCAGGAAGGAATCCTACCCGGCGGTCTCAGGGTAAAGCGGCGCGCCGCGCAAATGTATCGGCAATTGTCTGAGCGGCCAGAGTTAGCTTTGCGTGATCCATTGAGTATCCTGGATTGGGTAAACCTTTATGCCCTGGCAGTGAATGAAGAAAATGCCGCCGGTGGTCGTGTTGTAACAGCACCGACCAATGGTGCAGCCGGAATTATTCCTGCGGTGCTGCACTACTACGAGCGTTTTGTGCCCGGTGCCACTGAAGAGGGCGTTGTTCGATTTTTGCTCACAGCCGGTGCTATTGGTGTGCTCTACAAGGAAAATGCATCGATATCCGGCGCTGAAGTTGGCTGCCAGGGGGAGGTGGGTTCGGCCTGTTCAATGGCAGCCGGAGCCTTGTGCGAAGTCATGGGCGGTACACCGGATCAGGTGGAAAACGCGGCAGAAATTGCCATGGAGCACAATCTTGGCCTGACCTGCGATCCGGTGGGTGGTCTGGTGCAAGTGCCATGCATTGAGCGCAATGCGATGGCCTCGATCAAGGCGATTAACGCAGTTCGCATGGCGCTGCGTGGCGATGGAACTCACTTTGTATCGCTCGATAAGGTGATTAAAACCATGCGTGATACCGGACGGGATATGAAGACCAAATATAAAGAAACTTCCCGCGGCGGACTGGCGATCAATGTTATTGAGGTCCCGGTGAACATTATCGAGTGCTAGGCGCCTGCCCTTGGAAAGCAGATCGCTGCTCGACGCGATAGTAATGCGTGGCTGATTAGACGTTCAGCGGGGCGGCTCTAGTGTCAACTGATGGCCTGCGCGTCGCAGTGGTGGAAATATCGGGTTTCGTGAACTGCCGTGAGCAAGCAACTAATAGATTGTGGGCTTTATGTCGACTACTGCCTGTTTACTGACAATGGCAGGGGTTTCTGATCGTCTGCCATTTTTATCACTAAAGAAAAACCCGGATCGGCAGTCACATGAAGTAAGAGAGCGAATGCTGTGCACGAATGTGCGCTGCATGCTCGATTGTTAACCTAATAATACCTCACAGTGAGTGGAGTTAATCGATGCAAAAGATGCTATGGCCTGTCGTTGTAGCGGCGGCAATTACACAGGGCTGTTCTACTATGTCGGAAACGGCAGTGACTGCTGCGGCCACTAATGAGGCATTTGTCGCGGCGAACAGCGGAGGAGTACTGAGTGGCTCCGGAGATTGCCTGCGCAGTGTTGGTTGGTCGAGTGAGCAGTTGATCGTCGAATGCACTGCAAGTTCAACTCCGGTTGCTGAAGTTGCACCGACGCCGACGCTGGCTCGCGTTTCCTTTGATGGCCGGGCTCTGTTCCCGTTTGATTCTGCAGAATTGACTACGCTGGGTAGGCTTGAGTTAAACAGTTTGGTCAGCAAGCTGAAACGCCATGGCGGTATTGGCAGTATTGATGTTGTCGGGCACGCTGACAGCATCGGCAGCTCCGACTACAACCAGAGTCTGTCCGAGCGCCGTGCGGCAACTGTGCGAAGCTACCTGGAATCAACTTTGAGCAATGTTGAAGTTAAGGCCAGTGGCATGGGTGAAACATTGCCGGTGGCAGATAATGTCTCTGACGCAGGTCGGCAGAAAAATCGTCGCGTTGAAGTGAATGTTGACGCGATGGTTCAGCAGTAACGCTGTAATGCGTTAGATCGTTTTCAGGTAGATCTGTCCGGTCGTTGCAATTCCGGGCGGTGCTGTTTCAGCGCCGCCCGGTTTTGCGTTAGCGGGGCAGAAAAACGAGATCAAAACCCGTAGGTCAGGGTAAAAAAACTGTCTTCATCATTGATCGTGTCAGCGGTACCGTCGAAGTCGTAGCGGGTGGCACGATAGGCGTATTTGATCGCAGAGTTCGGCCCGATCCGAAATGAAATCCCGACTTCAGAGTCGATGGTTGTTTGCGAGTCTCCGGCACGTATTTCAGTGCTCACGTCGAGTCGAAGCAGGTCAATCAGTTTACTGGTGACCAGGCCGCCTAAAAAGAAAAATCCGTCGGTTTCACTTTTTTCATCAGGGCGTCTGAATTGCCTGCCGCCAATGCCGGCTTCAACGGTTGCTCTGCTGTTTTGCGATCTGAAAATATGATTGCCGACACCAACGGTTGCATCGATCTGGCGTTCAATTTCGCCGGGGTCATCCTGCTCTATACTGAATTTACCGAAGCTGTAGATTGATTTGCTGACCGCGAAAGTGGGGTTGTAACCGAGCCGATAGCTGCTGCCGCCTGACTCGTGACTCCAGTCCAGATATAAATAGTGTGACAAGGGGTTACCGAGATTGCGGGCATAGAATCGCAATGCCGGGCGTTCGCCGGAGCCGAGTTGTGTGCCAGCTTCCAGTCCGCCAGTCCAGTTGGCTTGTGAGACAGAGGCGAACAGCAAGGCGCTGCCGGCTGCCAAAGTGCGGCAGAAGTGTTTCGTTAGATTCATTGGGTTACAACCTGCGTAGGCGACAAAAATTATGTGCTGCAGCGGGAATGGTCACACGTTTGCCGTGCTGATGTGAATTACAACGACGTGAGCAGGCGCCCCGTCGGAGTGGTAATTACGCTGCAATGGATGATCGAGCGACTCTGCGCAGAAGAGCGCGGTGTTCCCTGCTGTTGGAGCGCGACGCGGATGTGTAGCGAATGCGGTCGCCGATGATGTTAACGTTGGCCTGACCGCGGTGCCTGCAGGTCAGCTACCAGGTGCGAACCGGGCCAGAGTCGAGATGGACGAAGTTGGAGCTCGGGTAAAAACCGACCCCTCCGCCGCCAAGTCTGAGGGCCGCTTTCTGGATGTGCTGGGTTTGTATTCCGGGAATGCGAATATCCATGGCGCGCCCCGCCATGTGAAAACTGCGTCGGGCAACCCCTTCGGTAGTCGCGCGCAGCATGTCGTTGGTTTTTTTCGAACGGAAGCCCGACAGCAGCTGAATGGGTTTTTCTGACTCGAGCTTGCGTGTCAGCAGGTAGACAATATTCAGGAGTCGAGGGTCAATGGATTTGATATCGCTGGTGCGAAAATCCCGCATTATCCAGTTGATTTTGTCGAGTCCGGTCTGCAGATATTTTCCGTCTGACCAATACACGATATTTTCTTTTTCGGCCGTATGTACGTTGTACAGCGACAGTGTCCGATCCGGATAGACGATTTTCCGGCTGACTCCGGCGCGTACCATTTCCCATGGCGCAAGGGCCGTGGCGGCTGTGACGAGAGCAAGCTTACGACGTGTTGAATCGATGGTAGTTGGGCTGTCTGGTTGTTCGATATCTTTCAGCACTGTGGTCTGTCCGGATTTCTTAATCTGTTGGGTAGCAATCGATACGACGCTGGTCTGTCTACTTCAGGGCGGTGGAAACCAGTGAACTCCGCTTGTAGAGACGCTCCCAAGACAGAATGCTTCCCAGATTGTTTACTGGGATGATGCACGGATAACACCAACTTAATATGGTGTTAGTGTAACGAAAATGAAAAAAATGTCGTATATTGGTAA
>CALKXD010000069.1 GCA_938003855.1 uncultured Granulosicoccaceae bacterium | reverse complement strand
ACCGTCAAGTCGCTGAGCGTGACGTTGCCCGTATTTGTGACGGTGAAAGTATAAGCGACGCTTGATCCCGCCGCACCAAAGGGTTCGACGCTTGGCGATTTGACCAGTTCTACTGATGGATCAGCTGGCGGCGTGTCGGTAATGAGTGTGACATCGTCTGTAACTGCTCCGCCCATTGGGTCCAATGCAGCAGCGTTGGCGGTGTTTACGATCTCGCCCGCGTCTACATCGTCTTGCGTGACAGTGTAGGTGTCTGAGCAAGAGAGGGTCGCCCCAGGAGCGAGTGATGCAACGCTACAGGATAGGTCTGGTAAAAGCGGGTCGGTTACTTCAACGAAGCTAAGCGTTTGGTTACCGGTGTTCGTAGCCACCAGAGTGTAGGTCAGGATTTGGTCGACCGCGGTGATAGGAAGCGTCGCCACTGATTTGCCAAGCTCGATGCTCGGTGCTGTTGCAGCCGGTGTGGTCACCATGCTTGGCGGCGAGGTCGCCATGCTACCGCTGCCGAATGGCACTTCAGCATAGGCGGAGTTTGGAATTTCACCGTTGTCGAGGTCTACTTGCGTGGCAAGGTAAGTCGCTTCGCAAGTGATGCTTTCGCCAGGACGAATGTCAGGGTCAGCCGCAGTTGGAGTGTAACAGATGAGCGGGCCGCCAAGTCGCGGATCGGTTATCGTGACGTCTTGAGCAAAGGAGATCGCGCCAGAGTTGGTCACCGTGAAACGGTAAAGCAGTTCGTCATCGATTTCATCGAAAGTCGGTGAAGCAGACGCGCTCTTGTCAGGATTGGTGACGGAGACGAGTTCCTTAAGCAGTTCAAGCGCAGGTGTGCCATCTGCTGGGATCGTCTCTGAAACCGGGTCAGCGGTGCTGATACCGTCGGTTGCGCCAGCTACGTTGGTGACAGAAGTCAGTGTGACATCATCCGAAGTAATCGGGTAAATCGCGGTACAAACATGGGTTCCCAGCGGAGGGATGCCAGCCGCTGGAATTGGCGGGCAAGAGATTGTGCTAATCAGATTGTCTGTCACCGTGATCGTGTCAAATATTGTCGTATTGCCCGTGTTGGTGACTGTGTAGTCGTAAGTCACAATCGCCCCGACAACGAAACGTTCGGATGGAACACCCGGATAGACAACTGAATCAACTTCGACGGAAACCGCTTCCTTAAGCATCTCCATCGCTGGATTCTTTTGCGCTGGGACAGTGACGCCATCTGGGTCAGATGTCGTGGTGCCATCAGTTGCGGTCGCGCTATTGGTGACAGAACCGTTGTCGATGTCTTCCTGTGTCACTTCATAAATGCCGCTACAGGTAAGCGTCGCATCCGGGATCAGCACCGTAGGTGGGCAAGAGATCATCTCGCCCGCATCCGTGATCAAAGGATCGATGATAGAGATCGGCCCAATGGACACGTTACCAGTGTTCACCACGTCAAATTCGAAGGTCAGCTCCTGACCCACGGTATCAAAACTTGGACCACCCGCAGCGAGACGCTTGTCGATGGACAAAGACGGATCAGCAATAACTATGAATTCGGTCGGGTCGTCGTCGGTGTTGCCATCACTGTCGTCGCCATCATCAGATTGGTCACTGATTGGCGCCGCACCAGGAGGCGTACCAGACACGATGGCGGAGTTGGAAATGCCACCTGCGTCGATGTCATCCTGCGTTAGAACATAGGTCACGCGGTAGGTCGCTGTCTCGGAAGGCTTCAAGCTTCCTGCTGGTGAACCGTTGTCGTTGAACAAGAAGCTAGGACCGCTTGCGGGGGTTAGCGGGGTTGCATCAGCGCGCAGCAGCGTATCGGTGGTGACGCCAACGCTTGTAAGTGTAACGTTGCCCGTGTTTGTCGCGGTGATTTCAAAGATGACCGTGTCACCAGCGACCATCGGCGCATTGATGATTGTCTTTTCGGACATGATGCCCGGTGTTGCTGGCAAGGTTACTGGTGTGGGCGTGCTGCCAGCGCCGGATCCGTTGTTTGAAGTGTCATCGACTGTTGTGCCTGCTGGACTATCAGCTTCTGCAAAGACAGAGTTGCTAAGACCGCCAGCGTCGATATCTGCTTGCGTCAGGGTGTAGTTGAGAGTGTAGATCCACGTTTCATCCACGTCCAACATGGTGTCGCCATCAGTATCCCCGCTGCTAAGTGCCGGAACTGGGTTTGGCATAACGACAGTCATATCATCGCGCGTGAGAGTGTCAGTGATCACCGGGGCAGTCAGCGTGACATTGCCGGTGTTTTGCACAGTCACGGTGAACGTAATAATATCATTTTCCTGCGGTGACGCAGAAGGCGGCGTCGTAAGCGATTTGGTGGCTTGAAGCGATGGCTCTTCTGCAATCGTTAACAGCGTCGGATCGTCGCCACCGCCAGCGCTGGTGTGGGACACATCGGTCACTGGTGCACCGGCTGGTGTATTGGCCATGACAGTGACAGAGTTGCTTAGTCCGCCACCATCGACATCATCTTGCGTGATGACGTGTTCGATCCGGTAGGTCCATGTTTCGCCTACATCCAAAAGCGTGTCCGCATTTCCATCACTGCTTTCGAAAATTGCGGTAGGAGCTGGGGCCACGATGGACCCATCGTTGCGCGTAAGCGTGTCGGTCAAAACAGGAGTCGTCAAAGTCACGTTGCCCCTATTCGCAACGGTCACTTCGTAGATGATCGTGTCGCTAACTTCGGGGTCGGCAGATACCGAACGGATCGTTTTGACAACTTCCAAAGACCCAACCGGGGCAACAGGCACTAGTGTAGGGTCATCTCCGTCGCCTTCGCCATTGTCGGAGGTGTCCGTCAGG
>CALKXD010000068.1 GCA_938003855.1 uncultured Granulosicoccaceae bacterium | reverse complement strand
ATCCATTTCCGCACAATCAGGCGGGAATTCAACACCCACTCACAGGCACACATTCAGTAACCGGTACTCCATGGCCATTCGGGTGGGGTATATGCCCATGATGGTACGTAATTAGCGCCTGATTCAATGTGAATGCCTGGCAGCCCAGTCACACGCGGGAATCTACCTGGAATCTCAATGAACCCAGTCACTTTCATAGCCTTGCTTAAACTTGACAGTCTCACCACTGGACAGCAGATGCTCTATGGAAACCGGTCGCCCTTCCGCGTCGAAAACAACCCGGCCAATTCCACAGCCATTGACTAATCGCTGATGCCGGTACCGCCCGCTGTAGTTACTCGGGCGTCGCATACGGATGCGCATTCGGCGGCGGCGGGTCAGCCAGTTCAGCGGGGATCGGCTTGCAAACAGCCACCGATTCAGGCGATCAAAAATACGCAACAGCTTTGGCGGGAAGCTATTGCCAATACCCGAACTGGTGATCTGCCAGATACGAGGGCTATCCGGAACATGCCGCAGGAGTATGTCACTGGCGTAGGCGTAGTGAACATCGCCCGATAAAATCACAAAATGATGCGGCGTTCTGCGATGACGGAAAATGTTTAATATTGCATGCGCAGAGCCAGAGTGTGCCATCCAGTTTTCGGCGTCCACGGTCTGCGACTGTCCCAGCCAGGTAGCCAGCCTCTGCACAACTTCAATCAACTTTACACCAAAAATTGGTGCAGGCGAGACAAGTATCACCGACGGCTGACCAAGTAACTGCTGCTGTGCAGCCCCCAGAGATTCCCAGTCCATCAGACCTGACGGCCAGCTTGAAATCTGATCCGAGTGCCACCGTTGTGTACGGGTATCAAGCACCACAACCCGCGGACTGGTGTCAATTGTGTAGGACCATCCTTCAAATTTTAAAAAACGGCCAATCAAGTCATCGTGTAAATCAGTATCAGCATTTGCGAAGAGTTCCCGCACACTGTCAATCAGTGACGGCTCAAACCGGTGTGGTGCGTTACCCCAGCCTTGAAACAGAAAGTAGCCGATCAGCGCATTGCCGATCACCCGCCGGGCCATCGGTTGCTTGTAAGCACTATCTTCCCAGGCGCGGGAGAGATTCCAGTCATCGGTGATATCATGATCATCGAATATCATATACGTGGGCAGATTCGCCAGCACCCGACGAACTTCCGGCAAGCTACTTCTATAGCGATGGATCTTTTCGGTTTGCTCAATATACAAGGCACGCTGCTCGTCGGTGAGACTGGAGGGTGGTGTATCGATATCTACGACATCCCACAGAACCGGAGACCAGGCCAGTAAATACTGCGCCACAACCTCACCAAGAGTCAGCAAATGATTTTCCGCATTTATACTGGTAAATATGGGCTTTCGCGCCCCTTTGAACAATATACTCTGCAGGCCCGGCGCGGCTTTTTTTGATGGCAGCAGACTGGAGCGTTTGTAGTACGACGGATCCTTCAGTAAAGAATCGCTATCGATAGTAGTGGATGAAGGCAATGACTCGGTGTAAAGACCAAGCATTCGGGCCACTTGCACAATGGCCGAAAGGTACGGTCCGGCTACATCATCGGTGTACACCTGATCGCCGGTGCATAAGAGCATTGCCGGCTGATACTCTGCCCCCTTGGCACTGGCCTCAGCCAGAATAGAGTCCGCACACAGCAATCCGTCATCTCCGTCATGATGCGGTTTGCGACAGGACCCGTGCAGAACCTGATCGACACGGCTTTTTAATACAAACCGGGGCCGCTCTTTTGTGCCATAGCACACGGTAGGGGCAGTGTCCGCCAGCCAGCTTATGGTGGCGTCTGTCTCGATACCGATATCGTATCCGATGGGAGTATCAAACGGCAGTTGTGTACCGGGAGTTATCGTCACGCAGTGCAGAAACGCGCGGGCGCCAAGATCAATCCTGCCCTGATGACTCGCCGAAAACACACCCGCTTCTGACGGAGAGTCACCGGCAGAGCCATAATACAACCGCCAGTGAACCGGCGTTGAATGTGACGTTACCAGACAAAGCACCAGTTGATCCCGACTAACATGGCGCAACATCGGACCTGCTATCAGGCTATGAATGTGTTTGTCAGATTCCAAAGTAATTCGGGCTTCCTATCACAGCAGCTACTTGCACCTGGCTGAACAATGGCCAGTACATCTTTAAGGGATACATAACCCGGTAATTCTAATGTCTCACGACCCGTGCCGTCCAATACTTAACACAGCGTATTTACCGTAAACAGAGAGCCACCTGATCAACATCGATCCCAGGCCAGACAGCAGCTACCATTTACCCCAATATACTGCCTGACGACGCAGGCTTAAAGGGACGGGCTGTAAATCGATTGCAGAGAGAGCTGGATGGGTCTTCGAGGCTGTCGACGCGCGGCCAACAGCGGGCTATCAGGACACCCGGGTCAATTAACCTGTACATAGCCGTAACACGCACATGTTGCCTATCCACCAACCAGCCTGCCCTGCCCGGCCATTGCCCTGCAGACCAGCCCGGCACACCATTAGTCGGGTCCTCACCCGGGCGCAACCGGTCGATCTGCCTGACTCAATGTATTCGATCAAAACCGCCTTTAACACCCTGTGTTATTGCGCTGGCGTCGGCAACACTTGCCAGAGATCGCATTTAGCTGGCAATTAAAAAAAATACCGTAAACGGTGCAACTACAAATTTGTAGCACTGACACTTAATGTGATTTGTCATCCCCGAATTTAAGGACGGTTCGGGAGCGTCGTTAGGACTTAGGTCGGGAGGTTGTTAGCACCTGACTTTATAGGACATAACTAGAAAATACGGAGATTACCAATGCCACAAACTATAAATACCAATGTTCCGTCGCTGACGGCACAGCGAAATTTAAATGCAACGCAAGGCAGCATGCAAACTGCCCTGCAGCGATTGTCATCCGGCCTTCGCATCAATAGCGCACGAGATGATGCTGCCGGACTGGCAATCGCTGAGCGAATGAATGGTCAGGTTAAGGGGATGAATGTTGCGATTCGAAACTCCAATGACGCGATATCAATGGCCCAGGTTGCTGAGGGCGGACTCAATGAAATAGGCAATATGCTGCAACGCATGAGAGAGCTGGCGGTTCAGTCTGCTAATGGCACCAACAGCACAGGAGACCGTGCAAATTTAAACTCGGAGTTTCAGGCGTTGAACACCGATATCAGCCGAATCTCTGAAGTCACTAAATTCAACGGACTTTCCATTATCGGTTCTGACGCTGCCACCTTTGCATTCCAGGTAGGTGCCAACAGCGGCGAGACCATGGGCGTCGCCACGTCCTTGATGGATACTTCCGCCCCGGCGTTGAACACCGCCACGCTGGCGATCACAGATGAAGCCCTTTCAACAGCGGCAATTACCGGACTTGATACGGCGATTGATCTGGTCACCACCGAACGCGCAAGCCTGGGTGCGGCACAGAGTCAGTTCAGTAGCGCCATCAACAACCTTCAAGTCGGAATGGAAAATCAGGCGGCAGCTCGAGGCCGGATTGTAGACGCTGACTTCGCAGTAGAAACCGCTAACATGACGCGCGCGCAAATACTGCAGCAGGCAGGTACTGCGATGGTGTCACAAGCCAACTCTGCACCACAGAGTGTCCTTAGTCTTCTGGGATAGGTAGGTTATTGATACGTATCGCCAATGCCTGATCGGCGATACGGTCAACAAGTTTCCACACAACGGCTGTGAACGTTCTTTCACAGCCGTCTGTCAGCTCACCGTGAACTGCCCCATCATGCCGCGATCTTCATGCTCCAGAATATGGCAGTGATACATGTACGGATGCTGCCTGGTCGCCGGGTAGTCAAAGCGCACGATAATTTCAGACCAGCCATCATCATCCAGAACCACTATATCCTTCCAACCTTGTTGATCAGCGGTAACGGCGACACCGCCCTCTTTTTCGATCAGAAATGAACAGCCGTGCACATGGAATGGATGCTCGCCCTGGTTCGACCGAATGCGCCATCGCTCCCAGACACCGCGTTCGACTTGCTCGTTTATAACACCCATATCCATAAACGCTCCGTTGATCGTCATATCCATCATCGCATGGCCCGCATGGTTGCCGTCTTCCATGTCGAGTATAAATTCACGGGTTTGTTTTATCTCGCTTTGCTCAGGACGAACAATAGTAGCCATCCGGTCCGCCAGCGGAGTAGTGTGTGCTGCCAGCGTGCGGTCAACCGGCAAAAGGCCGGTGTAGCCGGTCGCAATGAATTGGCCGCCTGTTTTTTTGAGGACATGCTCGGATCACCGGAATCGAATGAAGCGAAGATACCGTAGTTCAACTGAATAGCAGAATCAGAG
>CALKXD010000067.1 GCA_938003855.1 uncultured Granulosicoccaceae bacterium | reverse complement strand
AATCTTATTCAGGATCAAAACCAGACGCTGGCAAAGGTCATCAACTTCTTAGGGGACTTCCCGCCGGAAGCCACTCTATCCAGAGACCGTAAAAAAATAAACAGCGGCAGCTATCAAGATAAAATCTATAACTACACCCACGTGTGTGAAACATTATCAGGAACCAGATTTGAAAAATACCTGGAGCCCGATAGAATCGAATCCCGCGAACTCGCCTGACCCTGCACGCCTGCCACAAGCGGATGATCAACCTTACCCGGCCCGATACGATAGCCAGGCGCCTAACTGTCGACTCCGCTACCCTTCGAGCGGCGTGCCACCGTGATGACAAGCCGTCCTCTGGCTAAACTTTCACTCGTTTAAAAGCCCGGTTTAGGCCAACATAACTCACCGGCCGGTGCTACCATGCGAGCCATGAGTCGCAAATGGCGACGCGACTGGCGGGTTGACACCTGAAAGCGTCCAGCGGAGCGCGCATCGCGTTAGAATAAACAGAGGGATCGCTGTGCCAAAGAAAATCATCATCTGTTGCGACGGTACCGGCAACGAAATAAAAGAGAACCAGTCCAACGTCCTCAAATTCTACCGGGTGCTTAAAGAGTCTGAATCCCAAGTAGCATTCTACGATCCCGGTGTGGGCACTATATCCAACAGCGGTGCCTGGGCGGCATTCAAAAACAAATGCAAAGGCGTGTTTGGCCTTGCGACTGGCTACGGCCTGGATGACAACGTACTCGACGCTTACCGCTTCCTGATAAGTCAGTACAAAAAAGGCGACGAAGTCTACCTGTTTGGTTTCAGCCGCGGCGCCCACACTGTGCGGGTGCTTGCCGGATTTATCAATCTAGTCGGCCTGCTACGGAACCATCAGGCACACTTAAGTGGCTATGCGCTGACTGCGTACAAGCAATCGGCCTTGAACGACAACAACGCTACGGCATGGCGGGTACAGGAAGTGCTCGACTCGCAAAGGATCACGATCCGGTTTATGGGTTGCTGGGACACGGTTGCATCGGTTATTGTTCCCAGACCGGACCGACTCTATATGCCGGCACTCGAAGCCCTGCCGTATACTGAACACAACCCCTGTGTGCAGGTGTTCCGGCACGCTATTTCGATTGACGAGGAACGCCGGATGTTTCGGGTGGCACGCTGGGTGGAACCGCAATTGTTCAAAACTAATCCGTTTGTCAGCGATGAAAAAGCGCAACCACAGGATATCAGCCAGGTGTGGTTTGCCGGGGTGCACTCGGATATTGGTGGTGGCTACCCGGAATCAGAAAGTGGCGCGGCGAAGTACCCGCTGTCATGGATGGTTGATGAAGCCCGCGACCATGGCCTGGCGTTTCGCGAGAGTATGGTCAAGCGGCTTGTTCACGGGATCAACCCAAGCAATGTGCAGGCAGGCTCACTGCGTGACTACGCCGCCCCGGGCCCCACCACAATGCTGCATGATTCAATGACCTTTTTCTGGAAACTGCTGGAGTACCTGCCAAAAAACAACAAGCGTCACGACCACCCGCAGAAAAAAGCAACACCGGGTTACTATCTACCGCGACAAGAGCGGCGTTATATTCCGGAGGGGGCTTCTATTCACTCATCGGTGCAGGAACGCATCAGCGCTACCGCCAGCAGCAAGTCCCATAAATACGCTCCGGAAAACCTGCCTGCCCGGCAAACGCCGGTAGACTGATCCGGTAATATCAAATCCGTTGTAGCAGCGGGCTGACCGGTATCAGCAATTCGACACGACTACCCACGGCCAATTGAATTTTTATATTGGCCAATCTCTTCCACAGGCGGTGCCAGGTTGGTTTTTTTTCCTGATACCTACCGCAGGCTAGCCGACACCGATGTAACGGTACAGCTTGCTGCTATCTGCCTGCAGCACGGAGGCCGCTACGGTTTCCGGAATAACGCCATGATCAACAAAGGCGACACGGTCGGCAATCGACAACACCGCATCGACATGCTGCTCGACCAGTACCACCGCCACATTGTCTTGTTTTAACCGCAAAATAACATCGCGCACCAGCTCGATCATTGAGGGCTGCAGTCCTTCGGTGGGCTCATCCAGCAGGATCACCTGCGGGTCCAGGCACATTGCCCGTGCCATAGCAAGCATCTGTTGTTCGCCGCCGGACAGGGTTTCGGCACGCTGCTTCAAGCGCTCCCGCAAACGCGGAAATAGCGATAATATATCCTCGCGCAGCGAGGCCGGGGAGTCGCGCACCATTAACCCGACTTCCAGATTTTGCGCGACCGTCAGCTCTGAAAACAACCCTCTGCCCTGTGGCACATAGGCGATACCGCGTTTGGGTATGTCATAGGCGGGCAGTGTTGCGATATTCTCACCCGCCAGCATCACGGCACCACTGCGCAGCGGCAACAATCCCATGATCGATTTCAGCGTAGTGGTTTTACCGGCCCCGTTGCGACCGAGCAAGCAGAGTATTTCACCCGCCTGTACCTGCAGCGACAAACCAAACAGCACCTGCAGGTCATCGTAGGCGACTTCTATGTTATTGACTTCAAGCATCAGCTTTTACCCAGGTAGGCTGCCTGGACCGCATCGTTGGCACGGATCTCGTCGGGCGTACCCTCGGCCAGTTTTTCACCGAAGTTAAGCACGGTGATGGCATCGGCAGTTTTCATTACCACATCCATATTGTGCTCGATCAATAAAATGGTAGTCTCCCCTGCCAGACTGCGGATTAATTCTATAAAGGATGCAACTTCGCTTTCTGTCAACCCCTGCGTGGGTTCGTCGAGAATAAACAGCCGCGGCGATTGTGCCAGTCCCATGGCAATTTCCAGCAGACGCTGATGCCCATAGCTCATAACACCGGCTATCTGCTGCTGATAGTCCTGCAGGTTCACGCGTTGCAGTGCCTGTTGCACCAGTGCTTCAACACGGTGTTTGTCGCCAGTGTGTAAGCGACGCGCCGCAAGCGCCACATTCTCGTGCACTGACAAGCGCGCAAATATAGAGGTAATTTGAAACGTATATGCCATCCCCAGCGCCATGCGTTTATGGGCCGGCAAGCGGGTGATATTTTGTCCGTTAAACCATACGGTACCGGTGGTAGCAGGGATGCGCCCGCACAACATGCCAACGAAGGTCGTCTTACCGGCACCATTGGGTCCGATCAATGCTCGTACCTGTCCGGCGGACAGATCAAAATCCACCCCGCTGACGGCTTGCAGGCCGGCGTAGTGCTTTGACAGCTGTACGGTGGACAGCAAACTTACGGCAGCCATGGCATTACCCGTTTGCGCAACACCCCTGCTAGTCCATGAGGTGCAAACATCGTCAGGAGAATTAACACCACACCGGTGATCAGCATATAAGCACTGGTGAATTCACTGGCAAAATCGACCAGATAAAACATAAATACGGTACCAATCAAGGGGCCGATGGTAGTGCCGGCACCGCCGAGCAACACCCACAACAACGGAAAAATAGAATACTGCACCGTTGCGAAGGTCGCGCCGGCGTAGCCAAACAGCAGTGCGTAAGCAGCACCGGACAAACCGGACATCACGCCGGATATTATAATTGCATAGAGCTTGATACGCTGAATATCGTAGCCCAGCATGCGCGCACGTTCTTCGTTTTCGCGTATCGCCACCAGCGTTTTGCCAAAGCCACTGCGCACCAGAAAAGCAATGGCAATAAAACACACCGAAAACAACAACAGCGCCGCATAGTACCGGTTTTGCGCCTGTGACAGATCAATACCAAAAAGTATGCGCTGTGACTGCTGCAGCACAAAGCCTTCATCACCACGGGTGTACTCGCCAAACAGCAATATAGTCAGGTAGCCGGCCTGAGCAAACATCAGTGTGACGATCATAAATGCCACGCCGGTGGTACGCAGCGCCAGTGCGCCTATAACTGCAGACACCAGCAACGCCGCCAGAAGACCAGCCAGCAGGCCCGGCAGCGGGGTGACACCAAATTGCTGAATCGTCAGGCCGAGCCCGTACATACCCGCCGAGAAAAACAACGCATGCCCAAGGCTTAGCAGACCGGTATAACCAAACAACACGTTGTACGCCATGGCGTAAATGGCAAGTACCATTATGCGAGCAAAGTTGCCGCTGTGGTATTCCGGCAGCCCGATATACATATAGGCCAGCAGTGCGACGATGACCGCGTGCAAACAGAATGATCGCCAGCCGTTATTCATGCGAGACGCTTACCGAATAAGCCCTGTGGACGAAACACCAGCACAAAGGCGACCAGCAGTGTCGACAGAATTTTAGCCAGTGTCGGGGTAAAAAATACCGACACAATGCCGTCGCTCATACCGATCAGCACCGCCGCCAGCACGGTGCCGGGCAGACTGCCCAGGCCGCCGATAATGACAACAATAAAAGCCAGCAGCAACGGGTCTCCTCCCATCAGATAGTGCGCTTGCTGAATAGGCACAATCAGCACCGCCCCCAGGGCTGCCAGCGCCGCCCCCAGCCCAAACACCAGCGCGTAGACTTTTTCGACGTTAATACCGTGCGTCAGTGCCATGTCGCGGTTGAGTTGAGTGGCTCGCATTATCAGTCCGATCCGGGTGCGCGACATCAATGCCCACAGTGCCAGCAGTATCACCACCGCTGCGACAATAACCGCAAGCTTATAAGTGGTGGTACCAAGACCCCAGGGCCAGATCAGAGAGAACCCGTCGGCGCTGTATTCAAACCACGGCAGCGCAATACGCTGGTTAAACGGTGCCTCGACCGGGCGGGCTTCCGGTCCGAATGTCATCAGAGTGCTTTGCTGTACCACATAGAGCAGGCCGATGGTGGCAACAATGGTACGCTCCGGATCATAGTTGATGCGGCGCAACACCAGATAATCGGCCAGTGCTGCCAGCGCGCCAACACACAGCGGGGCCACAACTAATGCCACCACAAAGCCCAGTGCCGGATGACCGCCGATAGCCGACGTCAGCCACCAGGCAATCACCGCACCCAGCATATAGAACTCGCCATGCGCGACATTTACCACCCGCATGATGCCAAAAACAATACTCAGACCCACTGCCGTCAACGCAAGCACCGCTGTGGTGATCGCGCCTTCCAGAGAGGCCAGAAATAAATGCGGTCCAAAATCCATTGTCTAGCCTGTGTTACTCACGATAGCGCCAGCGCCTGCGTACTTTTTAAAACCGGAGATCCGGCGCTGCACAGCAATAACAGGCCTGCCGGTGCTCACGACCTGCCCGCTGTACACCAACAGGTGCCGCAGCAGGCAGGCCGTGCTAACGTCATTCAGTGATTTCTAGAATGATTGCTGTGTGTAGTCAACTTCATCTTCGTACAGTGTGTCTTCGATAGACGTGGTATGAACAAGTTTCAATTTGCCATCCATCACTTTAGAAATGTACTGATGACCAAATACCTGATGCGTTTTACCGTTGAAGATCTTTGCCCCCTGCGGGTGCTCTGCCGAATGCGGCATGGCAGACATCGCTTCGACCGCCTCGATCAGCTTGCTGCGATCAGCGATGCCGCTATAGCCACTCGCTTCCATACCGGCTTTGATCACATGCAGGGTCTCCCAGCAACCAAACATGTGCGCATAGGTTGAGACATCTTTGGCATCGGACACTGACGCGCCATTGGCATCAACCCCGACGGCGTCGCGGTACAGGGCATCGAATTCGGATTGGTCGTCCTGTGCGTAGCGCGGATGTCCTTCCCAGAAATAGGTACCTTCCAGAAATTCAAGACCGGGGCTGCTGAGGTCAACGGCTTCAAGGCTATCGATAAAACCGAATATTTCAGGTTTGCTCGGGCCAAAAAACTCACCCATTTCTTTAACGAAGGTCAGCACCGCCGGCCCTACCATCACGTGATAGATCACTTCGGTGTCACGCGGTATTTTGGGGAAGTACCGGGTAAACGAGGTTTCCGTTGGCGGTATTGCTATTTTCTCGAGGATTTGTCCGCCCTGTGCTTCAAAGGCGGCGGAAAAATAGTCGCGGTGGTCGTGACCAAACGCAAAATCCGGATAAATCATGGTGACTTTTTTGCCAAGGTTCTCGGCAATGAACGGCCCCATGGCTTCTACCTGACTTTTTACATCAGTGATACCGGGCTGCAAGGTGTAGCGGTTCAGCTTGCCACTCGCCACATGGTGCCCTTCAGAGACGACAAAATACGGCATTTTCAGCTCACCGGCACGTGGCGCAGAGCCAAAAACAACATGACTGAACAGCGTACCAAAGGACACATCGCACTTGTGCTGGCTGGCAAATTTCTCAACCACCTCTGCACCGCGCTTCGGATCAGTGCCGTCGTCTTCGGCGATAATCTCGATGGGGCGTCCGTTGATCCCGCCGGCATCGTTGATGCGCTTCACGGCAGCCTCGGTTGTGCGATCGTACCAGCGTCCGTAGGCGGCACCTATACCCGTGCGATGAACCTGAAAACCAATGCGAATCGGTTCTGCGCTATGCACCTGGGAATACCCCATGAGACCCGGCAGTGTGCCACTGGCAGCAACAGCGCCGGCCCCGGCGGCCAGTGTTTTGATCGCACTTCGACGGCTGAGACGCGGTGATTTATCGCTGTGATCGGTCATTGTTGGACTCCTCGCTGTATCGAGCGTTTTGTGTGTGTATTCCATACGGCTGTTGCATTGCAAATACACGCATCAGTCAATAGCGCGTGATACTCAACCAGTTGCCGGTCGGGAATTGTGCCCACCACGCATGGCGTGATGTGCTCTCGAGTATACCCTGTTCTGCCGGTAACGGTAGTCGACGACGGGGGTTACCCACAGCGACGAGACTGCCACAGCGGTCACCATCAAGCACCGCTGCGCGTGCATAGAATTGCCGCGAAAGGGCTAGGCAACCTCTACACCGGCGTCGTCAATACAGGCTGTGGTCAGGCACCTTTCGGCGCGGCCAGCAACCATAGCCCGAGAAAAGTATAGAAGATCATGAAAGTGGCCAGCGGCAGTTGGCTGATGGCTGCTCGACGCGTGCTGCCGAACAGATCGATTGCAATCCGGTGGGCTATGATCACGGATAGTATGTGGCCGATGACGACGACTGCGGCCTGAGCCAGCCAGATCAGGCGCACCGAATCGCGCGAGTTAAGAAACCCGGTACTGACAAAATGGTGCCCGATACCAAGATAATTTGCACCACTTGCCAGTGGATCGGACAGAGCCGCGACAGCGTATTGGCTGTTCACCATAAATGACGTTGCAAAGTGGGCAATGTGGTAGGCAAAAGCAATTGGCAGCACCGAGATGGCCAGTCGCGTGAATACCGGTACAAAGCGCAGATGCGGTTCGGTGGTGGGCCCCGGGCGCTTGTCTGAAGCCAGCCAGAGTCCCAGCCAGACACACAGCGCAAAACACAGGATCAGCAGTCCATTTGCCAACAGCAAGCCTGTGATTGTTTCGTTGACGATAGCGGACCGGCCGGGGAATTCCAGCGGGTTGACACCGATTGCCGCTAACCACCAGAAGGTCTCGTTCAAGCCGTCAAAGCTACCGCAGCCGAGCATCAGCAGAATAAAAAAAGCGGTGCTGACCGACGTCGCAGGGCGGGCCACTGTCTGCCAACCCGGCAGGCCGATTCGCCACTGGTTGTCCTGCCCGCCGACTACCGCAAGCTGCGCAAAGCGACGCATGATAATGGTAATAAACTCACCTCGCTGCAACCATTGCTCTTCTCCGACGACGAGCATAGCCAGCAGTGTCAGCAGCCAGTAGGCAAACGCCAGCAAGGTTAGCCGCAGCGGATCACCGGGCACCGGATCTGCCAGCGCAAAGGATGTGAATGCCAGTAGCAGCACAATGGCCGGCCATGCACCGACGGCGTCGATTGCCTGGCGATGATCTACTGCGGGTTGCGGACCGGCCCGGTGCCTGTGTCCAGAGGCCAAACGCCGCAGTATTGCCAACGGACCGGTCCACGGGTTCAGCCAATGCCAGAGATTACCCGCAATACCCTGCAGACTCAGCAGACCAATCCACCAGACGGTCCAGATAAACAGAGACAAGGGGTTTTTCAGGGGATCAGTGGTGCCCGCCAGCCCACCGTACAACAACAGCAAAAACACGCCGAAACTGACCAGGCTGAATGATTCCCGCAAAGCTGGGCGCGGTGGCAATTCGAGTAACCGACTGGTGGCAAACGCCCGCGTCAGGTAAGTTTCAGGCAACAGTGCCAGCGCCAGTATCGTTAGAATGACCGCCACCACCCCGGCGCTGATATATACCTTGGTCGGCAGCAGCAGTACAAAGGCTTGCTCGGACACATGCGCTTGCACGACCGCCGACAACAGCAGAAATAACAGCACTAGCGACAAGCGAACACCGGCATTGCTGAGCAGGGGCCAGCGAGTTTGTTTTTCAATAACCACAGGGGGCATCAACAACGCTGATGCAGCCGACGTTGATCCAGGCTTACACGGCAGACTTTGGCTCAAGTATTTTTCTCATGTAGATGCGTTGTATGCCGGCGGGAAAATCAGGCAACTCGCCAAACACCTCATAGCCGAGCTTCTCATAAAAACCCTGCGCCTGAAAAGTGAAGGTGTCCAGGCAAATACCGGTGCAGCCGCGACGGCAGGCTTCTTTTTCTATCTGCTGCAGCAATCGCGTGCCATAGCCGGATTTCCGGTGCTGCTCGTCAACCCATACATTTTCCACCATCATCCACTGCCAGGCCGAAATGCACTCTGCACCACCCATCAATACCCCGTCAGGATCTTTGAGCGCCACCGTATAGTGGCACTTACTGCGACTGGTAAACTGTAGGTTATACGCCCGCAGACCCGCGGCAATTTGATCGATGATCGGGTCGTCAGGGTCGGTTGACTCGTAGAAAGCCGCATCAGGCACTGTAGGTTGTGTTGAGTCAGTCATTTGTCTCTCTGTGAAGGACGCCGAAAAAACGCAACACCCGCTGTGCAACGACCTTGCGCAATCAGCCGGTTTTTCCGGCGGCGCTGGAGCGGATACTCCCCAGCCGCTGGTGCCAGCTTTTAGCAAAACGACACTGCGATTGTAAGTCTGTTAACTCCGGCGGCCAACGTTACGTCGACCGCTGCGGCGCTCAGTTTTTCAAAGTCACAACATTCGCCCGGCGATGAATTCCATCGCTTCGATTTTATCAGAGATAATATAGTCCGGGCTGTGCAGCGCCATATCCCACTCGTCATCATGACCCCAGGTGGCGGCGACACTACCGATACCGAGTCCGCGCGCCAGTTTGATATCAGCCACCCGGTCAGAGATCAGCCAAACGTCAGCAGATCCGGCCGTCTCCAGCAGTTTTGCGATCTGCGACTCACGGCCATCACAACTGTCACTCACATAGTCAAACGAGCCTGCCGCAGACGTTGCTCCGAGCAGTTGCTTCACACGCGGCAAATAAAGGCTCAGACAGGCCAACTGCGCGGGCCGCATCATCAGATAATCGATTATCTCGTTTGCATCGCTGTCGGCGGCGGGCAGCTGGCATGAGTCAACACAGGCCAGATACTGTTTGGCTATCTGTATGGCTTCAGGGTTTGAGCAGTTGCTGGCACGCTGCACCAGCTCAACAAGCGGGAGGCCCCATAGATTGTTGAAGGACGACAGGTCAATGACCGGTTGATCAAAGCGATGAAAGACATGGTTCAGCCTGTCGAGTACAAGCGCACTGACATTCGCCACCACTCCGTCAAAATTCAAAGCAACTAAACTTCCTATCCCTTTGCTACTACGCATATCGACAACCTTGTCACTAATTAGTGCCCATCCAGAAACAAGCGCTACTGCGTTCCACTCAGGCACGCAATCTTTTGCCTACCACAGACTCCACGGCCCCGCTAAAGCACGGGCAGTCACCGCAGCCGAGTCCACAACCGTTACCGGGATTCGGAAAGCCGCTATCGCAGCCCGGAATCCGGGCTTGCTGATTGTTCCGTTCCTCCTGCCCGGCACACCATGACAATATACATCCTGCCCGATGCAATAGTAAGCCAATGGTAGATCGGGCTGTTCCACAGACGGGCTCTATAAAAATCTTTGCCAGGCATATTGGCGGCTCTGGTGGCTACCAGGTTTGCATCAAGTGTATCCGTATGGTGTAGAGCGTCCCTCCTTTGCTGCCTGCGCGCCTAGATTCAGTGCACTCACCTGCCGGAATACTCTGCCTGGCCGATGCAGTGTTCAAAAGCTGCGGGACCCCAGATCGACTCGCTGCCGTCACAGGGCTACTCCCTATCGCTTTATCAGTCGTGCCTAGTCGGCTCCCTGCTGCACAAAAAAAGAGGCGCCCTTTGGCACTTCGGGTAATTCTACTTCGTAGTCAACAGACCGTACGCGATTGGTTTTCTCTCCGCTCACCAATGCGCCTTCGAACTTATTGGGCATCGGGTTAGGCGACAGCGGTATGGCATCGTCTGCCGAGTAAACACAAATAAACAAGGTTCGCGGGTGACTGGATAAATTAGGCGCGGAACCATGCAGCAACCGGGTATGCATCAGGCACACAGACCCGGCGGGCCCCATGCAGGTTATCGCCTGTTGCTGACATTGCTCAGCCACTGAATTTTCAATTGCACCGGTAAAGCTACCGTTGTGCCAGAGGCTGTGCAGCTTGCCGCGATGCGAGCCGGCAACGACTTCCAGCGGGCCGTTTTCGGCCGTGACTTCATCAACCATCAACAACGCGGTAATCACATCATCGTTGGTGTGCGGGGTGAAGGGAAAATCCTGATGCCACTTAACGGCCGTTTTGCCACCCGGCAATTTTGAGTTGATTTTACTGTGATGGAACTTGACGTTCGGGCCAATCAGCTCGGCCAGCATCTTCGTCATGTTGCTGTTGTTCATGGCCTGATAGTAGGCGTCGGATATTTCTACCGGCGCATTGACACGACGCAGCGCAGGTTGCTCGGCGCTGTGTGCGGCTTCCACGTCAAAGCGCGCCCGACCATCGAATGCCTCGCCGTAGGGTTCTGAGTGGTTGCGACTGTCTTCTACCCAGGCGGCAAAGTCAGCCTGCATAGCACTCAGCGTTTGCTGATCAACCGCGTCTTCAACCACCAGGTAGCCATTCTCATGAAAAAACGCTTTCTGGGCTTCGCTCAATACCGGCATCTGCTTGTCTCCTGTATGCACGGCGCTAGATTAGCGTATTGCAGCACACAGTCAAAGCGCGCAGGTCCGCGAGCGACAAGCGCAGGACGCATTGTCACCGGGCCACTGCGGACCTTATCATGAGCACATCAGCTCGCAGATGGCATCGAGCAAACCGGATACAGATTAATGAGCAAGCCGCTCGACGCATTTCACCCCTCGATCCGGGACTGGTTCGACGGTAAATTTCCTTCGCCCACGAATGTCCAGAGCGCCGCCTGGCCGGTTATAGCCAGTGGCGGCCACGCCTTGATCACCGCCCCTACCGGTTCGGGTAAAACGCTCACGGCGTTCTTGTGGTCACTGGATCGATTTGCCAGTGAGTACTGGGTACCCGGTGCTACCCGGGTGGTTTATATCTCTCCGCTGAAAGCCCTTAACAATGATATCCAGCGCAATCTGCTGGGGCCGCTGTCAGAACTCGTAGCGACCGGGGGGTTTCCAAAGATCAGCGTGCAAACCCGCTCCGGCGACACCTCACAGAACGACCGGCAGCGCATGCTGCGCAAACCACCTGATATTTTAATCACGACACCGGAAAGCCTGTCACTGCTGCTAACCACGATTCGCGGGCGCCAGGCACTGAGCACCGTCGAGACACTGATTCTTGACGAAGTGCACTCGCTGGTCGACAACCGTCGTGGTGTCTCTCTGATGGCATCGGCTGAGCGCTTGCTCGATCTGACCGGCACGCTGCAGCGCATCGCTCTGTCGGCAACCGTGAATCCTCTTGACGAGGTGGCACGCTACGTCGGCGGCTATGACGCCAATGGCCACGAGCGCGCAGTGACCATTGTTAACCCGCCAACAGAAAAAGAAATCTCGCTGACGATACGCTACCCGACTGAAGTCAAGCACGCGAGTGAAAACGGCCTGTCAGTGTGGGACCCGCTGGCCGAACGTTTCCGTGATCTGGCGCTGGCTAACAGAAGCACGCTGTTTTTTACCAACAGCCGCGCCATGGCAGAAAAAATCACCCTGAAAATTAACGAGCAATCGCCGGCACTGCTGGCCTACGCACACCATGGATCGCTGGCGCGTGAAATACGCACCGAAGTCGAGCGGCGACTGAAAAACCAGCAACTGCGCGCCATCGTCGCGACCAGCTCACTGGAGATGGGGATCGATATCGGCAACCTCGATCAAGTGGTCCTGATGCAGTCTCCGCCGGGGATTGCCGCCACACTGCAGCGCATCGGACGTGCCGGTCATGGCGTCGGGGAAGCAAGCCATGGTGTGCTGTACCCGATTCACTCCGCTGATTTTGTCGAAGCCGCGGCCCTGGCTGCCGCCACCCGGGCACGCGACCTGGAACCTCTGAAACCGATGACCGGTGCGCTCGATATTATGGCGCAGATTATCGTCTCTATGTGCGCCAGTGAAATATGGCAGGCAGAGGCGCTCTATAAATTGCTGACCGGTGCCGCGCCTTACCGGCAAACGCCGCGTGAGCATTTTGACCTGGTGCTGGATTTATTATCCGGACGCTATGCAGGCGCGCGTGTGCGGGAGCTGCAGCCGCGTATTGTCTACAATCGTATTGACGGTACCATCGAGGCGAAAAAAAGCGCGCTGTTCGCGCTCTATAATTCGGGCGGCAGCATCCCGGACCGGGGCTATTACCAGATCCGCCATGCGGACTCCGGCAGCAAAATCGGTGAGCTCGACGAAGAGTTTGTCTGGGAAGCCAGAATCGGCGATACCTTTTCACTCGGCACACAGAACTGGCAGGTCAAGCAAATTACCCACAACGATGTACTGGTGACGCAGGCCAAAGCCGGTCTGGCACCGCCATTCTGGCGCGCCGAACGCAACAACCGCAGTGCCCACTACGCCTCTCGTATCGGCGAATTTCTAGAATCCGCCAACGGATTTCTACAGCAAGGCGATGTCCCGTCACTGCAGGCACACCTCTGCGAGCAACTGGCCTTCGACCAGCTAGCCGCTGAAAATCTAATTGACTACCTGCAGCGTCAGCGCGAGATAAGTCGCTGCGACCTGCCCCACCGGCATCATCTGTTAATTGAGCTTATCAATGCCGGACCCGGTGGCTATCGCGGCCCGGACAACCAGCGCCAGCTGGTGCTGCATACCCTGTGGGGCGGACGCCTGAACCATCCCTGGGCGCTGGCACTGCAGAGTGCCTGGCTGGAACGCTTTGGCGATGCCATAGAAATACACGCGGACAATGACGCTATAGTTCTGCAGATCAAGCACGACCCCGATCCCGCCGAAATTCTAGCAATGGTGTCGCCAGCCAACCTCGATACTCATCTGCGCCGATCGCTCGAGGGCTCGGGTTTTTTCGGTGCACGCTTCCGCGAATGTGCCGGTCGCTTTCTTCTGCTGCCGCGTCAGCGCTTTAATCAACGCCTACCATTGTGGATGAGTCGCTTGCAGGCGAAAAAGCTTATGACCGCCACCCTGCAGCTGGACAACTTCCCGGTGATGCTGGAAGCCTGGCGCACCTGCCTTAACGATGAGTTCGAGCTGCCTGAACTAAAAAGTAAACTCAATGAAGTCGCCGACGGTGTCTGCGACTGGAGCTTTGTGCAGACCGCTGGACCAACGCCCTTTGCCGCCAACTTATCGTTTGATCAGATCAACCGCTACATGTATGCCGATGACTCACCGGAAACACCGCAGGTCAGCGCACTGTCTGAAGACCTGATCAAGACCGCAGCCCAACACAGCAGCCTGCGGCCCAGGCTCAATGCTGATATCGTCGCGCAGTTTACCGCCAAGCGGCAACGCAGCCATGCCGACTACCTGCCAGCAGACGCCGATGAATGGACTGAGTGGGTTAAAGAGCGTGTGCTGCTGGAACATGCGCACTGGTGGCCACAGTGGCAGGACGCACCTGCCAGCAGCGACTCACGACTGTGTGAGATCTGCATCGACAAACGCCGCTGGGTGTGTCACCTGGAAGACGCGGCACATCTGTTGAGCTGCGGCCTGGCAACTGGTGCAAGCTGGTCTGCCGGCAACACAACTGCCCTGCCAGTGCTGGACGACCAACGCACCCACCCTATTGTTGTCAATGAGATTTTATCGTTCTATGGTCCGCTCACCAGCAAAGATATAGAGCGCATCATTCCGCAGCTGCCAGAAAACTATCTGGAAGGCGGTGAGTACATACAGGGCGAACTTCTCGAAGACAGCGCTACCGTCTACTACTGCGATGCTGAGAATTTCGATATTCTACTGCGCTGGCAACGCGCTTCGCGCCGGCCCGATTTTGAAACCCTGCCGCTGACCCGACTGCCCGCCGTGCTGGCAAACTGGCACGGCTTTAATCGCCCGTGCACCGAGCAATCGCTGATCGATACAATAGAGCGGCTGCGCGGCTACCGCACCTACATCAGCGCACTGATCAGCGACTGCTTCGCAGCACGTCTGACGGGCTTCAGTAATATTCAACTCGACAATATCATCACCGAGCAACAGCTGGCCTGGGTCGGCACCAGTCGCCAGCAGATCATGTTGTGCTACCCGGAAGACATCTGCCTGCTGCGCGACCCGCCATCTGATGATGAAACCTCCGAACTCGCCGACGTATTTACCGACACCAGCGCGCGATACAGCTACCAGCAGATAGCCGGTCAGCTGCGCAACAACCACCCTGAACTCGACACCAACGGAATCAACGCTCTGTGGTGGGATGCAGTCTGGTCAGGGTCGGTCACCGCCGACACCCTGCTGCCATTGCGCCGTGGTATTGCCACAAGCTTCAAACTGAGCGGCGCGTCGGTAGCGGCCGCAAGAACCGCCAGCGGTGCCCGCAGACGGGCGCGAACATCGTCGAGTCAGTGGCCGGGCTACTGGCAGATTACCCCACCCGCCACGGTTGAGTCTGACCCACTCTCTGAGCTTGAGGCCTGTCGCGAACGCGTGCACTTGCTGCTGGACCGGTACGGGTTAATTAATCGGGAAATCGCCAATCGCGAAGGCGGTCGATTGCGTTGGCGCTATCTGTTCCGTTCGCTGCGCATTATGGAATTGTCCGGTGAGGTGTTACAGGGTTTGTTTTTCACCGGGTTGAGTGGACCGCAATTTATTTCACAACGGGCTTATAACCGCCTGTTGCAGGCGGAGCCACCGCCACAGCACTTCTGGTGCAGTGCCGTTGACCCGGTATCACCCTGCGGACTGGGCCTCGACTGGGATGAACTGCCGCAACGTCGGGCACAAAACTATCTGGGTTTCTACCGCGGCGATCTGGTGCTTGTCATAGAAAACCTTGGTCGTCGGTTGCAGATTATGCTGGATGCGTCAGACAATGAACTCGATCAGGCGTTGGCGGCCTGCGTGTACATCGCAACCAATCACGGCAAAATGCAGGTGGACACCATCAATGGTGAAAATGCCAGAACCAGTCCCTACCTGCCGGCACTGGCGCGGGTGCTGAAAAAACGCAGCGATCACCGCAGCGTGTACTTCGAGCCGTAAGCCCGCGATCCCCCCGACGGCAGCACTCGACTGCCGCAGCACCGCATAAAACCACACCGCCAGCCGCCGGGATGAGAGCTTCATCACCTTAATTTACGGCGCGGCCCGTTGTCATCAAGCTCGCCGTAAAACCGTCGCTAAGCACTGTATAGCTACCTCTCCATGCCTGCCGGAACGGTGTCGGGTACGGATCAGTAAACGAAGTGTGGTCTGGCCACCGGTAACAAAAAGATTGATAACAATTGCCTGTGACTATTATTCCCCCGATACAACCTATTCGTAAACCACCGGCATTGTGCACCGCACTGCTGGCTTGCACGCTGGCTGCCTGTAACGGCGGCAACGGCGATGAAACCACTGCAGATAGAACCATTAAATCCGTACCGGCCGATAGCGGATTATTTATCACAGCCAAAGCATTGGAAGCCGAGGGTCGCTACCCGGCTGCGGCTGAGAAGTACCGCCAGTTTTTGCTGCAGAAACCGACTGGCGTGCAAAAGACCCATGCAATGATCAAGACCGTGGTACTGGCCGAAGCTGTGAAATATGGCACCGGGGCTTCGTTCGAGCTGTTTATGCAGGCGATCAATGAACGCGAACAGGGCAACTGGCCGGTAGCACTGCAGACACTGAACACTCTGATCAATCAGAACAACAATGACTACCTGTCTGATGATGCGCAGTATCTGAAAGCCTATATCATTTTAACCGATCAAAAGCATTATCGAGCGGCCTATGAGTTACTCGGGCAACTGATCAGTGATTTTCCAGACTCCACCTATATCGACACTGCACTATACAGCCGTGGTATTGCACAGAAGATGCTGGGTAACAACACGCTGGCCGAGCGTCACTTTCTAGAACTGCAGGAGCGCCACTCCGGATTGACCATCGATTTGTTCAATCTGCGCTGGCCACTGGACAATTTTGAATCGCGCTTGTGGTTTACCCGGGCCCACCAGCAACTGGTACTGCTGGAGACTGATTCACGAATCGGCCTGCCACCCAGTGAGCAGCAGATGCGCGATCGCGATCTCGACGAGCGTGCCAACATCGTGGTGGTGTTTACCGACGATCAGGGCTACGCCGACCTGGGAGCCAGCGGCATTCTCAGCGACATTCAAACACCGCACATTGATCAGCTTGCAGCCGATGGTGTGCGCATGACGTCGGGCTACGTCACTGCGCCGCAATGCACGCCGTCTCGAGCCGGTTTGTTAACCGGTAAATACCAGCAACGCTTTGGCCTTGACGACAATCGCTATACGCCCATGCCGCTGTCTGAGCTTACTATTGGCGACCGCTTGCAGGATGCCGGCTATACCACTGGCATGGTGGGCAAGTGGCATCTGGAAATCGATCAAAATTCTATTGCCTACGATCAAGCCACACTAACACCCGAGCAACGTCTGCCGTATTTTCCTCATGTGCGTGGTTTTGATGACGTCTACTTCGGGTATCAGAACACCTGGTGGACCAACTTTGATCTGAGCGGCAATACGGTACCGGTGAATTACCGGCGCAATACCGACTATCGACTTGATGTCGCCACCGAGGCTGGTCTGGCATTTATAGAACGGCATAAGCAGCAACCGTTTTTTCTTTATATGTCCTACTATGCGCCACACGTACCGTTGGCAGCTACGGAAAAATATCTCTCCCGGCACCAGAATATTGCCCAGGAAAGACGGCACACAGCACTCGCCATGATGTCGGCAATAGACGATGGCGTGGGCCGTCTGCGCGACAACCTGGAAGAAAACGGACTCACCGACAATACCCTGATCTTTTTCATCAGCGACAACGGTGCACCGCTTGGTTTGCATAAACTGGATGTTGATATAGAAGACAATACCGGTGTATGGGACGGCTCATTGAACAATCCCTGGGTTGGCGAAAAAGGCATGTTATCTGAAGGTGGTATTCGGGTGCCCTACATTGTCACATGGCCCGGAAAGCTACCGTCCAACACCGTTTATGATTCGGCGGTCTCCACCCTGGATATGGCCACCACCAGCCTTGCGGCAGCACGGGCCGACATTCCAGCGGATCTCGACGGCAGCAATCTACTGGCGCATCTAACCGGCGAAGAATACGGCCTGGAGGAGCGATCACTGTATTGGCGATTCTGGACACAAGCGGCGGTACGCAAAGGACCGTGGAAATATCTTGCCGCCGGAAACAGAGAGTACCTGTTTAATCTGGATGGTAACCACGAGACCGAAAACCTACTGCAGCAGCGCCCTGATATCGCATCCAGTCTGCGTGACGATCTGCGTGGCTGGACTGATTCACTGCAACGCAAGGATTACCCGTCAGGGAATCTCAGTGGTCAGGAAGCACAGTGGTACAATTTCTACCTGACTGAATAGCGACCACCGGATGATTCGGCGACGGTCACAGAACCACCGCCGATTTTTGTGCTCTTGCTGTTTGCTACATCGCCTTCTGCAAACAAGCCAGTGCTTTACCTTCATTATAACCGGCTTCTTCATAGACCACTCGCGGACAGGCTTCCAGAGTGTCGTTGTCGAGCTGCGATAGATTGATGGTATCCGGCAAGGACGACAGACACATGTCTATCGCTTTTTCTGATAGCGAGGTACAGCTGTCCGCACTGAAGCCCATACATTGCGTATAGATCTCAGAGCCACACAGAACAGCCGATTGCTCCCGGGACAATTTAATCAATAGAAACTTGGACAGTTTGTCCTGCGCGACGGTTGCCGATGGTCCGGCCAGTAATAAACTGAGAGCTATGGCACTGGCAGTGGTTGCCAGCGTCGCTCGCTGCAGAAAGCCGAAGCCGCTATTGGAAACCTTATCTTTATCCATTGCCATGCTATAACCCTGATAATAATTAAACGACGATTGTACAACGACAACGCACACCGGCGCTGCTATGCGAAAACATCAGAGACACAATACACCGCGAAATCCGGCGTAACCGGTGTGGCAGTGACGCCCAGCGGCAACATCGGCCCGGCCAGCAATTGACTTAACAAAGAACGCAGCAATTTCACCCGAAACGCGAAGCGTGCCGTACTGAAAGAACTGTTTTTGTGTGGCGACGCACTGACGAGCAGCCTGACTCACGGACCGCCAAACGTTTTGTGACGCAGCACTTTCAACAAGGCACAGGCGGCACCATAGCCATTATCTATATTCACCGACACCACACCCGGTGCACAGGTTGCCAGAGCGGTACTTAGCGCGGCTTTTCCCTGTTCGCTGACACCGTAGCCGGTGGACGCAGGAACCGCAATCACCAGCCCCGGCACTAGTCCGCCTAACACCGGGAACAGCGCACCCTCCATCCCCGCTACAGCGATTATAACCGGTGCCTGTCGCAATTTTTCGAGCTTGTCTGTGATTCGCCATAATCCTGCAACACCGCAATCCGCTATTATCGCGGCTTTCAATCCATAGTAGCGAAGTGTTACCTGCGCCTCTTCAGCAACCGGCATATCCGACGTGCCTGCCGTTACAATCAGGCAGCGGGTATCTACCACCTCGGGCAAGCCGTTATCCAGTAGTGCGGTGGCCGATGTGGGGAAATACTGTAAATTCACATGACCACTGGCTGCGATCGCCTCTGCGGCCGATGCACTCAGGCGAGTGAGCAACAACGATGCTGATCGGCTCTGTGCGCTATCGATAATCTGCTGCAACTGCACGTGACTTTTACCGCTGCACAATACGGCCTCGGCAATTCCGGTTCTCGACTCACGCTGCCAGTCAAATTCGACATCAGTCATTGTCGGCTCGCAGAAAAGCACTGCCCATCCGGTATTGCTCGATGCCCAGGTAATGGCGTTGGTGTGAGGCACACAACTCCCGCGTCAAGGCCACCAGGCGACTGTGTTTTCCAGCATCAGTAAACGCAGAGTTATCTGCCGGCAGTTGCACCACGACGCCCGCTTCGGTGATACGACAGCGAATATCACCCGCCTCGGTCAGTGCTGTCAGCTGACGTTCTACTTTGTGCACAAAGCGAAGGTCATCGACGTTAATAGAAATACCGGTTTCGACACGACTCGACAGGCAGGGCTGTGCGGGTAGGTCGGCCAGTGCGCCCAGGCCCAGCTCTGCGGCGATACGGCGCAGGGTTTTTTTGTCGACACCGGCTTCAACATAAGGCTGCCATACGTTGCGCTCACGTGCGGCTGTCAGTCCGGGACGATAGTCACCGAGGTCATCCGCGTTGGTGCCTGTAGCGATAGTGCCGACACCGCCGGACTCTGCCTCAACACTGGCAATGATCCGGTCGAACAAGCTCGACTTACAGTGGTAACAGCGATTGACCGGATTACTGACGTAGGCCGGATTGGAAAATTCTTCAGCGTCTATTTCTTTCAGTGACCAGCCAAAGCGTTCTGCCAGTTGCCGACAGCGTTGCGTGGCCTCATCCGGTACCGCGGCAGATACCGCATGCATGGCTATCGTCGGGCCGGTTCTGACGCGTGCCGCCAGCGTCATGAGTGTCAGGCTGTCGATACCACCGCTAAGCGCCACTCGCAAGACGCCTTCTCGTGCCACCAGCAGATCGGTCAATCGACGGGCTTCAGGCGATGTCAGCGGTTTAATCATCGTGCCGGGCCTGTTGCGACTTAAGTGCAAGCTGCTCTGCATGCGCGGCCCGCTCACGTCTTTCAGGCAGCGCGGTATCTGCAAGGTGGTCGCTTTCTGCTTTGGCCGTCAGGCGGTTATCAGGACGGTGTGCGAGCTTCACGGGTAACCCGTCAATGTTGTCGATATCACGCCTGACCAGAAATCTGTCCAGCCGCTGATATCGTACACCCAGTGTGCTGGATTCTATAAAACACTGCTTGATAATCTCGGGGCCGGCGTGTGCGGCGGCAAGTATTCGCACACCGGTCGCCATGCGTGATTTTTTTGCCATCACCGCCACACTGCATACATCCAGCACGCCATCATTACGGCGCAATCTATCCAGTGCATTGGCGAGTTCTTCGCCGGTCATGTCGTCAATTTCAAACGCCAGCTGTAGAACCTGATCCTGCTGCAGGTTGTCGCCGCCAACACGGGTATAGGCGGTCGCACGCAGAACGTTGGCTCGATCAGCAAGCTCACGGGTTCCGCAACCGCTGCCACTGCATAGTTGCGTCGCAGCTGGTGCCGCAGATTGCAACGACACCGGCTTGAGAAAGGCAACAATTGCCGCACCGGTGGGGGTAACACGCTCACCACTGACGCCATCGTCAATCCATTCAAAGCCAGCCAGTAATTCAGTGGTGGCCGGTGCCGGCAACATGATCGACCCGTGTGCGGTATTAATGGTGCCTCCACCAAGCGGCAAGGGCCCTATACGCCACTGGCGACAATTGAGGCGTGCTATTAAACCGGCGGCGGCGAGTATGTCGACCATGGAATCCCAATCGGAGACTTCATGAAAATGTATGGTCTCCAGGGTTTTCCCGTGGACCGCCGCTTCAGCGCCAGCAAGCAGTTTATAGATAGCGCAGGCCGTCTCTATGACTTCGGGTGCAAGCGGGGTGTTACCGAGAAACTCCTGCACGGCACGCAATGTTCTAGGCGGTTTGCTTTGCGTGTCCTGAGTAACGCTGAAATGACCGGCGCGCATGCCTTTCGATTGCCGATCCTGCAGGTCTGCAGCCAGGCCTTTCACACCCAGCAGCGCCAGGTCATTTTGAAACGCGGTATATTGCCCGGGAAATGCATCAAACAACGCAGCGGCGAACATGTCACCGGCGATGCCGCCCAGTGGATTCAGATCAATGCGATCAATCTGCATCGTCAGCTACCCGCGCCCGCAGTCGCGAACGGCACCACATACGGTCCCTCGGGTATCACGGCGATATTTTCATCGCGATGCCGGGCCATGCTCTCGCTTATCGCCGCACTGACATCATCAATCATCTCTACGCCGGTAATTGCTGCGGCGTTATCGCCGAGCTGCGGCGCGTACAATTTTATCCGTCCTACACGCATTGGCTTCAACTGCATTTCTGATTGCCATTCGTCGACGTCGGCGAGGTTCTTTGCCATGAGTGTTTGCAGGAACGCCTCCGGGCCCAGCTCAACGAGTCGTTTCTGCGCTGCGCAGAATTCTTCAGACCCAAAACCCTCGGAGCATTCGGAGACGATAATGAGATCGCCGCCTTGTTCGAGTATGTCGAGTGGCGTCACCATCCCTTTGACCGTTTGATAATAGGTTTTGTCCAGCGGATAACCTGCAGATGAAGTGACCAGGGTGTTGAATTTCTGCCCGACAGAGACTTCGCAGCTTTCGCGTGCATGGGTCACCGCTGCCATATGACTTGCGATGATTTCACCAAACGAGGCAAACACCAGATTGCGATGCTCATCGAGTACGGTATTGAGGCCAAGCACCGGCCCGCTGAGCATGTTGATGATTTCCAGTTGCGTCTCGTGCAATGGATTATTGTGCAGGTTGCAGGAAGTGGCGAACGGACTTTCCATAAACCGTGCACTATGAAAGGTGCGAATAGTTTCATGGTGCGCTACACCGGGTGCGATCACTTTGCGACCACCGGAATACCCGGCCATAAAGTGGGGCTCCACCAGACCGGTGGCAATTTTAATATCAGCGTCGACCAATAACCGGTTAAGCCCTACCGGCACCTGGTGTTTTGCTGTCGTCCCCAGGTGCACAAAGCAATCTTCGTCGCGTGCATAGTGGTTTTCGACCCGTACATGCTCCAATACCCAGGGATCACCGACCAGCTCTGCCAGTTCATCGTCGAGGTTAGGCCGGTGCAGGCCGGTTGCCACCAGCACGGTAATACCGTCAAGCGGAACACCGGCACCGGTCAACTGCTCTATCAACGGCCGTAAAAACAGGTAATTAGGCACCGGGCGGGTGATATCACAAATCAAAATACACGCTGTTTTCATCCCCTGGGCCAGCACCGACAATGGATCACAGTTAACAGGGCTCGCCAGCGCGTCGGCAATAATCTGCGGCGGCAGTGCAGTCAGCGCCTGCGCGGGCTTTCTGATTACCGTCGCCTGCGCGTCCGCAGGGAGGTCGATGGTCATACCCTCGTGACCAAACGCCAGTTCAATTTTCATAGGTCGCACCCCGCAATCACGGTGTTGTTACGATCGATCACGCCGGCTACGGGTAGCATTGAACGCAGTGCAGCAGGTTTCCGGCGACTGAATAAACCGCTAGTTTACCGCGACCGTAAAAAAGTGCCCGCGGTATTTCAACGGCCCGGATACAAACTCGATACGGGCGGATAAAAACAACACTTCCGACCGCTGGGCGAAATATGATCGGGTTTTTTTGCACCAGGCTGTGAATTGGTCCTTTTATCTGTTGCCCGATGGCCATACCTTCTCATTATTGATTTAATAAACGATCTGTTCATAAATTCAGCCCCATTATGTCAAGCAATAATAAAGATACGTCAGCCCGTAAATTTCCGGACGCCCAGACCGTCACCGCGATCAAGCACTGGAACGATCGACTCTTTTCCTTCCGTGTCACCCGCCCGGACAGTTTGCGCTTCCGCTCCGGTGAATTCACCATGATCGGCCTGCCTGCCAATGACGATGCCAGACCACTGCAACGGGCTTACTCAATCGCCAGCCCATCCTGGGACGACGAGCTGGAGTTCTACTCGATCAAGGTACAGAACGGTCCGCTGACTTCCCGCCTGAAGCACATCAGAGTGGGCGACAGCATTATCGTACAAAGCAAGCCAGTGGGCAGCCTGGTGCTGGATGCGTTACTGCCCGGCAAGCGCCTCTACATGATCGCCACGGGCACCGGTGTCGCGCCGTTCGCCTCATTAATCCGCGACCCGGAACTCTACCAGCGCTTCGATGAAATCATCCTCACTCACACTTGCCGGCAAATAGAAGAGCTTGGCTACAGCCAGCAACTGATTCGCAATCTGCCACAGGATCCACTGGTTGGCGACGATGCGGAAGGCAAAGTTCGCTACTACCCGTCAATCACGCAGGAAGACTTCAGCCCGCGCGGCCGCATCACCAATTTGATGGAAAGTGGACAACTGTTCAGCGATTTGAACGTACCGGCGCTCAGCCCCGACACCGACCGCGTGATGATTTGCGGCTCACTGGGATTAAACAAAGATCTGAAGGTTATTTGCGAGGCAGCAGGCCTGACAGAGGGTTCTAACAGTCGACCGGGCAGTTTTGTTATGGAAAAAGCCTTTGCCGGTTAGCCCGTGGGCTGACAATACGCAATGCGGCTGAGTTCTCAGCTTTCACCGTGTTACGCCGCAGCCGACGCACCATTTACCGTACGTCTTCACTGCGCTTATTTTTCACAAAGACACATGAACTTTTTGCTTTTGCCGGCACTCGTAGTATGGTGAAACCTCCACGATCACCAGTTTTTAAAAGGAGACACTCAGCTTATGAAAAGACGCCAGTTTCTGGCTATTCCCGCTCTCGCACTAGTTACCGGCGCTGTGCAGGCTGCCGATGCGAAGCAAGTGGAATTCACCCGCGAAGCCTACGAGCAGGCGCTTGCGAGTGGTGAGCCGTTTTTGCTCGACTTCTACGCCCCGTGGTGAGGCACCTGTCGATCTCAAGAGCGCACCGTGAGTGCACTAATCGATAGCAATGCCGACTACCAGGCAATCACCTGGTTCAAAGTGGACTGGGATACGTTCAAAGGTGATTTAATCACCGCCGAACTCAACGTTACCCGCCGTAGTACCCTGATCACCTTCAAAGCCGGTGAAGAGGTGGCACGGAACGTCGCTGGAACCAGCGCAACAGCACTGGAACCACTGCTACAAGCAGCGCTGTAACGCAGCATAGAGCCCGGGCACCCCTTAAGTGCCCGAGGCTTACCAGGGGGATGCGCGGCAAACCTTTGCCGGCAGCGGGTTGTGCTACGCAGGTGGCATCTCTTCAAACTGAGCCCGGCCGTCGGTAATTTCAAACCAGTTTGACTTTGAGTTAATAAAAATATGCCCTTTGCTCTCGATACCGGGCGCATCGTCCAGGCCTCCGGCGGGAATATTTACCATCGGGGATTTCTCTGACTTACGTGGCATTGACGAGCCACAGCTACCGCAGAAACTATTGCCGAAGCGCTCTGCCTCTGCGTGATCATAAACAACCACGTTGTCCTCCCCCCGCAGCCATTCAAAATCTTCCGGCAACACGAATACATTCGATGCATGCGCAGCCCCCTTTACTTTCCGGCAGCGACTGCAATGGCAATACATCATCAGTTTGGCCTCGCCTTTGTACTGGTAGGTCACTTTCCCACACTGACAACTGCCACCGATATGATCACCGCAGCGGCCACTTCGATCCGGCTGATCGATTCCCGGCGGTGCGTCCGCAGAGTAGGAGTCGTGCTGCGGTAGTCGATCGGTAATCTCGTGCCAGGTAGCCTTCGACGAGGCAAAAATATGCTTGGTCGGTACCGCGTCGACATTGCCCTCGAGCCCACCGGCGGGAACAAACATAAAGTCGGCGTTGTCGAGGGACTCCGGTAACACAGACCCGCATTTGCCACAGAAGCAGCGATGAAATCCGGGAGACGATTCGTAGCGGCTGATAGACGCCTCGCCGGACAGCCATCTTACACCGCTAACCTGCACGTAAGTGGCAAACGGAGTGCCGTGAATTTTCCGGCAGATTGAGCAGTGGCAGTGCATCATATTGTCGGGTTCACCGAGCAACTCGTACTGCACCTCACCACACAGACACGCACCTTTGTTCATCTAATTTATCCTGTTAGGTATTGCCTTTCACGACAAGCAGCATTGCTGGTGATCGAGACTTGCTGTCAGCATACACCAGCAGGTTATTTGGTCGCAAAAGTGCAAATTCAGCTTGAGAAACACAAGCCTGCTGCCGGCCTACGGAATCATTTTCGATATTGCGACTTTCCTCCTGCAGAGGGATAACACTTTACACCCGCATTAGTTATACTGCGCCTATGCGTACCGTTTTACTTAAGAAGCAACCTGTTGATTTATATAAACTACTGAAATTCGAGGGTCTCGCAGGCAGTGGCGGCGAAGCGAAGGCGATCATCAGTTCCGGGCAGGTCAAACTCAACGGCAACGTCGAAACGCGCAAGCGAAAAAAAATTATCGCCGGTGATTCTATCGAGGTCCTTGACGTCAAGCTTACGATAAAGCTGGACCCCGACTTTACCGACGCCCCATCCGAGCCAACGTCACAACCGCAAAAACCAACCGCGTAAAACCAGCCATGCGGTTACCGGCATACATGGCAATAATCCTATGCCGAAACAACCAGCTTCGATATCACTGATGCTGATAGACGCGCAATAGGCATTAGGCTGCGCATAGCACCCGATGCTGCCGGGTCAGCAGTAGCCGGCAACGCGCGCCAGATAGGTCCACAGATACTGCGCAAAACTCCAGCGTACCTGCACATTGAAGGTCGGTGTATCATCGTCCAGCGCTGATAACAGCACGGTCGCACTCCCGTAACGAGTCTGGGCACATTGCCCAGCACCGAATACCCGCGGGTGGACATCAAATGGTGTGCCACTGGACAATACGTCGCGCGCATTCTGACCACTGAGTTGAATCACGGTGTAGTAGTCACTCACATCTACGACAGCACCTTTACCTGCCGGTATTGCCGCCTGCACCGAACCGATGGTGTCTGCCGCTGTCTGCGCATGCAGGTAGACCAGTCGCTCATCAGGGCCCAGCCAATAGACCGCTTTATCGTCAGCCATACTGTAGGTGTTTGCTTCCAGCGCTGGCGTCTGCCCGAGCACCTGGCTCAATGCGGCCACGGTAGCTGCATCGGAAAAATCGGCTCGAACAATCAATTTATCGCAGCTCTGCTGCTCACTGATCGTAATACCGTTTGAAGAGTACGACTGGCCTGACAGTGGCGTTGCCATACCCGCTCGCAAAGTCGCTTGATCAGCCACGCACACGTACTCCTTCTTTATCGATGAACACCGGGTCTGTTACCAGAGCTTCGACAGCATCGCCGTTCATCAGGCTAAGCTGGACGGTCTCCCCTTTGCGGGCCAAGCCGTTTTTCAACATACCCAGCGCAAAAGAGCGTTCTAGATTCGGGCTCATATAGCTTGAAGTCACACGCCCGATAGTGGTCATCGGCGGGGCGTCTTTTATCTCCTGCACGATGTGCGCGCCTTCCATCAGCACCACCGTTGGGTCTGTGGTGAGCAATCCGACTAACTGCTGACGATCATCGCGCGCCGTGTCACTGCGCAGAAAAGAACGCTTGCCAAGAAAATCAGGCTTGGTCTTCGATACGATCCAGTCCATGTCCATATCGGCCGGGGTGACGGTACCGTCGGTATCCTGACCAACAATAATAAAGCCTTTCTCAGCACGCAGTACGTGCATGGCTTCAGTGCCGTAGTGACACAAATTAAATGGCTTGCCGGCCTCTTGCAGTGTTTCCCACAACTGCCGACCAAAACGCGCCGGGACATTAATTTCATACGCCAGCTCACCGGTAAAACTGATTCGATAAACACGCGCCGGAATTCCCGCCACCTGCCCTTCCCGCATACTCATAAACGGAAAGGCCTCTTTACTGAGATCGATGTCAGAGAGAGTCGCTAACAGATCACGCGCTTTGGGTCCATTCAGTGCAACCACCGCCCATTGCTCGGTGACACTGGTGCAATAGACCTGTTTTTCCGGCCACTCTGTTTGCAGCCATTCTTCAAGCCAGTTAAGCACCCGGGCAGCGCCCCCGGAGGTAGTGGTCATGTGGTAGTGATGTTCACCCAGGCGGGTGGTGACACCATCATCAAAAATCATCCCGTGCTCATTCAGCATAAGGCCGTAACGGCAATTGCCAATAGCAAGTTTTTTCCAGTTGTTGGTGTAGATCATCTCCAGAAACTCAGCCGCATCAGCCCCCTGTATATCTATCTTACCGAGCGTCGATGCATCGAGCATTCCGACATCCGTGCGCACGCTTAAGGTTTCGCGCTGCACTGCTGCATGCATGTCTTCGCCGCTGTGCGGAAAATACCACGGGCGCTTCCAGTCCCCGACATCTTCAAACACGGCATTATTTTGCACATGACATTGATGCATGGGGGTATGGCGTTCCTGCAAAAACAGATCTTTGGATTCCTGTCCGCCGATAGCACCGAATGTCAGCGGCGTAAACGGTGGACGGAAGGTGGTCGTGCCAACTTCAGGAATTTGCGCACCGCGAATCTCAGCCATGATAGCCAGCGCATTAAGGTTTGAGGTCTTACCCTGATCAGTGGCCATACCAGTCGTGGTATAGCGTTTCAGATGCTCGACCGATAAGTATCCTTCGCGCGCAGCAAGGTGGATGTCGGCGGCAGTTACATCGTTCTGAAAGTCATGAAAATGCTTGGCCGGCCCTTCGCCCACCGGATGGACTGTGGGCACCAGCCACAATGCGGCAATGCCTCCCATTCCGGTGTCATTGAGAGCATCGGTTAACTCAGGCATGGCTACATCTGATGCCACAAACCCGCAAGCTTCAACCGCCTGCCGACCGGCCTGTGCTCCCTCGGCAATGCAGTCACCTGTGGCAAAGCTACCGTTGCAGGCACCCACCGAAAAACCCGGGTTAATGCGCTTGGCTTTGGCCGGATCGGGAACAAAGCCTTCAATCGAGTTATCGTACTGCAACTTGCCGCCGCTTTGACTGAACATATGCACTGACGGTGTCCAGCCGCCCGAGTTGGCAACGATACCGCAGTTAATCTCCCAGGCTTGCCCCTGCAATGATTTACCATCGGCACTCAACGGCATAATTCGCACGGCTTTGACGCCTTTAGTCCCCTGCACAGAGGATATCGCGTGACCGGTAAACTGCTTTACCTTGTGCTGCTGCAACACCCTGGTCAACTCTGCGGAGACTTCAGCACGGGTATCAACCATTGTAACCGTTGCACCGCTGCGCGCAGCATCTACAGCTGTGCGATAAGCACTGTCGTTGTTGGTAAACACCACAATATTCTGATCGGGCAATACACCAAAGCGATTTATATATGTGCTGACTGCGTTGGCGAGCATTATTCCCGGTCGATCATTGTCGGCAAAGACTAACGGCCGCTCTATGGAACCCGCGGCAATGACCACACGGCTGGCGCGGATTTTCCAAAAGCGCTGCCGCGGCGCGGTACCTCCGTTGCCCGGCCCGAGATGGTCTGTGACTTTCTCCACAGCGGTCAGATAGTTGTAATCAAAGTAGCCGGTCACGGTGGTGCGAGGCAGCAGTGTCACATTGTTGTTTGCCGCCAGTGCGGCGGTTGAGGCTGCGACCCAACTGGCAACTTCCGGCACTGCTGCCGCACCGAGCGTCGAGCCACCGAATTCGGACTGCTCATCGATCAACATCACACGGGCATCAGAACCCGCTGCCGCTGTTGCCGCCGCCAGGCCGGCCGGTCCACCACCGATAACAAGCACATCGCAGGTAGCATAGCGACTGTGATAGACATCGGGATCAGGCTCGGTCGGGCTGACGCCTAAGCCAGCCGCTTTGCGGATGAATTTTTCATAGGTCATCCACATCGACGCCGGCCACATAAACGTTTTATAGTAAAAGCCGGCAGGTAAAAAACGCGCTACCGAGGAGTTAATCGCGCCGACGTCAAAGCCGAGGCTGGGCCAGCGATTCTGCGAGTTGGCAACCAACCCGTCGTAGAGCTCTATGCAAGTAGCCCGGGTATTGGGCTCAGTATAAGCGCCGTTTTCAAGCTGCATCAATGCGTTGGGTTCTTCCGAGCCCGCTGCAATCAGGCCACGCGGCCGGTGATACTTAAAACTGCGACCCAGCAACTTGACCCCGTTGGCCAGCAGCGCCGAGGCTAAGGTATCGCCCTTGAAGCCGGTATAGCTTTTTCCATCAAAGGTAAATTGCAGAACCTTACTGCGGTCGATGCGGCCACCACTGTCCAGTCGGCACGATTGGCTCATGACGGATTCTCCGGCAACGGCGGCCGAGCATCACCCACTTTATAGGTGGCAAATATTTCGTCGCTCACTGTGTTGCGCAAGGCATTAAACCAGCGGCGGCAGCCATGTGCATGAACCCAGCGCTCACGATGCATGCCTTTCGGGTTCTGCCTGAAGAAAACGTAGTCTCCCCATTCCTCATCACTGAGTGACTCAGTGTTGAGCGGACGCGCAATATGGGCTTCGCCGTGACAGGTAAACTCGGTCTGGTCCCGATCACCACAATACGGGCAGGTAATTATAAACATGGGGTTTCCGACTTGATCATAGCGACAAAAACGCCGCTGTAGAGGCTGGAATAAATACTGTGGCCAACACCATTGTTATGCCGGCTGTCCATTAGTGCGCCACGGCGGCAGCCGCACCTTCGTCAATCAGCGCTCCGGTATTGAAGCGATCAATAGAAAACGGCGCTGCGATAGCGTTCATTTCACCGGCGGCGATGGAATGCGCAAAGGCATGGCCACTGCCCGGTGTCGCCTTAAAACCGCCGGTACCCCAACCGCAATTGAAGAACAGATTTTTCACGGAGGTTTTTGACAGAATCGGGGAGCGGTCAACAGTTACATCAACAATACCCGCCCATTGGCGCAGCATTCGCAGCCGCGAAAACAGCGGGAACAGCTCGCACAGCGGCCCGACCGTGTGTTCAATGAAGTCATAGCTGCCGCGTTGCGAATAGGAGTTATAGGCATCAGAACCGGCACCGACGACAAGCTCGCCTTTATCCGATTGACTGACATACACATGAATGCCATTCGACATCACCACGCAGTCGATGATCGGCTTTACGGGTTCCGACACCAGGGCTTGCAGGGGATAACATTCGATCGGCAGTTTAAAACCCGCCATCTCGGCGATCACACTGCTGTGCCCAGCCGCCACCGACCCCACTTTGCCAGCACCGATAAAACCCCGGGAGGTATCAACACCGACAACCTGGTTGTTCTCGATACGCATCCCGGTGACTTCGCAATTCTGGATAATATCAACACCGGCGGCATCGGCACCACGGGCATAACCCCAGGCAACCGCGTCGTGCCGGGCAGTGCCGCCACGCCGCTGAAGCAAGCCACCCATCACCGGGTAATGGCAATCGAGATTGATGATCGGCAGCATTTCTTTTACCTGAGCCGGTGTCAGGAATTCGGAATCGATCCCATTCAGATGAATGGCGTTGCCACGCCGACCGATTTCCTGCATATCGTGAACACTGTGCGCCAGATGCAGCAGGCCGCGTTGTGAGAACATGACGTTGTAATTGAGCTCCTGGCTCAGGCCTTCCCACAGTTTGACGGCGTGCTCGTACATGCCGGCAGATGCATCGAGTAAATAATTGGACCGTACTATGGTTGTGTTGCGCCCGGTATTACCGCCACCCAGCCAGCCTTTCTCCAACACGGCGACATTACTGATGCCACATTGGGTGGCCAGATAATAGGCCGTCGCCAACCCGTGACCACCACCACCGATGATCACCACGTCATAGTGTTTTTTGGGATCCGGACTGCGCCAGGCTCGCTGCCAGTTGCGATGGTAGGACATCGCATTGCGCGCCAGAGAAAACAGTGAATAGGCTTTCATAGAGCAAAATCTACCGGGAGTTATAGAGTTGGAACAGTCCGGGAAACTGCGGACAGACCATTGCCACTGCGGCGTGGCTGCATCGTCGTGAAAAACTCACGACAGCGGTGTTCCAAAAACGACCAGAGGCGATTCGGCGGCGCAATAGCTGCCTGTTATGAGGAGCGCGTGGCGCCTTTTCAGGTGGGCGTCACGCCGCGCAACCGCTCGCCGCGTCGGCGAATCAATTCAAGTGTCGCCAGCAGTGCAATGGATATGATAACCAATATAGTCGCCACCGCCAGAATCGTCGGGGAAATCTGCTCGCGGATTCCGGAAAACATCTGCCGGGGGATAGTTCGCTGCTCAACCGAGCCCAGTGCAATGACCACTACGACTTCATCAAATGAGGTCACAAACGCGAACAGTGCGCCTGAGATCACACCGGGCAGAATCAGCGGCATTTGTACCTTAAAGAACGCTCTCAGCGGTGATGCCCCCATACTATAGGCCGCTTGAACCAGGCTCTGGTCGAAGCCGACCAATGTCGCCGTCACGGTGATTATCACAAACGGAATACCGAGGATGGCATGCGCCAGAATGACGCCGATATGGGTGTAGGCAAGCCCGAACAGACTGAATGCTTTGAAAGTACCGGCCGCGGTGATGACCAATGGCACAATCATCGGCGAGATTAGAATTGCCATGATGGACTTTTTAAATGGCATTTCCGAACGGCTCAGTCCTACCGCCGCCAGCGTACCGAACGCGGTAGCGATAATAGTGGCGAAGATTCCAATAAAAAAACTATTGCGCATCGACCGCACCCACTGCGCGTTGTTCCAGACATCGGCCCACCAACCGGTGGTCGCTTCAGGGTTAGCCATACCGTTGGTGAGAATATCTCTGTACCATCGCAGCGAATAGGCTTCGGCGTCACCGGCTAACATGCCCGGTGTGAAGGAGAAGTAAGGTTCGACGTTGAAGCTGAGTGGCAGAACGATCAGGATCGGTGAAATCAGGAATACAAATATCAGGAAGCACAAAAACCTGAACGTGTAATACCAGAGGCGCTCACCCCACCCTGCATATGCTGGAAGAGCCATAACCTATCCGAGTTTCATGTTGTCTATGCCGACAACACGGTCATAGAGCCAGTAAAGTGTCAGCACCACGATCATCAACACACCGCCCAGCGCCGATGCCAGACTCCAGTTGAGCGACTTGCGCATGTGATCGTCGATGGTATTCGAAATCATTGTGCCTTCCTGACCACCCACCAACGCAGGCGTAATGTAATACCCGATGGCAACAATAAAGACGAGAATTGCACCGGCACCGATTCCCGGTATCGTCTGCGGCGCATAGACTCGCCAGAATGCGGTCCAGTTGGTGGCCCCCAGGCTTTTGGCCGCCCTGACATAGCTGGGCGGGATACCTTTCATTACCGAATACAGTGGCAGCACCATAAACGGCAACAGAATGTGGGTCATGGCGATCAGGGTACCAAGCTTGTTGTATATCAGTGAGTAGCGGCTGCCATCATCGGTAATGCCAAAATACACCAGCAGATCATTAACCACCCCTTGTGATTGCAACATTGCAATCCATGCCGTGGTCCGCACCAGAATAGATGTCCAGAAAGGCAGCAGTACCAGAATAAGTAACAGGTTTGACGTACGCGCTGGCAGAGTGGCCAGCAGGTAGGCGATGGGGTAACCCAGAAACAGACAGAACAGCGTCACCAGCAGAGAAATCTGCAGCGTGCGCAACATGAGGATCATGTGAATACGACGTTTTTCATCCTGACGCTGGAATGAGCCGTCGCTGTTGAGTTTCAAGTCGAGGGCGGCGGCGTAGTAGCCGGGAGTGAGCCTGCGAGAGGCGGTTTTCATCGCCTGCCAGACCGCTATGTCGTTCCAGTTTTTCTTAACCCCGGGCAGACTTTCCTTGAACGGCGCTTCGAGCTTCGCTGCTTTACGTGCTGACGACGTAAACAGGGAACGTGAGCCGGGTTTTTCCCGGTTTACCCGGGTCGCCACTTTGCCGATCGTGCGGTTTTCACGAGCGACGACCATATCGGCCACTAAGGCGGCATACATTTTTTCGTCGGGCTCTGAGATGGAATTCCAGTCTCGCAGAGCCTCAGTCGTTTTTGGCATGTGGTTATGGAACGTGCTGTCCCAGATGCCAAGCCCGAGAAAATATCCGATCGGGGCGATGAACGCCACGAACAGGAATAACAACAAGGGCGACACCAGCAAAAAAGCGCGTAAACGGCTTCTGAACATGGCTTTGTCGAGACGCTTTTTTAGTAGCGCGTCGTCAATAGTTTCGGCAGTAGCAGTTGTCATGCTGAGTGTCGTTTAAGGCAGAATAGATCGCTCCGGGGAAACCCCGGAGCGCCGAACAGTAGAGCTTGACAGTTACCTGGCAAGCCAGGCGTTGAACTGCTCGTTCAACTGATCCTGGTTATCAGCCCAGAATTCAAAGTTGTTTTGCAGAGCGTTGGTCATGTTGTTCGGTGCAGTAGGCATGTGCACATCCATTTTCAGATCTGGCTGATCATGGAAAGAACCTACCAGTGACGCAGACGACTTGCGAGCCGGACCGTAGGAGATCCAGCTAGCCTGAGCTGCCAGCGCTTCTGTACCGGTTGAGTACTTGATGAAATCCATCGCTGCTTCTTTGTTAGGTGCACCTTTAGGCATTACCCACAAATCGAGATCCCATATCTGGCCGTCCCAGACAATTTCGAATGGCTTGTTCTCAGAGGCAACAGCGTTGAAGATTCGACCGTTATAGGCCGTAGTCATCGTCACTTCACCGTCAGCCAGTAGCTGAGGAGGCTGTGCACCAGCTTCCCACCAGACAACATTGCCTTTCAGAGTTTCCATTTTTGCCAGTGCGCGCTCAACACCTTCTTCGGTACCGAGAACATCGTAGACGTCTGCTGCTGCAACGCCGTCAGCCATCAGTGCCATTTCCAGGTTGGCTTTCGGGTTCTTACGCAAACCACGCTTACCGGGAAAGCTTTCTAAATCGAAGAAATCAGCGATGGTTGATGGTTTGTTTTCCATCTTTGTAGAATCGTAGGCATAGATAGTAGACCAGACGATGTTGGCAATTGCGCAATCGTAGTAGGTCCCTGGCAGAAAGTCATCCGCAGCTGCCGTGCCATCAGCGCCCGCAGGCATGTCGTTGATGTCGAGCGGCTCGAGCAGACCTTCGTCACAGCCACGAATAGCGTCTGATAATTCAACGTCAACCAGATCCCACTTTACATTGCCGGCTTCGACCTGAGCTTTCACTTCAGACAAACCACCGTTGTAATCTTCAGAGACAACAGTGTTGCCCGTCGCCGCCATCCACGGCTTGTGATATGCCTCGACCTGTGACTTGGTGTAAGCACCACCCCAGGAAACAACCGTAATACTGTCGGCCGCATTAGCAACTCCAACAGCAGCAGCAAGGCTGGCTGCCAGTAACGTCGTAACTTTTTTCATCGCGTAAAATCCTCGTTTTTTTATAAATAATCCGGCTTTTCCGGAATACGTCAGACCACTTAATTATTATCCTGAACTACTAGCGAGAGATAATTCGCGGTCAATGCACGCTCTTTTTAACATCCTGCAATCAGCTGAACAGCGGCTGACTACGACCTAAAGGACGGGCTCTGCGAGCCTACGCATCCAGCGCTCTACAATCTTCCTGTAACCAACCAACCGTCACCAATTCTCCTTCACGCAAAAACGCATGATTAGCAGAGTTTGGCACTTTCACAATAAAGTCTTCGCGCCCCAACAGGGCAATCCGCGTGCGGATGTGATCTCCGAGGTAAATGAGCTCGAGCACACGGGCTTCAAACATATTTTGTACATCTTGCGGGTTTGGCGATATGACGACACGCTCGGGTCGCAATGACAAGGTTGATTGCTCGCCTTTCTTGCCAACATTGACCGCTTTTGCATACACAAACGCTTCGTCGTTAATCTGTACCACGCAGTCGTCGCCGTCGATCTCTGTGACGGTTCCACGCAGCTTGTTGTTTTCACCGATAAACTGGGCCACAAAGGCATTTTCAGGGCGTTCATAGAGCGCATCAGGTGCTGCAAGCTGCTGAATCACCCCATCGTTAAACACCGCAATGCGGTTCGACATGGTCAGCGCTTCGGATTGATCGTGGGTGACGTACACCACTGTTACACCAAGATTTTCGTGGATGTGCTTTATCTCGTATTGCATTTGCTCACGCAGGTTTTTATCCAGCGCTCCGAGCGGCTCGTCCATCAGCACGAGGTCGGGATCGAAAACCAGGGCGCGGGCGACGGCTACACGCTGTTGCTGACCACCAGACAACTGCGCCGGGCGGCGGTTACCGAAAGCCCCGAGTTGCACCATGTCGAGAGCGCGCTTGACTCTTTCCTGTCGCTCGCTCGAGGACATTTTCCGGACCTCGAGCGGGAAGGCCAGATTCTCCGCCACAGTCATGTGCGGAAACAGTGCGTAATTCTGAAATACCATACCAATGCCACGCTTGTGTGGCGGTACATTGTTAATCGGTTGATTATCGAGGTAGATTTCACCATGGGTGGCGGGCTCGAATCCCGCAAGCATCATCAGGCAGGTTGTTTTTCCTGACCCGGATGGCCCCAACATGGTGAGAAACTCACCTTTCTCTACGTCGAGATTGAGATCCTTGACCACCAGGATCTTGCCGTCGTAGCTTTTTTGTACGTTTTGAAATCTAACGAGAGGATTGTTAGACATTTATTTCCAACGAAATTGCATGAGCCGGCGCAGGGTGTAAATAAATGATTACACTCTGCTTATCTGGACATAGTGTGACGCAGCACGGTCGCTGGCGCAACCGGCAGCCAAAGATTGGTGATTTGATCGTCGTTTTGATGACAACCTTGCGATCAGGCTTGGCAGCCGGGCTTCTTCGCGCGGATCAGGAGAATTTTTTCAGTCGCGCAATCAGACTGGAAGTATCCCACCGGTTGCCGCCCATTTTCTGAACGTCTGCATAGTATTGATCGACCATGGCCGTGACCGGCACTGATGCGCCATTACGACGCGCCTCATCAATCACGATGGACAAATCCTTGCGCATCCAGTCAACCGCAAAGCCGAATTCGAATTCGTCGCGCGCCATGGTTTCGTAGCGATTGACCATCTGCCACGACGCCGCAGCACCGCCGCCAACGACACCCATGACTTTCTCAACATCGAGACCGGCAGACTGTGCGAAGTTGATTCCTTCTGCCAGCGCCTGCACCAACCCGGCGATACAGATCTGATTGACCATCTTGGTTAACTGGCCGGCGCCAGGCTCACCGATCAGGGCAACTGTCTTACCGTACGCAGCGAGAATCGGCTCAGCGGCATCGAAAGCGCCCTGTTCACCGCCGCACATAATTGCCAGCGCTCCGTTTTCAGCACCGGCCTGCCCGCCGGATACCGGTGCATCGATAAAATGAATGCCTTTTTCCTTGCACGTTGCGTAGAGTTCACGTGCGACTTCCGCCGATGCAGTAGTGTGATCTACCAGTGTGCTGCCCGCCTGCATTCCGGCCAGTACGCCGTCATCGCCGTAAACTACCGAGCGCAAATCGTTGTCATTGCCGACGCAAACCATCACAAACCCGGCGCCCCCGGCCGCTTCCCGGGGAGTGCCATGCGCGGCGCCGCCATGCTGCACCGCCCATTGATCGGATTTCGCTTTGGTACGGTTATACACCGCAACCTGTTGACCCGCCGCTGCCAGATGGCCAGCCATTGGGTAACCCATGACACCGAGTCCGATGAAAGCCACTTTGTTACTCATACATTCTCCAGGTTATTTGATATCAAGACGGGAGTAGTCACCACCCGGGGCCAGCGGGGAAAACGGCGGTGGTTGTTCCCGGCCGCAGGTATCTGTGCAGTGCCGGGGAGAGCGCCCGGCACTGCGAGAAGCTAGCCACATCAGGTTTCCGGACAGTACTCTACCCCGGTTAAATTAAACGCCGGTTCAACCGACCAGATCATCAATCAGGCGGCTGAGCTTTTCGATGCCCGGACCAATTTTCTCTGCAGGAATAGACGAAAAACCGAGCCGTAAAAACGCATTGTCGGGCGATGGCTCAAAGAAATAGGTATCGCCCGAAACCACCAGTATACCGTTTTCATTTGCCACTCGCGCCACTTCGTTTGCGCTGACACCGATCGGCAGCCTGACCCAGAACGCACTGCCTCCGAAGGCCGGCGCCATACTGGACTCGGGTAGAAACTCGTTAAGGGCAGCTTCCATAGCTTCCCAGCGTCGCTTGTAGCTGGCCGATAATCGATGCACCAGTGAATCATGGTGACCAAGCGCCAGAAAGTGTGCGACGGCGTTTTGATTATTTGAAGGGGGATGGCGCAACATCAGCCGACGCAGCGCACGCGCTTCGTCGATCATTTCGGCAGGACCGACCATGTAGCCAAGACGCAGACCGGGGGCCAGCGTCTTGGACAGGCTGCCGACATAAATCACGCGCTCATTGCCATCGAGGCTTTTCAGTGCCGGTGTCGGTGCGCCGGCAAAATTTAACTCACTTTCATAGTCATCTTCGATAATGAGGATGTCGTGCTGACCGGCCCGGCGCAGCAGATCTTTGCGACGCTCCAGTGACATGGTGGCAGTAGTTGGCGACTGGTGGCTCGGCGTGCAGTACACCACGCTGCATTCGTTGATCCGATCGTCCACCACCAGACCATCATTGTCGATTGGCAATGGCACCATATCGCAGTTTCTCAGCTCCAGGATGTTGCGGGCATCCGGGTAGCCGGGATCTTCAAAGCCTACCTTGTCACCAGGATTTACCAGTAATCGGGCCAGCAGATACAACGCATTCTGGGCGCCCATTGTGACTAGAATCTGTTCGGTGCCGACCCATAAACCGCGCGGGGGTAACACGCGGTTTTGAATCTGCTCCAACAGCAGTGGATCGTCGTTGTCTACGGAGTCAGGCATCCAGTCGGTGATAGCCTGCACCGCCAGTGACTGACGACAGCACTCTCGCCATTCGTTGATCGGAAACAACGCCGGATCAGTTTGCCCGGCGGTAAAGGCATACTCAAATCCACGCCAATCGCGCAGCGAGGGCTCGAGGTTGCGCTGCTTCGACGGGCGCGTTTTCAGGCGTTTTTGCCAATCCGGCTGATCAGCATTGCTGTCTACCGGCTTCGGTGCGCGGGCGATGCGACTATTGACCAGTTCGGAGTTAACAAAGTACCCACGCCGCTCTTCGGCGATCAGATAACCTTCATCCATCAGATGCTGATAAGCATGCACCACGGTATTGCGTGCAACCCCCAATTGGCGCGCCAGCTCTCTGGACGATGGCAGCGGGCGATGATGCGGAATGTGTCCATCGAGAATTGCCGTCACAAGCGCACGACGCAGCTGGCTCTGCAGGCTTGACCCTGATTCGTTCGACAGCCGGATCAGTTGCCGCCACATTGGCTGGCTGGACTTTCGGAGATTGTCGGGCTCACCGGTCAAGTTTATTGTCTCCTGCTAATGGGACGGATAATTTCAAATCGGCTAGCATATCAGTGTCGTGTCGCAACCGCGATACAAAGTGGCTCTAAGGGATTTTGTAACTTATGAAGCAGAAGTCTATACCGCGAATCACCGCTCATCGGGGCGCTAGTGGTAATGCCCCCGAAAATACAATTGCGGCGATCGAACTGGCTGCGAACGAAGGCGCTGACTGGATTGAAATCGACGTCAATATTTCCAGTGACGGCATTCCCGTTCTTCATCATGATGACGACCTTGATCGCTGTACCGATGGCCACGGCCTGGTGATCGAATCGAGTATGGAAGAATTAGAACAACTGGATAGCGGGGCCTGGTTCAGTAGCCGCTATCGGGGCGAGCGCATCGCCACGCTCGATGAATGCCTGGACGTGTGTGAGTCTCTGGATCTGTCGATCAATCTCGAGATCAAACCGTCCAGCGGCTGGGAAATCCCGACCACCGATCAGATTGCCGAGGTGCTGCATCGACGCCACACCCTGCCGGATATGGTGATCTCCAGCTTCAGCCACATTGCGTTGCTGCGCGCTGCCCGACAAATAGAGTTTATTCCGCGTGCTTCGTTGTTTCTTGTTGCTCCACCCGACTGGAAGACGCTGACCGATGAAGTCAGCGCGATTAATCTTCATTTGCACGACAACACTCTGCTGACGGCAGATGCCATTGACAGTTATCACCGTGCCGGTCTGGGCGTTTACTGCTACACCGTCAATACCGCTGACGATGCCCGTGAACTGTTTGCGCAGGGCGTAGATGGAGTATTCAGCAACTACCCCGGGCTGCTACTGGACGCGGGCCTTGGTTAGCGATTGACGCTGATGCGCGCGACCCGGCGTTAATGAATCCATCCATGTCAGGACCCGCGGCCATTGCTGGTCCCAGCAGCACGAATGGGTGTATTGATCAAAGCGCCAGATCTCCGCAGTCGGCTGACTCACCAGCCAGTCATTAACCAATGACGGTGGTATGACGTCATCGCGTCCACCCAGCAAGTGCAATTGCCTGATATACGCCGGCAATGCCGGACGTGACGCAGGGTCAATGGAGTTATACAACGGGGTGTACTGATGGTGCTCGGTCCAAGCGGTTACATCAAGGTTGCCAGCCACGGTGATCACCGCACGGGTTTTATCGAGCTGCTCGGCAAGCAACAACGCCAATGCCCCTCCGCCACTGTGGCCAATTAATACAATCGAAGGATAGTCAGCGGATTGATCACGGATAACCTGCGCCATGCTATCCACCACGTCGGCGGAAAAACGCCCATAGGTCCAGTCATCTGAATCACAGACCGCATCGCTAACCTGCCCCAGATAGCACGGCCGCCCGACATACACCGAAGCATTTTGATCGAGCGCCATCAGGCGTAACATCAGTGGGTTGCGAGGCGTTGGATCACTGGAGATGATGTAGCGGGTGCGCCAGGAGATTCCATCTCCCTCAATATAGATGTGCAACGGCGCTGCGCTGCCAGCAGCGTTTTTTTTGTAAACCACATGCCGGAAAGACCGGCCGTCAACCAATGCGCGCTCAAACCCGGACAAGCGCGCCGTGTGATCCACCTGCTGATGCGCAGGGACCACGCATGACACCACCACTGCCATCAGCCACACCGCCAGTATCGACCTGCTTAGAAATTGCCAGTTGCTGCTGTTAATGACTCATTATCCTGTTTACCACGTTACTGCAAAGCGTAGACCTAAAAACCATTTTGCTCCCGACCCGGAACGACACAAACCAACCTTGCATGTTCCACCATCCAGACTATCTTTTACACGGTTGCTGACTCTTGGTCATTTTATAGCCGCCGGTCAGTCCTGGTGATTAATTGGCAGCATTTTTTACCGACATCGAGACTTTACACGTCCTTACCGATTCTGATCATGCGCCATGTCCACCGCACAATGTATCAACATAGCTTGTTATTCAGTGAATAACCTCTGGCAAAGATGAACGGATCAAAAAAATTGTATCAATTTCCCCCGCTGCCACAGCGCCTGGATTAAACTACCGATGGACATCGCATCAGCTGCTTCTTGCAGCCGTAAGGCTCGCGACTTCAATCACCGGGAAAAGGAAATTCTCAAGGTGGCACTGGAGAGGTTTTCGAACGACGACTGGGAAGCGGTTACTATTGCGCAACTTGCGCGTACTGTCGGCATCGCTAAAGGCACCGTCTATCTGCATTTCAATAGCAAACATGAAATCTACGCAACACTGGCACTGAATTTTTACCAATCTCTCAATGACGCGCTGGCAGCACCCTGCCGTGGCACGTCTACCGCGCACTTCCGGCAACTGATTCACCGGGCGTTTTCTTATTATCGTCAAATGCCCTGCTATCGGCGCGTCGTCCAATACTGTCAGCGCGCGGATTTCCGCAGTCATCTCAGCGCCGATCTGCAACAACAATTCGACAAGCAGGAGCAACACATTAACCGGATTTTCTGTCAGGTAGTGGACCGCGGCATTGACGACGGCAGTTTTAATATTGTCGCCGATGACGCTCTACGCATTGGTCTGCAGTGTACTTTTCACGGCGCACTCAACCGGATCTGGAACTGCCCGCAATCGTCACCGCAGCAGTATATAGATTCAGTCACCGAATTCATGCTGTTAACGCTGCGCAACAATCGCTCTGCTCATACCGGCAGACCCGCCGCCACCCGCCGCCTGCCCCCCCTGGAAACGCAACCATGAACAAATCAATACTGTTAGCGCTCGCGGCCATCATCCTGCTTATCCTGTGGATGCTCAGCGGCCAGATCGGTGACCGGCAGAGTACCGACAGCACCGCGACGCCAACCACGGAAAAGCGCGAAACGACCGCCATGAAAGTGCAAACCCGCCGACAGTCTGCGCAAACTATTACCCGGGAAGTCGTAGTGCAGGGCCAGGCCGAGCCGTTAGTCGTGATGAAACTGCGTGCAGAGACCGATGGCCGGGTGGAAGAACTGATGATCAACAAGGGACAACGCGTCAAACGTGGTGACGTAATAGCCCGCTTGTCGATTGATAATCGCGCCGCCGAACTCGCCGTCGCCAACGCCAACCGTGTACAGGCCACCAATGAATATGAGGCCGCCAGAAAACTACAGAAACAAGGCCTGCAGTCAAAATTCAACCTGGAGTCTGCGGCCGCAAGGCTTGAATCGACGCGAGCGCAAGTACAGGCCGCAGAACTGGAGATCAGTAACACCAGCCTGATCGCCCCCATGGATGCACTGGTGGACGACATCGATATAGAAATCGGTGATTTTGTCGACCGTGGTGCGCAGGTGGCGACACTGGTTGATGACAGCCAACTGCTGATCACTGGCAACGTACCGCAGCAGAATATTGCCGATATCGACACAGGCATTACCTCGACGGTGAAGTTGATCACCGGTGAAACCCTGCAGGGCGACATTCGCTATGTCTCCTCAATGGCCGATTCCATCTCGCGCAGTTTTCGCATAGAGGTTTTGATTACCGAACCTCCGGCAAAACCACTGACTGGCGTCAGCGCCGAGATCAGAATCCCGGTTGAAACGCTGCAGGCACATCTGGTATCGCCTGCGATACTGGCGCTTGACGAAAGCGGCGCACTGGGGGTGAAAGCTGTTGACGAGAACAACGAGGTTACGTTTCACTCTATCACCGTGGTAAAAACCGAAAGCAATGGCGCCTGGGTTACCGGCATACCGGATGACGTAAACATCATTACGCTCGGCCAGGGTTTCGTCAATGCCGGTGAAAAAGTGCAGACTGTTGAAGAACCGGATGAACAGGCCACAACGCAGGGATCCTGAGCATGAACGCAATTATAGAAGCAGCCTTCGGACGCAACCGCGCGGTAATTCTGGTACTGCTGTTTTTCCTGCTCAGCGGCGTGTTGTCTTATCTGGCTATTCCCAAAGAGGCTGAGCCGGATGTCGCTATTCCAATAATCTACGTGTCGATGGGCCACGAAGGTATATCACCGGAAGACAGTGAGCGGCTTCTTGTCCGGCCCATGGAAACCGAGTTACAGAGTATCCCCGGCGTCAAACAAATCACCAGTACCGCTTCGGAAGGACACGGCTCGGTGATGCTGGAGTTTGACGCAGGCTTTGATCCCGGCACCGCACTTGCCGATGTCCGTGAGAAAGTCGATATCGCAAAATCAAAGCTGCCCGGTGATACCGACGACCCTGTTGTCAATGAGATCAATGTGGCTTTGTTCCCTGTACTGACGGTATCGCTTGCCGGGCCGATTCCCGAGCGCAGCCTGCTGCGAATCGCACGTGACCTGAAGGAAAAAATTGAAGCACAACCGGGCGTCCTTGAAGTGAACATCGGTGGTGAACGCGAAGAAGTACTTGAGATCGTTGTTGATCCGGTGGTGATGGAAACTTATCAGGTTCGCTACGATGAGCTGTTCGGGTTGATCAATAGCAACAATCTGCTGGTGGCCGCCGGTGCCATAGATACCGGTGCCGGACGCATGGTGCTTAAGGTACCGGGCGTGGTTGAAGACATACAGGATATTCTGTCGATGCCCGTCAAAGTGACCGGCGACACAGTCATAACGTTCGGCGATGTTGCCTCGGTCAGTCGTACCTTTAAAGACCCACAGGGCTTTGCAAGAGTCGACGGACAACAGGCGCTGGGCCTTGAAGTATCAAAGCGGATCGGTGCCAATATCATTGAGACCAATCAGGCCATTCGCGATCTGGTCGCCGAACAGCAGACACTCTGGCCCGACTCCATACAAGTTGGCTTCCACCAGGACAAGTCCAAACAGATTCGCACCATGCTCAGCGACCTGCAAAACAATATCCTGTCCGGAGTGATTCTAGTGATGATCGTGATCATCGCCGCACTCGGCGTACGATCAGCGCTGCTGGTTGGCCTGGCAATACCGGGCTCATTTCTGGCAGGAATTCTGGTGCTCTATACGATTGGCTTCACCATGAACGTGGTAGTGCTGTTCAGTTTAATACTGGTCGTCGGAATGCTGGTCGATGGTGCGATTGTGGTGATCGAACTGGCAGATCGAAACCTCAAAGAAGGCATGACACGCCGACAGGCTTACAAAGCTGCAGCGCAGCGTATGTCATGGCCGATCACAGCCTCCACGGCAACCACACTGGCGGTATTTTTTCCGGTGATCTTCTGGCCGGGCATGGTTGGCCAGTTTATGAAATTTCTGCCAATGACTGTCATCATCTGCCTGCTGGCGTCACTTAGCATGGCACTGATCTTTATCCCGGTACTCGGGGGCAGTTTCGGCGGCGACAAAGCCAGACCCGGCACCAACAATGCGCCGGTTAAAAAACTCGGCCCGATTACCCGTGGTTATGGCCACGTGTTGTCCCGCCTGCTGAATTTCCCGGCACTGACGTTGTTCGCCGCGGTGCTGGTGCTGGTGGGGTCCTATGTGGTGTACGGAATGCTGGGCAAAGGCGTTGTGTTTTTTCCAAGCACAGAGCCGGAAATAGCTCAGGTGCAGATACACGCCCGCGGGGATTTATCAATGGCAGAGAAAGATCGCATCGTACGGTCAGTGGAAGAACGTCTGCTACCGATGCAGGAGCTCAAATCCGTCTATGCCAAATCGATGGGCGGCGTAAACGGTGATCCGGGCTTATCCGCTGATGTAATCGGCGTCATTCAACTTGAATTTATCGAGTGGAACACCAGACGCAAAGCGCGCGTCATTATGGATGAAATGCGGCAACTCACCGCCGACATTCCAGGCACTATTATAGAATTTCGCGAGCAGGAAGACGGCCCGGCCGGCGGCAAGCCTATTAATATAGAAATCAGCTCAGGCAAACCCGATAAACTACCGGCTGCCACGGCTTATGTGCATAAGGTGATGCGCGAGGTAGGAGGCTTTGTCGACTCGGAAGACAACCTGCCGCTACCGGGCATTGAATGGCGCTTGCAGGTAGATCGCGAACAGGCCGCCCGTTACGGCGCGGATGTGGCCCTGCTCGGCAACGCAGTACAAATGATCACCAATGGCATACGCGTCGCCGGCTATCGTCCGGATGACTCCGATGAAGAGCTCGACATCCGCGTTCGCTTTCCACTGAATGAGCGCAAGTTGCAACAACTCGATCAACTGCGCGTGCCGACCAGCAACGGCATGATACCGATCACTAATTTTGTCACTCTGGAGCCGGCAGCCAAGACCGGCACAGTCAATCGCGTTAATACCCGTCGCGTTATCACGGTTCAATCGGATGTCGCTGAAGGCAAGTTACCGACAGACCAGCTCAATGCGTTGCAAAAAGCACTCGCTGACGGCCCGATAGACCCGGACATCACGATCAATTTCACCGGTGAAAACGAAGATCAGATGGAAACCATGATGTTTCTGGTGAAGGCATTTGCCGCGGCTATATTCCTGATGTCACTGTGCCTGATTGTTCAGTTCAATAGTATTTTTCAAACCATTGTAGTGTTAAGTGCAATTGTGTTTTCCACCTCAGGTGTACTGCTGGGCCTTATCATAACCGCACAGCCGTTTGGTATTGTGATGGTTGGCCTGGGCATCATTGCGCTTGCCGGTATCGTGGTGAACAACAATATAGTTCTGATCGATACCTATAACCGATTTCGCTCTGAAGGACACACACCGCGTGACGCTGCTTTGCGGACCGGCCTGTTGCGATTGCGACCAGTGTTTCTAACCGCGATAACCACTATTCTCGGCCTGATCCCGATGGTGCTGTCTCTTAATATAGATATTTTTAGACGGGTGCTGGAGTTTGGCGCACCATCGACCATGTGGTGGACACAACTGGCGAGTGCCATTGCCGGCGGGCTGGCGTTCGCAACCCTGCTTACGCTGCTGCTGACACCCTGCTTACTGGTACTTGGCGATAAACTCTTAAAACGAAACCCGAAGCCGGCAAACACCACTGCACCACAGGCGGCAGTGCGTCCGGCCTAGGGATTAATAGTGATTACAGCCAGGATGACTGAAAAACGCGGCGGGAAGATTAACAGGAAGTAAAAAACCTGTGGCAGTCAGATAAATTCTGTACGCTGCCACAGGAAGCTGGAGGAATAGCTTTCATTACTACACTTAACACTCGACACACTGTGTCGGGCAGTCACGCTACTGCGGCACTTATCGGCGCGACTGACGATACTACGTACCGCACCAGGTAATTACATCAGGCGCGATAGACGACTCGCTTTACACCGTGCTGGTAGACGGTAAACAACTCGAAGACGAAAATTCCGACAACCCTGAGCGGTAAATACTTACAGCGGGTACTTCTGTCTGCGATACTTACCCGGTCATCAGATTCCTTCCCGGCTACAAAGGTAGTGGGTGACTCTGGTGTCATGATGGCTCTGCTCTCGTCTCTACGGGTTCCATTTTATTACATTGCGGTTTGGTTAC
>CALKXD010000066.1 GCA_938003855.1 uncultured Granulosicoccaceae bacterium | reverse complement strand
GTATTTTGCTACTTGATAGTATCGATACCGACAACGGTGACTTAACCCTTATTGCCAACGATCCGCGCGCCACCCAAAGTGAGCGCGACGCGGGCGAAGGCGTTGTAGTGCTTGGGCGAGATACCCTCAATGCCAGCGTTAATTTAACACTTGGCACGGGTAATCTATTGATTAACGCCGGAGATCGGTTTGAAAATCGTTCCGGCGATAACAGCCCATTTAATTTTGATGCCAGCAATCCCGGCAATTGGCTTATTTTTGCCCCAACGCCGGATCTAACCGCTGGTCTTAGTGCCGCAGAAATAACTGCGTTAGATGTGCCTAATTTGGCCAGTAATCTTGATCTCAGCGGTCGCGACTTTCTTCAGTACAACACTATCTTTGATGTGGATGATCCAACACCCAGTGGCTTGCCCAGTGGCAGCGGTTTCATTTACGCAGTGCAGCCGACTTTGGAAGTCAATGTAGCGGATGAAAGCATCACCTATGGTGACGCCCTTAACTCCAATTTAAGCTTAGCTGGCGTCTCCCTTAACGGCGCAGCGGCCGATGCCGCTACTTTTGGCATAGGTGCGGTGGACCTGCCCAATTTGGTCGAAGCCAATTTAGCCTCGGGTATAACTACCTCAGCAGGTGGCTTTGCTAACGCCGGCACCTATATCGACGGCATTGAGGCGTCGGCCATTGCAAGCCCCACTAGCGGCAGTCTCTTTGGTGTTGGCATAGCCGTTGGCGACGCCGGTGATTTGACTGTGGCTCAGGCGACGCTAACAGTAACACCCGATGATGTAAGCCGAGACTACGGTTCGGCAAATCCGGTATTTAATTTGTCCTATACCGGCTTTGTGACCGGAGATTCTGCCGCGGTATTAGATACTCCAGTTGCAGTTACGACGGCGGCTTTGGATAACTCAGCCGTCGGTACTTACGTACTAAGCAGTACCGGCGGCACTGACAATAATTACATTCTCGACACTTCTGTAACCGGTACGCTAACTGTTGATCCTTTGGATTTAATAATTTCCGGTTTAAGCGGGGTTGATCGAGTTTATGACGCTGGGGTGGATGCCTCTTTGTCTGGTATTGCCAGCGTTAGCGCGCTTTTCGGCGATGAGGTTAGTGTGAGTGGACAGCTCACCGCCAGCGCAAGTTTTGCAGACAAGAATGTAGGTGATGATAAAAATATCACGGTCACCGGTTTGGGCTTAACCGGCAGTGATGCAGGCAACTACAACCTACTAGCGCCTACTGGAATTAGCGCAGATATCAGCGCTGCCAGTATCGCCATTGAAGGCCTAAGCGCCGTCGATAGAATCTATGATGCCACTAACGCAGTAAGTTTGAGTGGCACCGCTAGCCTGACTGCTTTGGGCAGCGATGATCTAAATATTGACGGTATTGCCGTTGGCACTTTTGCCGACAAAAACGTCGGCACCGATAAAGCAGTGACTCTAAGCGGTCTGAATTTAGGCGGCGCGGATGCAACCAACTATGTATTGGCAAGCAGCGGGCTAACCGCTTCCATTACTCCTCTAGATATCAATGTATCGGGTTTGGCTGGTGTCGATAGAATCTACGATGCCACTACAGTTGCAGCCTTGACCGGTACCGCTTCTGTTAACGCTCTGGCGGGCGACAGCGTGATTGTGACGGGCAGTGCAACAGGTACTTTTGCCGACAAAAATGCCGAAACGGATAAGGTCATTGGGGTTAACGGTTTAGCGCTTAGCGGCACCGATTCAGGCAATTACAACCTAATTCAACCCACAGGCTTAACTGCGGATATAAGCCGCGCTAGTGCGCAAGTCACGGGCGTTAGCGCCAATGATCGCGAGTACGATGGCACTACCAATGCATCTCTAAGCGGAACGGCTAGCGTCGCGGCCTTAGCGGAGGACGAATTAAGTCTAGTTGGCTCAATTGATCCTTTGGCAGTGCAATTCACGGATAAAAATGTTGGCGACGACAAAGCCGTTAGTGTTACTGCATTTGTTCTCGACGGCGCGGATGCGGCCAACTACGACCTAGTTCAACCTACCGGCCTGACAGCTAGCATAAGCGCCAGAGTTATTAGTGTTTCCGGATTACTGATCGACAAGGTCTACGACGCCACGACCAATATTGTTGCTCTAGGCACTGCGGTATATACCGGGGTAGTTGCCGGAGACAATGCTGTTATTGACGGCAGCGCGGCGGTTTTTTCCTTTGCTGATAAAAATGTAGGTACTGATAAACAGGTAGATGCCAGTGGCATTGCTATCAGTGGTGCAGATGCAGCCAACTATGATGTCAGTCAGGTGACTGGGTTAAATGGCGAAATTTCAGCGGCCGCCCTTACATTATCTGGGGTTGAAGCAGCGGACCGCGTTTACGACGCAACCAATATTGCCAGTGTTAGTGGCGGCACATTGCAAGGACTGTTAAGTGGCGACACAGTGAATCTAGACACCGATGCAGTCAGCGGTAGTTTTGCCGACGAAAATGTGGGTGACGATAGACTGGTGGCTATATCTGGGTATGGCTTAAGCGGCACCGATGCTGGCAATTAT
>CALKXD010000065.1 GCA_938003855.1 uncultured Granulosicoccaceae bacterium | reverse complement strand
TTTTAACAAACACAGCGGAAATTCAATACCGGGGTTTGAGTCAGACAGTTACCACTCTTAATGGTGCATCCGGTCATCGCCGAAACTTCGGCTACTGACACGAACCCTGACAACATTTTGCTGCACGAGTCGATGTCCACTGAGCCGGGTATCAAGATTCAACCCGCTGTTCATTTGCGCCATCGGGATCATACAGCCACCGTTGAATCACCACCCCGATCAAATTTATACCCGACCAGACCAAATTTGTTAAAAACCGGGCGAGCACACATCCGTACACGGACCAACTAATCCACATCAGGATGCGAAATCGATCACTGGTCGCCGAACAGCTGACGCCTCCACTCGCGTAAACCTTGCTCTAAAATGTTGATTTAATTTAGAAAATGATCGAAACCGCACCAGCTTATCAATTTTGACTTTTCATTTGTTAGCCTAATGTACTTTTTATGAAACAGTATCAGGAAATTAACGATTCATTTTATTAACATGCCCCGGGTCAATACGGTGACTTGGCAACAATAAGGCATTAAATTCTAAGCCCTTGGAAGTCAGTATCCAGGCTGCGCCGGCTTGACATAGATAGTCGTGACGCCCCACCACAGGGGTTGCACGATTGCCCTATATTCAAACCCGGATACTTTCGATGACACCTTACAACAACACAGCCGTTATCAACTCTACCTTGTCAGCCATGATCGGAGCAGGCTTGCAGCAGGCACTGTCTAGTCACAGCAACTGCTATAGCGGGGGTTCAGCCGGCAACGCAAGCACCGGCCAGCCACAAAATAGTCAGCAAATGCTGATTCAGTTAATCATGCCGCTGCTCTCACAGTTACTCAACACCATGCGACAGCAGGGGACCTGCGGTAACGGCCCCAACCAGAATTCCAGTGGGAGAAATACCAACGGGCACGGCCGCACGGAATGTGGGTTTACCACCGGCAATTCTGCCGGCTACACTCACGGCGCGGGTAGCGGCTACAGTGGCAACACTAACAGCCACTTTAACTTTGACTTCAGCTTCAATAACAACTACCACAACAACTTCCACTTCAGTGCAGGGTATAGCGCTAACAGCGCTACAGACTGTTATTGTGAAAGCGATCCGATCGCTGTAGACAAAGGCCGCGTATGGGGTGACCCGCACTTTGTCGGCGCAGATGGCGGCAAGTATGACGTACAAGGTGAGGCCGGCACCACCTACAATATTCTCAGTGATCGCGGCATTCAGTTTAACGCCTTGTTTGACACCTGGGGCTCAAAGCAGGGCGCGACTATTGTGTCTGACGCTGGTATTACGGTGAACGGCCATCAGATTCAGTTTGCCAAATGCGGCACCTTAACGGTCAATGGCAAGGTTGTCGGTGACGGAACACACCTCGACGGAATGCTGATCAAAGACGGCAACACACTGAAAGTATCCACCGACGAGTATCAGATTGACCTGGAAGCCGTTGACAGTAAGTACCTGAATTTTGACTTCAAAAGCGACAACATCATCGCCGATGGTATGATGCCGCATGGTCTCTGGGGACAATCCGCTGATGGCGATGGCAAAGCGCGCAATGGCGACACTGGCGCGGGCGCACAGGGTGGCGGCGCCATTGAAGGACTCACAGGCATGACAGACAAAGGAGATAAATCTGCAGTGTCACTGTACGAAACCAGCGGCCTGTGGGACACCGGCTTTGCAAACTTCAACCGCTACTGCTAAAGACGGTTCAACACAGGCACCTGATAGTTGAAATTGCCAATCACTGACGGCCGTCGGCCCTCAGTTGAAGCGCTATAGAAAATGTACCTCAACGCTGCCCCGTCTGTCACGACGGGGTATTTTTGCCAGCGACTGAACACGCCGCAACAAACCGGCGGCATACCAACCACCACGCTCAGGTTACGTCTGCCTACTCAGTATCCGACAGCACATGTACAGCACGTTCTGCGATCAGTGACTTCACACTACTGGCATAGGCCGCCATATGTGCCGACTTTGCATGAGCAGAAAGATCATCCATGGTTTCCCATTTTTCAATCACCATAAACGAATCAGGACCTATTTCAGTTTGGATCGGGCCGGCGTTATCCGCATCAATCACCGGACGATACTCAACACAACCCTGCTCGGCATGCACAGCAGGCATATTGCGCTTAAACGCCGTCAGTATGCCATCGCGCTGGCCCGGCTTAGCTTTAATCACGGCAATTACATGGATCATATTTCCCCCTGCTTAATAAAATAAAGTGGCTCGGCTAAAATCATACTACAGAGGCGCCGGGCGCAAAAAAAGACCCGTTCAATCGCAGGTGTCGGAAGCACTGGTCGCGATACCACGCCCGGGCCGCGCATTGACCCCATAGCCAAAACCATACTCTCAATAGCCTGAGACCGGTGTAATAGTCGGATCACAGCTGCCATTGCCACTCAACAATGCTCAAAGCACATTGGTTAATAGTTGGTTTAATCCTGTCTATAACGGATAGCGGTGCGAGATATTTTTCAAACACATCACTCAGGCTCAAAGTACGGTGTCCCTTGATGAAAGACCATAACCCAACCACGCTGCGCTTTGCGCCAGAGTGAACTTCTCCGACCTTTTTCAACCTCGCCGTTGCAGACAACCCGACTGTTGTAAGTAACCTGCAATACATCTTTGGATATTTCTCTCACCACGAGACCCGGCAGCGGGAGCTTAGCCTCAATTGGCTGGTCGGTTACTGCAAGTATGGCGGATCGGCTATATACCCTGCCGGATCGACCAATCTCAATAAATTCCTCTGCCAGCAAACGCTCCATATAGGCGCGATCAAATCGGGTTTCCCGCCGCCAAAGCGACTCTTCAAGCGCAATCAAGGCAGATAGGTCTTCATCAGTCATGGCAACCAACTCCGCACTGTAATCCTGCGGTACAGACCGGTGGCAATGCAGTCGGTCTGCGCGACCAACGCTACGACCCTTCCGCCAGTTCGTTAAATCGGGTCTCGCAGGCGTTGCGCTGATCCGCCGACATCGCGCCGTCGATCAACTCTCTCAGTTCAAACGGATTAATCTCAATTCCGATCAGATCGGCAGTCCATTCCGGACCGGCCAGAACTCCGTCGCCACTCATACCGGGAAGCCACTGGTACATGAATTCAAACAGATCCATTTCCGCCACTTCATATTCATCATCGAAACCACGATTCGATTCGCTGGCGTAGGCTTTGTCGGACCAGAACATCAGAACCACAACATTTTCATCGTCGTTTGACACCGAATTAGCCACCCCGTCCGGATGCGACAAATAGTACACCGCCTCACGCTCAGCAACTGCGCTGACAAAGTTTTGAAAATTGGCGTCTACTGACTCGCTATCCAAAGGCATTGTTATTTCCTGAAGGTGCAACTGACAAGCGCTACCGGAGCGGGCACGGTACCAAAGGCACCCGGCCACACAATGGCTGCTCGCCCGGCCGTTTGAACGCCAGTCTCAGTGTCGCGACTTAGCGGCAGGCTGCTCGCCTGAAAAGCCGCCAAATCAACCCCGTGATGGCAGGCTTAACCCACGCATGGCCTCACCGCACAGGCGGCTGATGCTTGTCATGTGGTAAATTGAAAGAAATCACCGGTAGCTTATCAAGTAACCGCCGTGATCGGGTTTAATTTGTACCCGGGTAATCCGGCGCTAGTTAAGTCCGATGATCCAGCGCCGGCAAATCAGCAATAACGCAGTCTTGCCGGCCAGCCGCAAACTGCCACTTTTAAGGCGTCCGGCAGTCCGGTATACCAGCTTGCCGACCCGCCACAGAAAAATTCTGCAATCCGGATGATTTCCACCGATAATATCCGCCAGCCATATCGATCATCGCTGCTGTGGTCGGTCCCCGGCACGCGGGCCCTCAGCAAGACCACAGTTGATAGTTGCACGACTATCCCCTAACCGAGACCAACAACATGGCAGTCATTGACCTGCAAACAAAACAAAAAGGCGCTCAGGCGAACGACCTCAGCCACAGCAACTCGTCTGCGTCGGGCAACGGCCCTCCTGATCTCGATGAGGTTATTCGTCAGCAAAAGCAAAAGATCGAGAATATTTTCGGCGGCAAGCGCGGCGGCGGTGGGTCCGGTGGCGGCTCGGGTGGTGGATCTGCAGGCGCTGGCATGAATGCCCCCGGCGGTTTCCTACCGATTCTGGGCCTGGCCGCCCTGATAGCGGCGGGTCTTTTCATCTACACCGCCTACTACACCGTTCCCAGTGATTCGGTCGGGCTTGTCACGCGGTTTGGCAAATACCTGAAAGAAGAACCGGCCGGACTGCATTTTAAAGTCCCGTGGGGTGCTGACGAGGTCACAATTGTGCCGGTGAAACGGCAGCTGAAACAGGAGTTCGGTTTCTCCACCAGCGGTGCGACCAACCCCAGTCAAAACCGCGCCGACCCGCAGGCCCAAAGCCAGATGGTCACCGGAGACCTCAACGCAGCGCTGGTGGAATGGGTTGTCCAGTATCGCATCGAGGACCCGAAAAAATACATGTTCGAGGTCCGCAACCCCGGTGAAACCCTGCGTGATCTATCCGAGTCAGTGATGAGGGAGGTCGTTGGCGACAGAACCGTGGATGAGGTGATCACCATCGGTCGACAGGAAATAGAAGACGAGGCGTTGGTGAAAATGCAGGAACTCACCACCAAATACGGCATCGGAGTCAGCATTGACCAGGTTCAGTTAAAGAACATCAACCCGCCGAGACCGGTGCAGGAATCCTTCAACGAGGTCAACCAGGCACAGCAGGAAAAAGAAAGCCTGATAAACGCCGCACGCCGCGAGTACAACAAAGTGGTACCACTCGCCGAAGGTGAAAAAGACCAGCGTATTCGAGCAGCCGACGGCTACCGCCTGAAGCGCATCAACGAAGCAGAAGGTGATGCAGCAAGATTCAACGCCATACTCACCGAATACTTAAAGGCCCCTGAAGTCACCCGGCGCCGCATTTACATCGAAACTCTACAAGAAGTACTCCCGGACCTGGAATCAAAAATAATAATGGATGAGCAATCTCAGCAAATTCTGCCTTTACTGCCACTTGGTGGCTCGGGGTTAGCACGATGAAAGCACTCGGTTTAATCGTTATCGTCGCGATAGTTTTACTGATAACCAACTCGGCCTACAAGGTGAACGAAACGGAGCAGGTTATCATTACCCAGTTCGGCAAACCTGTGGGAGATGCCGTCACCACCGCCGGTCTGAAATTTAAAATACCGTTTATTCAAAAGGTAAATCCCATCGAGAAGCGCATACTTGAGTGGGACGGCAACCCGAGCAACATGCCAACAAAGGACAAGCTCTATATCGCTGTCGATTTGTTTGCGCGCTGGAGAATCGTTGACCCGCTGCAGTACCTGCTGCGCCTGCGCGATGAACGCAGTGCTCAATCGCGCCTCGACGATATACTCGGCAGTGAAACACGCAACGCAGTCGCCAAGCATGAGCTCATCGAGATCATTCGAACCACCAAAGATAGAAAACCTCTGCTGGACGCCTCACTCACGGAGGAAGACCTGGCTACTCTGGGCACACTCGTCCCAATATCAAAAGGACGCCAACTGGTGGAGCAGGAGATTTTCAGCTCTGCGGCTTCCAAAGTCGGTGTATTCGGTATCGAGTTACTGGATATTCGCTTTAAAAGAATCAACTACAACGAAAGCGTGCGCCCGAAAATTTACGATCGCATGATCAGTGAACGCCGACAAATCGCGGAGCGATTTCGCTCTGAAGGAAACGGCGAGGCCGCGCGTATCAATGGTTTCAGAGAGCGGGAGTTAAACAAGATCCAATCAGAAGCGTATCGTGAAGTAGAAGAAATACGCGGTGCCGCCGACGCAAAAGCGACTGAGATTTATGCAGAAGCCTACAATAAGAGCGACGAATCGGTAGACTTCTATGAGTTCCAGAAAACCATGGACATGTATAAATCGGTCCTTCAAAACAACACCACACTGATGCTGTCAACAGAGAGCGAGGCGTTTAAATACCTAAAGGGCATGAACCCCGGTACGGAATAACCCGCACCCGACCTGGCAGTCAACATACGATGACTGCCAGACTGTTTGTATTCGAGTTCCGCTACCATCAGACAATGGCAGACGCCAGCGTGCCACGGAAACTTCTCCCGCCGCACAGTGACTGCCCGCTACCACTGACTATTCAAAGCCCTCAATACCAGCAAGTTGCCTTACAGCTCCTTTCCCTATTGCGGCATTCACCGGCATCAAGCAATGAATGATAAAAACTCCCATCCCTTTATAGATCTGGCTGTCAGCATCCTGATACCGTCAGTGATACTGATGAAACTCAGCGGCCCTGAGCAACTTGGCGCAACCCGCGCCCTGCTACTGGCGCTGGCATTCCCGATCTGCTGGGGGCTGTATGAGCTGATCAGCCATCGTAAAAAAAACTGGATAGCCCTGATCGGTGTGATCAGCGTCCTGATGACCGGCGGCATCGGCTTATTGAAGATTGATGCAAGCTGGCTGGCCGTTAAAGAAGCTGCCGTTCCAACGGTCATCGGTGTTGGCGTTTTAGTAGCGCATAAGCTTGGTTATCCGGTCATTCGAAAATTACTCTTCAACCCCTCCATTCTCGACGTCAAGCGCATAGAAACTGAACTGGACAAGCGCGGCACCCGACAAGTATTTGAATCACGACTCGACTCAGCAAACTATCTATTCGCAGGCACGTTTGCGTTCTCTGCCGTGATGAACTACGTACTGGCCAAGTGGCTGGTGAAAAGTGAGTCCGGCACTACAGCCTTTAACGAAGAACTCGGCCGCATGACACTGCTGAGTTACCCGATGATAGCAATCCCATCGACTATTATGATGCTTGGTATTTTCTACTTACTCTGGCGTGTCATACGCAAAGAAACCGGACTAACCCTGGACGAGATCATGGTCGCGGGCAAAGAGTAACTCACACACTCACCCAACGGCTGACGATAACGGCGCACTCAATACTTAATAATCCTGCAACCGGCACTTTTTATTTGAAGCAATCGTTCACGGAGCCACATTAGCCCTTCAACGCACAACACCGGAGATTACCCCCCCTCCCGCCAGGCATCCCTGACACCTCGATACACCCGGCAACCCATCAGACACAACCAGGCTGCAATCTCCACCGACCGGCCGGCACAGATCTGCTCTGCCCCGGGACCCCCGGGCCGTCCCTCCCGGCCGCGGTGTCATCACCCCGGGACGCAGACGGTTGTACCGTTACCGACGAACGGCTAATAACAATATACAGGGCGGCGGGCATTCCCGTTGACTGGCAAATCATAACTGCGATGGATAAGCGATGAACCGATTTGACCGTATCACCTCACTGTTACTGTTGCTGCAAACCCGATCAGTCGTCACCGCGCGGTTTTTATCAGACCACTTTAACGTTACCGAGCGCACGATATACCGCGATATCAGGTCACTGGAAAACGCCGGTGTCCCGATTGGTGCTGAAGCAGGTGTCGGGTACTTTCTGGAACGCGGCTATCGCCTGCCCCCGGTCAGCTTCACCCTCGATGAAGCCGCCGCTCTGCTACTCGGTGAAAAGCTATTAGTGGCAAGCCTCGATAACCACTCATTGCAGGATTTCAAACAGGCGCTGAACAAAGTCAGAGCCGTCATCGACACCACCGACAAAGATCACCTGAGTTCATTCGATGAAGATATTGAAGTGCTGCCAACCGGCAGCCATTTCCCCATTGATAACGCTGACCGGCACGACCAGACCACAATATCACCGGCCGGCACCGGGCAACACAGCCAACAGCAAGACGCCGGTAGCTCAGCGGGTACGATGCACAGCGGAGATCGCTGGCTGCGCGAATGTCGCAGCGCGCTGGTGCAGCGGCAGGTTGTCGAAATAGACTATGTGGCACTAAGCAGCAACCGTCACAGCACTCGCGAAATTGAACCTATCGGGCTGTTTTACTACAGCTGGCACTGGCACTTTATTGCCTGGTGCAGACTACGTGAAGCGTACCGGGATTTCCGGCTTGATCGCATTGTGTCTTTTACCCCGCAGCCACAGCAGTTTACCCGCCACAGCAGGCTAACACTGCAACAGTATCTCAGCCAGCAACCGGGGCGGGACGAATTACTGGAGGTTGAATTGCTGTTCGGACCGGAAGCGGCACGCTTTGTTGGTGAGCAGCGCTATATGTTCGGGTTTGTTGATGAACAGCGCCGACCCGGCGGTGTCAAAATGCGATTCCTGACGCATGTTCCGGAGTACATGGCACGCTGGCTCCTTCAGTACACCGATGACGTCGAGGTGATCAGCGGAGACCCGATAAAACTGGCGCTGGAGCAGTTTTCACAGCAGCTTGCCACCCACTGGAATAACAAATCTCCACCCTCCTGACATAGGGCTGTCAGTTGCACCTGCCATAGTGGGTTCCACGGTCACTCACCGTCACCCAACCACCGGACACCATCCGGCAGATAAACCAACTGGGAGTTATCCATGAATCGAAAACCTGTCAACCCGTGGTCGTGGTCATTGAATGTCGGCTACAATCAGGGCGAAATCATCGAAGGCGTTAACCGGCAGCTGATCTGCGCAGGCCAGACTTCCGTCGACGCTGACGGCAACCCCCTCCACGCCGAAGACATGCGCAAGCAAATTGCTCTGTCACTCGACAACCTCGAGGCCGTGTTGACCGCCGCCGACATGACCCTTGCCAACATCACACGACTGGTTATCTACACAACCGATGTCGACGAAGCCATGAAGCACTTCGACCAGCTCGGCGCTCGATTCGGCCCACTGAACGCCGCCCCGCCGATGACTTTGCTTGGTGTCACCCGCCTGGCAATACCCGCACTGATGTTTGAAATAGAAGCCACGGCTGCTGACTGATCCAAGCACCAGGCAGTGAAACGTTTAAAGGCGGCGGCCAGACAGCGCCACATTCTATGTGGCAGGAGTCAGAGACCGCTGCCTGCGTTTTTCACGAGTACCCTGTGCTAATCAGTGCGACCTATAAGCCGGGCTTGCGCACTGACAACCGTAGCCGGGATGTCTGCAACAGGCCCGTCGCAATACATTCTGCAGTTTGAGCGCCCGGGCTGAATCTAGCGCTTACCCTGCACCACCCGGTCCAGAATCATGGCGCAAAACAGTATGGCAAAACCGGCCAGTATGCCCTGCCCGACCGATGCGTATTGCAAAGCTTCGAGCACATCTTCGCCCAGCCCTTTGGCACCAATCAGTGACGCGACCACTACCATCGCCAGAGAAAGCATGATCGTTTGATTTATCCCCGCCAGTATAGAGGGCGCGGCAAGCGGCAGGTCGACCTTACGCAGCAGGTACCACTTTGTCGCACCAAAAGCTATTGCCGCTTCGCGAATGGACTCCGGCACACCGCGCAGACCGAGCACGGTAAATCGAACCACTGGTGTGCCACCGAAGATCATTGTGGTGACTACCGCTGCGGGTTTGCCGGTACCGAAAAAAGCGATCACCGGAATCATAAAAACAAACGCGGGCATGGTCTGCATAAAGTCCATGATAGGCCGGATAAAGCTGTACAGCCTCGGTCGGCGTGCGCAAAATAAACCCAGTGGTATGCCAATGATAATGCTCAACACGGCAGCGGTCCCCAGCAACGCCAGCGTGGTCATGGCTTTTTCCCAGAAACCGAGAAACCCCATGTAAGCCAGAAACGCACCGGCGACTATTGCAGCACGCCTGCCTGCGGACAGTGCAGTCAACAGGATGATAAAACTTGCCACAACTATCCACGGGGTACCGACAAAAATCAGTTCAAGGCTATCCAGGACCCATCGGATACCACGAGTGATCACGGTAAAGATCCAGTCGCCTTTCTCAGTCATTACGTTAAAGATTTTCTCCACCCAGCTGATCGCCGTCAAACGAATATTATCTGTAGTGGGAAACCGGCTAAGCAGTTCAAAACGGTTCGGAAAAGCAAATCCGGCCACACTGACCACGGTAACCAGTAAAACAAATCCGGCACTTATCATGGTACGCGCCGGGTTCAAACCAGCATCGATATCGCGATTAGACAACCAGTTGAAGTAGCGCTTTTCCAGTACCGGGTTGGCCAGCAGGCCTTCTACCAGTTTGACGGCCAGCAACATCGCAATGCCCGCAAGAATGATATTCGGCGCGGAGGCGGCAGCTGTGGCCGCCTCGGCCTGTATATCCGTTATGGCTTTTTCAAGTGACGTAATCGCCCTCTCGAATACCGGAACGTTATCAGCCTGCTTCTCTATTGCCGCGGCAAGTTGCTTGCGCCTGAACTCCAGCGTGCCCTCGATCTGGGAAATGCGTGACATCGCATCAGCGGCCAGATTACCAAACGCACCACGCGCGATCTGTATATACGCAAAAATCTCCAGCAGCAGAAACGGCAGACCCCACGCCCAGAGACTGCGCATGCCAAACCAGATCGGGCCAAGCACAGCGGCCCCCGGGTTGAAGGTCCATGCAAATCCGGTTTTAGCGCCTATTTTTTCAAACCGTGATTCATAATACTGCGGGTTGGTGGTGACAAACTCACTGATCAGCTGTGAGTAATTTTCTTCGTCCGAGTGTTCTGTCAGTGGGTCGGTATTGTGATTCATGAGGTTTCAGTCCCTTCAATCACGGTTTTAAGCAGCCCGGCTTTATCAACAGTGCCAACGGTGCTGCCGGTACTGTCTACGATGCGAAGCGGACCGTCATAGGCAATCGCAGCACTGATTAACGTACTCAGATTTGTGTCCTGGGCAAACGCAGGGCTGTCAGTGTCGGGCGCGCGGTTCCGGCCCGAAACAGGTGTCATCACGGCATGCGCCTTTACTACCTTGAGCCGCGAGATCCCCGCCACAAAATCGGCGACATAATCGTCCGCAGGATTCATTACTATTTCCTCCGGCGTACCGATCTGTACCACACGCCCATCCCGCATAATCGCAATGCGGTCGCCAATCCGCACCGCTTCATCAAGGTCGTGAGTAATAAACACGGTGGTTTTATTCATAACCGCAGAGAGCTTCATGAATTCGTCTTGCAACTGACGCCGAATCAGCGGATCAAGTGCACTGAAGGGCTCATCCATCAACAGCACTTCCGGGTCAGAGGCCAATGCTCTAGCCAGTCCCACGCGCTGTTGCATGCCACCGGACAACTCGTGAGCAAACTTGTTGCCCCAGCCTCCCAGTTCGACCATAGCCAGATTCTTACGTGCAACCTCCAACCGCTGATTTTTGTTCAGCCCACGTATCTCCAGCGGCATGGCGATATTATCAAGCACCGAACGATGTGGCATCAGAGCGAAGTTCTGGAACACCATCGCGATATGCTCATTGCGATACTGTCGCAGTTCACTCTGGCTAAACGCCATTACGTCATCCCCGTTTACCACAATAGAACCCGCCGTAGGTTCAAGCAGACGGTTTATATGCCGCACCAGCGTCGACTTACCACTGCCCGACAGTCCCATCACGCAAAATATTTCGCCATGCTTCACATCAAAGCTGACGTCAGCCACACCGATAACACAGTTGTACCGGGACAGCACTTCCGACTTTCCGAGTTTTTCACTCTTTATTGCCGACAGTGCCGCATCAGCATTATCGCCAAAGATCTTCCAGACATTCTTTATAACAATGGCAGACGCATCAGAAACTGGCAGAGAGGATTTCGATTGCATTATAGAGGATCAGCCTGTAGGGCATCCCGGGCGTGTACACAGCAGAGTCTCTGCTGCATACACTCTCCGGTTCTAACGCGTGCCTGGTCCGGCACGACTCAGTCAGTAAAAGAAAAGATGTTTCGGTCCTATAGACCCAGCCACGAATCAACGCGCTCCTGATTCGCCGCCACCCAGTCTTTCGCTACATCAGCCGGGTCTTTACCCCCCTCTATTTCAAACGCAAAGCTGCTCACTGTCTCACCGTCCAATGCAATATTGGCAACCAGATCAGCGATTGCGGGAGACCGGTCTTTTAAAGTGTTGGAATAGGCAATCTGCACCTGCTTCAAAGCATCTTCCGTCATAACTTTAGATTTTTTAAACCAGTCCGGATCATCAGATGGCTGCAGGGCGATATATTTCTCAGCATCAAACGCGGGCTCCTGCAGACGAACGATGTCGTGCTGAAACCAGATGGCATGGGGCGAGTAGCAATAAAACGCATAGCCTTCACCTTTTTTAATGGCATCTCCGACTCGTGCTGTCATAACGGCCTGATCAGCGCGAATAGGTTCCATAAAAGGCATCAGACCATAATCGCGTACCTTGACCTCATTAACATTGGCTGATGCCCAGCCAGGTGCACCTATCCAGATTTCGCCGGCACCATTACCATCGCTGTCCATCAGGCTGGCAATCTCCGGGCGTGCCAGGTCAAAGATAGAAGTGACACCGTGCTCTTCTGAGAAAGCTCTTGATACACAAAAACTCTGCTTACCTTCATAGCTGTTGCTGCTCAGAGTGACAGTGCCAGCCCCATCAACATATTTTTTGGTGAAGCTTTCCTGATTGGGAAGCCACACATCCGGGTGAATATCGATGTCTCCTTTACCCTGATCCATTGCCTGAAAGATCGCACCGTTGTTACCCGGCACAAGCTCGGCTGTGCCACCCATTTTTGAAACCACAATCTCCTGAATCAGGTGCGCAATCGCCTGCGCACCGGTCCATGCCGGTGCCCCGATATTCACGCTCTCTGCTTTCGCTGTTGTGGTCCCGACCGCCAATGCTGCAGCAGCAAAGACGGGGATCAGTGTTTTTTTCATCGTTGTATTCCTCAAGTTATGGTGTTGCCCGATGTGCAGTATCCCGGTGACCAGAATCGCCAATCACTCCAGCGCTATGCTGACCAGCCGACGGATCTACTGCACAGTAATTTTTTACTAGCCGATCAGATCGTCAAAGGCTTGTGTGTAACCAAACAGTGCCGCAGACCCGCCAGTGTGCAGAAAAACAATGCGGTCATTTTTACTGAAACGGCCTTTACGAATAAGGTCGATCAGACCAGCCGCGCCTTTTCCTGAATACACAGGATCCAATAAAATACTCTCTAACTGGCTGAACATTTTGATCGCTTCAATGGTTGACGGCGCGGGCAACCCATAGCCCTCGCCAACGTAATCTGTATTGGCCACCACATCGTCACGCCGCACGACCCCGGCACATCCAAGCTTCTCCGCCGTGGTCTGTGCCAAGGCATAGACATTGTTTTCCTGCGCCTCTTTCGGCGCACGCACACCAATCCCGAGCAGCGGAATATTGGCATTCATCGCCTTCAGGCCGACAACCAACCCGGCCTGCGTTCCGGCACTGCCAGTGGCATGAACGATATGGTCAATACGCAGACTTTGAGCGTTGGCCTGCGCTATTAATTCGAGTGCACAGTTAACGTACCCGAGTGCACCGGTGGGATTAGAGCCGCCACCGGGAATGGTATAGACGTTCTTGCCGGACGCCCGCATACCATCGGCGACAGCCTCCATTTCGGCGTTCATATCAAGACCTGACTCGCGCCGCTCGGTGGTAGCACCATGCAACAGATCAAGTAGCACATTGCCGCTGAACCGGTAGTTTCTGTCTTCGTATCCGGTTCTGTCTTCCAACAGCAGATGGCAGCCCATACCGAGCTTGGCCGCAAAAGCAGCCGTCTGACGGGCATGATTCGATTGGGTGGCCCCTTGCGTAATAACAATGTCAGCGCCCTGCTGCTGCGCTTCCGCCATCAGAAACTCAAGCTTCCGTGTCTTGTTACCACCGGTGGATAACCCGGTACAATCGTCACGCTTAATCCATATCTCCGGACCCCCGAGTTCACGGGTCAGTCTGTCGAGTTTTTCAAGCGGCGTCGGCAAGTGCGCAAGATGCAGGCGCGGAAATCGGGCTAGGTGCACAGTATGCTCAGCGGTTGGCAAATGGAAAAATTAAAGTACCCGCGAAAACCCCGACACGCAATTGCAAATAGAGTCTGCTAATATGCACATAATGCATATTAAGGACAAACCGTGAAGCTGGAATGGCTCGACGATCTACTCGCTGTAATTGACACTGGCTCATTAAACGAGGCTTCAAAAAAACGCTTCCTGACGCAACCCGCGTTCTCACGTCGCATGCAATCAATCGAACGCTATATTGACGCAGATCTGTTCGACCGCGATCGTAAACCTGTGCAACTGAAAGCGTCAGTAATCCACAACGAATTGAAAATTCGCCAGGTTGCTCAATCGCTTCGAGATCTGGCCGCTGAGCTGAAAAAAGCCGATGCGGCAGACAGCGTCCTGGTACTGGCCTGCCAGCACGCGATCAGCACCGCGGTGGCCCCGCCACTGGTCAAGGTATTGTCCGATCAGTCATCATCCAGAATACGTCTGCGCTCAGCCAACCGTGACGAATGCCATACCCTGCTACTGACTGGCAAGGCAGACATGGTATTAACCTATCAGGCAGAAATTGAAACGGCTGAGCCCCACAGTGAATTTGTGCAAAGCAGCGTGGTCGGCCGCGACGAGTTAATACCCGTCATTTCAAGCGCTGTCGCCACCAGCGCTGCTAAATACGCCAAACGGCCCTGTCTGGATATCATCCGTTACCCGGACGATGTTTTTCTCGGGCGGTTGTTCAGCCAGGCGATACTACCGGGGATCAGCAACGAGCGGGAGATTCAATGGCTGGCCGAGACCGGTCTGACTACCGCCGCCCTTCAATTTGCGTTGTCAGGGATCGGCGTCGCCTGGGTACCACGCTCACTGGCTGAAGGCCACCTGGCCGATAAGCGCTTGTTTGATTTAGGGAAGAGCCTGCCAACCGTGCAATTACAGATCAGTGCCAAGCGCCTGATCAGAGAAACCGGCATTGTTAACGACAGCGCCTGGGACTGGCTGACTGCAAACAAACTACCTATTATAGAACGCGACTGCTGACTGTCCGATCAGTTCTCTATACTTGACCCGGGCTTGCCCGGAGGGTAAATCACTACTCCCATATAAGATGTATCTGAGCCACCGCATGCCAGCGATTGCCGCCACCATTAGCCTGGATTTTGAAGTTGAAGTTGTTACCCTTCATTGCGCCCGAGCCAATGGCAAACCGGTGTTTCCGTTTAGCCAACCTGACCAACTGGCTGGCTTGCCCCTTGGTTTTTATCAATGCGCGCAGTCTACTTTTTAACTCATTACTGGTAAAACCGTTTCTATCAAAACGTCTATCTATATCCCGCATGCTGATTGACGGACCGGTGTAACAAAAGTCGGTGTTAAGTCGATCCACACAAACATCAAACACCCGACTGGCGAACTCAATACAGGTCAACGGCTGCAACTGTTTTTTCGGTTTGCGGGCTCTTTTTGTTTTAGTCGTCCATCCCTGCTCTGATTGCGAGGCACTTGCATTCGGGTACGGTACGGGTACTGGCGCTGCTACCGGTGGAGGTGGCACCGGCGAACCGGCTCCACCCGCGACGCCGGCACGCTCTTCAGCGGCGTCACGTTCCGGCATGACGTAAAACGGTGCCGACAGGTCAATCGGCTCGTCCCGCTCATCGGCAAGAAACGCCACTGTTTTTCGGGCATGGGCTTTCAACGCCTCAATACAACCAAATTCACCACCCTCATGCCAAAGCAGTGCGTCCTTATAGATCGACAACTGTCCTTCAGGTGCGATTTGCGCAGCCCACTGATACGGCGACTTGTAGTCATCGCCAACACGAATTGGAGCGGATAATACCTCAGGGAAAACAGCCATATATTCTCCGTAGTCTGTTGGAATAGATGTGCATAATACACCACAGAAATCCTGCAGGAATCTTCTGCCTGTCCTGATCACTGGCACGTCTTTGCAATCAGCGTAATTATCATCAACATCTAAGTCTATCGGTTATCGCTAAACAATAAACCAACCCGATATCAATTAGCCGGTAATTTTACCGGCCTTGCCGCAAACATAGATACATCCTGTGTAATCGCAGAGTCTGGCCCATAGCGACAGGTCACAGCAAAAAGACCGACCGGAAAATCAAGTTGTATTGAGACCTCCATCCCGAATTTCAGCGTTTTTAGACACTCCGCAATGACTTGTAATTGAATCAGTCGAATTTCCCCCGCTAATTCCGCCCTTATAGTGCCTGCAGTGAAGTGGCCTGATCACACTAGATGAAAATCAGGCCTGGAGCAGCAACAAAGGAGGCAACTTAGATGGACTATTTACGCAAAGCGGTAATTCAAACCGGATCGATACTGACTGTTTCTCTGTGTATCAGCACAAACGCACTGACGGAGGAAGCCATACCGCATTGGGTGTTCGAAGATAATCCGATAACTGAAGAATCGATAGCAGACGAAGGCAACAACTACCAACGTGGCAGCGGAACGAATACAGCAACGCCCGAAAAAGGAACAATTGAGCGATACCGCCCGTTAACCAACGCGGAGCTCGCCAGTATCCGCCCTCGACACACAGAGGCCAAACCAGCGCTGCAAGCAGCCGGCGTTGCCACGCAGATATACCGCAATGACGCTCTGATCGGATCGCTGGCCGAAATACAATCGGAAGTGGCACTGAACGGACTGGCGCGTGTACTGGTAACACTGCGACCACCGGCAGATACCCCGGACACTCAACTACTGCCAGAGGCTGTAGCACTGGTGCCATCGGTAGGTGAATCAATAATTGCCGCCGGAGGAGAAGTGATCAAACGCTTCACACAGTTACCCGTGCTGGTTATCAACGCTGATCAATCAGTGTTGAACCACTTGATGCAACTGGAGGCTGTCGCCGGAATGGAACTGGATATTCAGGGAACCACCAGTCACGAGTCCACAATGCCTTTGATCGGTGCAGATGTTCTTAACGCACACAGCACTGACGGTGCCGGCTATGAAGGAGAAGATGGAAGATGGTCTGTCGCCGTACTGGACAACGGTATCCGGGCCAGCCACGAAGCATTCACCGGAAAAATTGAACAGGAATCCTGCTTTGTAACAGATAACTCCTGTCCGAACGGCGAAAACTCCCAGGTGGGCAGCGGCGCGGCCTCGGACGGCTGTGGATCGGCCAGCTTGTGTAATCACGGAACCCATGTAGCCGGAACTGTCCTGGGCGAATTCACCAACACCGCACTATTAACCAATGATGGGGTCGCACCGGGAGCCGGACTCTATGTGGTGGACGTTAACAACAGTAGTAACACCTGGTATCTGTCTTCAGTGGTTGCCGGATTAGAGCATATCCTGATAGAGGTACAAAATGGTGCCCGAATCGCTGCGGTAAACATGTCGTTAAACAGCTTTGCTCTATACAATGGTAACTGTGACACCAATTGGCCAAGTGGCGCTGCCGCTGTAGACGCGCTGGTCAATGAAGGCGTAACAGTAATTGCAGCGAGTGGTAACAATAGCTCAACTACAGAGCTTCCATATCCAGCATGTTTTTCAAACGTGTTATCCGTGGGCAGTACAAGTAATCTGGATGTGGTTAGTTCATATACTAATTCCAATGATCTATTAGATCTGTGGGCTCCAGGCGAGAACGTACAGTCGGCTGGTCATTTGTCAGATACCGATATCGCCAGCTGGAGTGGTACATCAATGGCATCGGCACACGCCGCCGGTGCTGCAGCAGCCATTGCAGAGTGCTTGTATAACTCTACAGACCGGGTAGCAGATACACTCACTGCATTGGCTAGCGGCGGTGTACCCGTCACTAGAGGCGGCCTGACCAGACCAAGACTGGATATATCGGGCACAGCCAGCCTGCTGGTAGCGACTGACTTTTCACAGCGTTACTACATCTACGGAACCAGCGGCACTGATTTATACTCAACAATGTGTACTACCGCCGAGCCGATGGAGCCACATCATCGCCCTCATGGTTCTCCCGGCTACGAAGCGACCACCGGTGGCACCTGGTACACCTATGTTATTCCGGAAAACGGCACGTATGAGTTTGATACCTGCGATGAAACGCGATCATTCGATACCGTACTGGCGGCGTATTCCGGGTCGACCCTATCAGCGCTGACACGGGTCGCGGCGAACGATGATTCGTGTGAACTTGGCAGCCGGATAGCCGTCCAGGGAACCACTGGACAGGAGATTCATATCAACGTATCCGGTTATGGAACACCTGACGGATCGGGTGATACCGGCATCTACACGCTGACGTGGAACCAGACCGGAACAGAACTCGTCTCTTGCGATGGAAAAATAGCAACGATGCTGGGTACTGGCGAGAGCGACCTCATTGTCGGCTCTGCCCTGTCTGATGTCATTGTCAGCGGTGGTGGAAATGATGAAGTCTACGCTATGGAATGTCACGACACGATATGCCTGGGTGACGGCGACGATTACGCCTACGGATCGTTCGGTTACGACGTCGTACTGGGTGGTGATGGTACCGACTCCATTCACGGTGGCCCGAATAGCGACAAACTGCACGGGGGTGCCGGTGGCGACTACATTACGGGGGGTGACAAGTCAGACCGGCTGTTTGGCGATGATGGTGATGACTCCCTTCACGGCGAAGCATATTCCGATCTGATCTATGGTGGCAGGGGCAATGACCTTATCACTGGCGGTATTGGTAATGACCGACTGTTCGGCCAGAGTGGCGCCGATGATGTCTATGGCGACGATGGTGACGACAAACTCTACGGTGGCCAGAGCAACGACGATCTCTATGGGGGTGACGGCAATGACCGCATGTGGGGGGAAACCGGCCATGATCGACTCTATGGTGAACTGGGCAATGACTCCTGGTTGGATGGCGGCGCACACAATGACCTGATCTACGGTGGTGGTGGTCACGACACCATACGTGGCGGTGATGGCAGAGACAGACTGTATGGCCAGGGGGGATCAGATGATGTGCGTGCTCAAGCCGGAGATGATCTGGTCACGGATGGCGGACCGGGGGCCGACAGCTGTCAGGTAGCGCCGGGTGTTGATGTCGCACCGGTAAACTGCGAATAACCAGTGCAGCCGTTGTCTATCTGCTGTTAAACGGCTTGTGCTGTCACAGTGGTTTTATTGCAAAGCGCTCGATTCTGAGCGCTCGAGTCACACCCGTCTTACGCAGCATAATACCCATCGCAGGGTAATAGCGGTGTATAGTTCTGATCAGGTACGACCAGAACCCCTTGTGCAAGCCACACCTGCTGCCAATGAATCAATCATAAAACTCCACGGCAACCCCTAATCGAGGTACACGCCCCCGGGTTCTGATGAGCGCCATATCGAACGGGGGTATTTTAGTTTGCCGACGCGCTTTAAAGTCAAACCCGACTCCTGTAAAAGCACCCAAACTAGGGTTTAAGTGGAATCTGCTCACCCGAGGCTGCCGCATGCCCACCCGGGTGCACCGTAAGACCCTGTTTACCCTTCAGTGGCACAGTGAGGTTCAAGGCCTCTGCTTGTTCTAACAGCGTAGCTACCAGCATATAACCATGCTCCACGGGTAAGTCCGACCTGGTCACCAGTAGGTGCGTACCGTTATCCAGCAGGAGCTGAATCGGCATCGGCCCAAAATCCTCATAGGGAGCGGTGCCGTGCAACATCGCGTTTGCCTGCTCGTAAGACAACACCGCAAGCTTCGCCTGATCTGTCTTCAACAGACTGGCAACCCGAACAAAATTTCGAGCTCGACTGACCACGGCTTTTGACTTGGGCAGGTGCTCAGCCAACACGGCAACCCATTGGTCTGCAGTAGCATCACCAACCAGATCACTACGCGATGTCAATACCTGGAGGTGGCGGAGTCGAAACGAATCCCACTGACCGTAGGGTGTGTGTGCTTTCACCGGCAGAAACACGCAACTGACGAGCAGCAATAACACAATTGCCCCCCATCTTTTCATCGGTGCTTCTCTCCCGGCTTGCGCTACACCGGTTGCTTTTCTGCTCATAGTCGTACCGTTGCAATAACGCGATTACTCGTCCGAAAATATTTCCATCGGACAAATGGTAGAGACTACATAGTTAGGCACATCAACCACGTTGCCTATGCGTAAATCACAAGCCACACTGGTCACAACAAACGCCTGATTCCGCGTCAGTCCTTTTGTTGCCTGCAACCAGTCCAGCATTTGAAGCAATGAATTACGCGCAGCCATGGTGATATCATTTGAAAGTTGCGACAACGGTCTGATCTTCTCGCTGTCGAGGTACGTCCACTGAGGTGGAATCTCACCGGCTTCTTTAAGCGGAAACCCTACGGTGGCATGAAAGCGATCAGGCTCCAGTGCTTTGATCTGCGACCCGCCCTCA
>CALKXD010000064.1 GCA_938003855.1 uncultured Granulosicoccaceae bacterium | reverse complement strand
ACCTCTACTCATAGAAAATAACCTTCAAATGGCTACGCACCGCAAATCGATTTAAGGCCGGCTGGATTAAGTCGTTCATCCACTGGCAATTACTAATAGGGACCTGGTTTTCAGAGGTTACGTCTGCCGAATACAAGATTCGTCGTTTCGGCGAATCGGCACCACAACCACTCACTCAAATCGAAAACTAGCCTTACGCTTCCCCATAAACGCCGCCACCCCCTCCTGCAAGTCCTTGCCCTGAAAAGCGTCTTCAAATTCCTTTATAGAACCTTCATCATCAAGCACCTGCCCTTGCGACACACGCAACAGCTGCCGCTTAAGACTGCGTAGAGAATACTGCGAGTTACCACACAGCGTATCAACCAAAGCCCGCAGCCTGGCATCCAGTGCTTCAACCGCGACCACCTCATCGACAAACGAATTCTGTACAGCGATGTTGCTGTCAATCACATCGCCGGTCAGTAGCAGCTGTCGCGCCAGCGCCATGCCCACGGTCTGCACCAGTATGCGGGTATCGACTACTGTATAAGACAAGCCAAGCTTAGCCGGGGTGATAGCAAACCGTGCATTGCTACTGGCTATACGAAAATCGCAGGCCAGTGCCAGCAAGGTACCGCCGCCAAAGCAGTCACCTTCGATGCAGGCTATGGTCGGGCGTGGCAGCTCCTGCAGACTGGTTGTGACGGCTCTGATTAGTCGGGCGTTTTCAGAAGCCAGCGTTTTATTGTTGCAGAATTGCTCAAACTCTGAGATATCAGCACCGGCACAGAATGCACCGGGTGTTGCCGACCGCACCACCACCACTTTTACCTGTGCCTGCTTTGCTATCTGCTCGCACAGATCAGCCAGTGCATGCCACATGGCTGCATTAAAGGCATTGCGTTTGGCAGGACGGTTGATGGAGATAGTAGCGATTGCCCCATCGCAGGTAATCGACAGATACTCAGAGACTGATTGCATGTGATTTAAACCGGTAACGTTCTCAATGCGCTGAATGTTCGCAAGGGCTGTTTCTAACCCGTGGTCTGCAGGGCACCTAACTCTGGCGCTGCACTGTCATACCCTGAGTCTATGGTGCGTTAACCCGACTGCCGTCCCAACCTAGCGGTGTGCCGGCATCGGGTATGAATCCATATAACGGCTCGTCTGGAATACTGTCGCTCAGCACCGACCGCACCTGCACCAGTTTGCTTAGATCAATACCGGTTGAAAGCCCCATTGATTCGAGCATAAATACCAGGTCTTCGGTGACGATGTTACCACTGGCTCCCGGCGCGAACGGGCAGCCGCCAAGCCCGGCCAGAGAAGCGTCGAGCGTCGTCATGCCCTCGTTAAGGGCTGCGGCGGCGTTAGCCAGACCCAGACCACGGGTGTTATGCAGGTGCACGCCGTTTAGTTTGTCTTTGCCGACAGCCCCATGCACAGCTCTGATTCGGTCACGAATCATCCTTGGGTTGGCGTAACCGGTGGTATCTGACAAGCCGACTTCTTCGGCACCGGCTTCGATCAACTGCACGGCAAGCTCGACCACTTTGTCGACCGGTACCGGCCCTTCAATGGTGCAGCCGAACGCGGTGGCGATGCCCGCTTCAAAGTACGGACGCTTTGCCTCATCGATGGTATTGATGCGTTGCCGGATTTGTGCGACTTCGTCGATCATCTGTGCGTGAGTGCGCCGCACGTTTTTAAGCGAGTGGGTTTCGCTGGCAGAGACCGGGATTGATATCTTGTGTGCGCCAGCCTCAATAGCGGCTTCAGCGCCGCGCAGGTTTGGTACCAGCACTGCGACGGTAAGCCCGTCAATACCTGCAGCAAATTTTACCAGCTCTGCCGTGTCGGACATCTGCGGCAGTAATTTGTAGTTAACAAAGGAGCCAACTTCAATCTCGCGCACACCGGCGTCTGCTTCGGCCGCAATCCAGCGCTTTTTGGTATCGAGGTCGACCGTTTGCGCAATGCTCTGCAAACCGTCCCGCGGCCCTACTTCACTGACAATCACATCAACAGGGGCACCCGCTGTGATCGCGGAACCGGCGTTATTACTCAATGCTGTCACCCATGGGTTGCCTGGCGGTACTGATAAACTGATGCGTCATAATAAGAGTTTTGCCTATAATGCCTGCCAAGTGCAAGCGACATGCGTGCAACCTGCAGTTTTGACTGCACAATACCTATCTGCACAGGACTTTCATGCAATTTCTCCAGAACATCCGCGTTGTTGAGTTTTCTCACATGGTGATGGGGCCGTCCGTCGGCATGATTCTGGGGGATCTGGGTGCCGACGTCATAAAGATCGAACCCATCGATGGTGATAAAACGCGGTCATTACCGGGCTCAGGCGCTGGCTACTTTGCGATGTTTAATCGCAACAAAAAAAGCATCTGCCTTAACATTAAGACCACCGAAGGCCAGCAGGTTATTCGGGACCTGCTTAGCGACGCTGATGTGATGATCGAGAATTTCCGACCGGGCGCACTGGATAAACTTGGTTTTGGATTCGACGACGTAAAAAAGATAAACCCGGGCATTATTTATCAGTCATCCAAAGGTTTTTTAAGCGGCCCTTACGAGCAGCGCACCGCGCTCGATGAGGTCGCACAGATGATGGGCGGGCTCGCCTACATGACCGGCCCGCCCGGCCGGCCGTTGCGCGCTGGATCGTCGGTTATCGATATCACTGGCGGTATGTTTGGCGTGATTGGAATTTTGTCGGCATTGCTGGCACGCAATCAAACCGGTGATGGCGCGCATGTGACTTCGGCACTGTTCGAGACCACAGTATTTCTGGTCGGGCAACACATGGCGCAACACGCAGTAACCGGGATACCGGCAGCACCGATGCCGGCCCGTACCTCAGCCTGGGCGGTTTATGATGTCTTTGAAACCGCCGACGCACAGATGTTTGTCGGTGTTGTCAGTGATGGGCAGTGGCAAAGCTTTTGTCAGACATTTGGTTTTGATCAATGGCACGACAACGACAACTACCGCGCCAACAAAGACCGGGTGATGCTGCGCGACGAGATCATTCCAGTGTTGCAGGAACGCTTTGCCGCGATGCCAACGGCCACGCTTGAGGCACTGCTCAGTGATGCGGGCCTGCCGTTTGCGCCAATCAGTAAACCGGAAGAGCTGAGCGCTAATCCGCACCTGCAGCATAACGGGCTGCACGATATCAACCTGCCCGATCAGGACAAGACCGTGCAACTGCCAAAGTTACCGGTGGAAATAAACGGCCAGCGAACGCAATTGCACGAGCACCCGCCAGCCGCCGGTGGCAACACCAGAGAACTATTGCAGGGGCTCGGATACAACACCGAAAAAATCCAGTCACTTATAGATGCAGGTGTTGTTGCGTGACAGAACACGCTGCAACAACGCTGTTTGATAAGCTGCGGCAGTCCCATCAGATCAGGCAGTTTGACGATGGATCATCACTGCTGTTGATTGATCGGGTCATGTTGCACGAGCGCACCGGCACTATTGCTCTGAGCAACCTGATTGACGATAAGCGCCCGATAGTCAACCCGCAGTCGGTGTTCTGTACCATTGATCATATCGCCGACACCACACCCGGCCGACCACAGCTAAGCCGCATGCCCGGTGGCGAAGTATTTATCGATGCTATGCGCCTGCAGGCTCGTGCGTTGAAGCTGCATTTTTTCGATATAGACGACCCACGACAAGGCATTGTGCATGTCATTGCACCGGAGCAAGGCATTGCACTGCCCGGTATTACGCTGGTCTGCCCCGACAGCCATACCTGCACACTTGGTGCGCTGGGCACGCTTGCCTGGGGCATCGGGTCAACCGATTGCGAGCACGCACTGGCAACACAGACGCTGCGTATCAAGGCGCTCAAACAGATGCGTATCACCCTGACCGGGACTGCCTCCGACTGGCTGACCGCAAAAGATATTATCATCCACCTGATCGCCCTGCACTCTGCCGCCTACGCGGTCGGCCACGTGATTGAATTTGCCGGACCGGTCGTCGGTGCAATGGATATCGAACAACGCCTGACGCTGTGCAACATGGCGGTTGAAATCGGTGCGTTTACGGCGGTTATCGCGCCGGACGCAAAAACCCTGCAGTACGTGGAAAATCGACCGTTCGGCCCGTCCGCGTCCACCTGGCCGTCAGCGCGTGACCACTGGCTGGCACTGCGCACCGGCCCGCTTGCCACCTTCGATAGCGAAGTCAGTCTGGATGTCAGTTCACTTGCGCCGGCGGTTACCTGGGGCACCAGTCCAGAGCACGCAATCCCGGTTGATCATGCGGTACCGCCACCGCGTATGGTCGATGGTCAAAAAGACCATTCTCAAATCAACGCACTTACCTATATGGGTTTATCACCGGGTCAGCACCTGACCGATCTTGTTATCGATACCGCGTTTATCGGCTCGTGCACCAACAGCCGCCTGAGCGACCTGCGGCGTGCCGCTGAAATTCTGCGTGGTGGCAAAGTCGCCGATGGCGTCAGGGCGATATGCATACCGGGATCAACACAGGTTAAGCATCAGGCCGAAGCAGAAGGCCTTGATACAATCTTTAAAAAAGCCGGGTTTCAATGGGGCGAGTCGGGTTGCTCGATGTGCTTTTTTGCCGGCGGTGAAGGCTTTGGCGAAAAAGCCCGTGTGATCTCTTCGACTAACCGCAATTTTGAAGGACGCCAGGGCCCCGAAACCCGCACCCATATTGCGAGCCCCGAGACCGTGGCATGGTCAGCGATCAACGGCAGAATATCGGACCTTCGGCATTGTCCTTACCCGGGTAGCCGCTAGTGGAGAAATTCACGCGCCACACTGGCAATGCCGTAGCGCTGCTGCACGATAACATCAATACCGATCAGATTATTCCGTCGCGTGAAATGAAGCGGGTCTCTAAACAAGGGCTGGCCGACGGGCTTTTCGCTAATCTGCGCTACACCGATTCGGCCAGTGGCGGCAGAACCGCCGACCCTGATTTTCCGCTGAATCAGGCACACGCAGACAACGCCAGCATATTGTTGTCTGCCGCCAACTTCGGTTGTGGATCATCCAGAGAGCACGCGGTATGGGCATTACAGGAGTATGGTTTCAAAGTGATTGCTGCAACCAGCTTCGGCTCTATTTTCTACGACAACTGCATTGCCAATGGCCTGTTGCCAGTGGTACTTGACGGCACACAGATCGACGCCCTCAACACCGGAAAACCGATAACCGTCGATCTGCACCAGCGCACCATTGGCAACAGCGGCCGGCAGTTCGGGTTTTCACTCGATGCCAGTAAGCAGCAACTGCTGCTTAGCGGCATGTCTGCGATCGACGTGACACTGGAATACACCGGCGATATAAACACCTTTATTGCGCGTGACAAAACCTTACGCCCGTGGGTGTACAGCCACCAATTTATAGAATCGACAGACAATGAGCACAACACATGATTGATCCGGTGCTGCTATCGGTATTGCGCGGACGCTTTGAGCAAGTAGCCGATGAAATGGACGCCACACTGTTTAACGCGGCGTTTAATCCCATCATTGCCGAAGCACACGATGCAAGCCACGGTTTTTACGATGCCACCAGTGGAGATACCCTGGTACAGGGGAAATTCGGCTTGCCGGTTTTTGTCGGCGCTATGGCATTTGCAGTGCGCGCGGTGATTCAGTACATAGAAGACAACGGTGCACCGGACGACGGTGATATCTTTCTCTTTAACGACCCCTACGATGGCGGCACCCACCTGAACGATTTTAAACTGGTGCAGCCGATCTTTAACGATGGGCAGATTTTCTGCTTTGCCGCATCCGTTGCCCACTGGCACGATGTGGCTGGCAATGTGCCCGGCAACTATAATCCGGCCGCGACAGAGATATTTCAGGAAGGTGTACTGATACCGCCGGTGAAGGTGGTACGCAAAGGCATTATACAAAAAGATATCATCAGTATTCTGGCGGCCAATACACGCCTGCCAATGTCGATGCACGGTGACCTTAACGGCCAACTCGCCGCCCTGCGCCTTGGGGAAGAACGCTTGCAGGCGCTGATCACGCAATACACGGCGGCAACCTTGCACGAGGTACTGACAGAGTTACGCCAACGCGCCAAAGCGCAGATGCAACGCCACATCACTGAACTGCCCGACGGCCAGTACCACGCCACCGATTACCTGGACAACGACGGCATCAACCCGGAACGCCTGACTATCAATGTGTCTGTCACGGTGGCAGGCAGCAAGCTCACGATAGATTTTACCGGCACCTCGGCTGCCTGCAGCGGGCCGGTTAATATTTCGCGGTCGACTACCGAAGCATCTATCTATGTAGCACTGAAGCATATCTTCTGTGATGTTGCCGCCAATGCCGGCGTGCTTGACCCGGTCGATATTATTATCCCCGAACACAGCCTGATGGACGCCACCTCTCCGCGCCCGGTAGGCGGCTATACCGAAACCATTTTGCGTGTGATTGATGTTATTTTTGTGGCCCTGTCTAAAGCCGCACCGGAAAAACTCAATGGCTGTGCCTATGGCACTATCAATGCGCTGTCGATAGCCGGGCATCACAGCAACGGGTCGCGCTGGGTGATGTTTTCATTTTTCGGCGGAGGTCACGGCGGCCACCCTGAAGGCGATGGACTGTCACACGGCAACGCGCCTATCTCGATGGCCACCATTCCACCGGTTGAAATACTAGAGTCCCGCTACCCGATCCGCTTTACCCAGTGGGCTCTGCGCGAAGGTTCCGGCGGGCCCGGCATGCACCGCGGCGGACTGGGCGGGTTGTACGAAATAGAAGTCATGAATGACGCCAGAGGATTTTTGTTTGGTGAGCGCGGTGAGTACCCGCCTCCCGGTGTCAATAACGGCCAGCCCGGTGCGCTAAACCGCTTTAGCTTCGACGGCCCGGGAGAGACGGCAACGTTTTCGCAGCGCCCGCCAATGATCTCGAAAATGACCGGCATCGAGCTACAGTGCGGCCAGCGCGTCAGGCTTGAATCCCCCGGCGGTGGCGGCTACGGCGCCCCCTTTGACAGACCGGCAAGTGCCGTCGCCGAAGACGTCAGCAACGCGTTTATTTCTGTGCAGCAGGCACTGGATGACTACGGCGTAGTGATCAATGCCGACGGCAGTGCCGACGATGCCGCCACCGACGCCCACCGCCAGAGACAGCGCGCATGAGTAAGACACCCCAACAGACACTGGTCGGCATTGATGTTGGCGGTACATTTACCGATATCTTTGTGATCGATCAGCTTAGCGGGCAGGTATCGGTGCACAAGGTTGCCTCAACGCGGGGCCGCGAGGCCGACGGTTTTTTTACCGGTGTGCGCCTCGGGGTCTCTGACCTGTCAGAGATCGCGGCTATTATTCACGGCACCACCGTCGGCACCAACGCGCTGCTGGAACGCAAGGGTGCAAAGACCGGCCTGATCACCACCGAAGGGTTTCGTGACCTGTTGCAAATGCGCCGTCGCGACCGCCCCTCGACCTGGGGCCTCTGGGGTCAGTACACGCCCGTCGTGGCGCGTGCGCAAAGCTATGAAGTCACCGAACGCGTACTGGCCGATGGTACGGTACACACGCCGCTCGACGAAGCCGACATCAGGCAGGCGGTGCAGCAACTGCTTGACGCAAATGTTGAGTCAGTGGCAGTTGTGTTTATCAATGCGCACGCCAATGCCTGCAACGAACATCAGGCACGTACATTGATCGACTCACTGTGGCCCAACAAGCATGTGTCGGTCTCCAGTGAATTACTGCCGGAGATTCGCGAGTTCGAGCGCGCTTCAACCACCGCTTTGAATGCCTATCTGCAACCGGTGGTTGGCAACTACCTGCGCACACTCGATACCCGCCTACACAGCGAAGGTTTCAACGGTGAGTTTCTTATTGTGCAGTCGAACGGCGGCCTGATGAATTCTGAAGCGGCGGCGCAAACACCGGTGCGCACCGCGTTATCCGGCCCTGCCGCAGGCGTCTATGCATCGGCTTATCTGGCGTCGCAGTCCGGGTTTGAAAATGTCATTACCTGCGATATGGGTGGCACCAGTTTTGACATCTCAGTGGTCGCCGACGGCAAGGCCGCACTGGCCTCGCAGACCTCGGTGGATTTTGGCCTGGTGATACGCTCACCGATGATTGAAATCACCACCATTGGTGCCGGTGGCGGATCAATCGCATGGATAGATCCCGAGGGCATGCTGCGGATTGGCCCTGAAAGCGCGGGTTCAACGCCGGGGCCGGTGTGCTACGGTCGTGGCAATGACAGACCCACTGTGACGGACGCCAATGTCGTGCTCGGGCGGATTAACAGCGAGCAACCTATCGGCGGCCAGCTTCAGTCGCTGGACAAAAAAGCCGCTGAAGCCGCCATTGCCAGACATATCGGTGAACCGCTCGGCATGGATGTAATGGCCGCCGCTGAAGCCGTTGTCGATGTCGCCAATGCGGTGATGGCCGGTGCTATCCGGCTGGTCTCTATAGAACGCGGCCACGACCCCCGACAGTTTGCCGCCATGCCGTTTGGCGGCGGTGGTGCACTGCACACCTGTGCGCTGGTACGGGAAATCGGTCTGGCCAGTGCGCTGGTGCCACGCTACCCGGGTATTGTCTCGGCACTCGGCTGTGTTATCGCCGACATGCGACAGGACTTTGTAAAAACCATCAATCAACCATTAGCTGACATCGATCCGTCAGCGCTTGAAAGTCATATCGAGCACTTCAGCGGCAACGGCAGGCAACAATTATTAGAAGCCAAAGCCGAGTTCTCCGAAATTGAAGTACAGGTTTCACTCGATATGCTCTATATCGGCCAGACCCACTCGGTGGATGTGTTACTCACACAAGTTACCCAACTGGATGAAACCATAATTAGCGCGGCCTTTGAAAAACGCTATCTGCAGGTGTACGGCCGGCTGCTCGACAATGTCAGCACTGCTGTGATCAACCTGCGAGTAGCGGTTATCGGCAAGCGCCCCAAGTTTGACCTCAATGTACTGGCACCGGACAACAAGCACTCCTTAGAGCAGGCTCAGCGCGGCACCCGCCCGGTCTATCACGGTGGCAGCCATCACGATGCGGCGGTTTATGATCGACTGAGGCTACCGACGGGATGCAGCATTAACGGCCCCTGTGTACTGGAGCAGGCCGACACCACCATCTGGATCGAACCCGGCTTCTACGCTATCGTCGATAAGTTTGGAAATCTAGTGGTACGCCAACAGTGATAAGCCGGAAAAACACAGCCACCTGCCCTATGGCTGATCGCCATGCCACCAACCGACCGCGCTACCGCTTGCCGGCAAGCGGCAATCAATCGCCTGACCCGGTTAATCTGATCCGACACCCTGACTAGATTACCGCCAGAATGCCACATTTGTTCAACGCGTTTGCCACGGAGTAATTTATGACTGACAACAGCGCATCATCACTCGCCGATCAACTGCCGTTGAAAGGTCTGAAAATACTGAGTGTCGAGCAGTATGGCGCGGGGCCGTTCTGCACTCAGTACCTGGCCACTTTTGGCGCTGACGTCATTAAAATTGAAAACAAGCGTCTTGGTGGTGATGTGTCGCGTATCACCGGTCCGTTTAAACTGGGCGACGAAGACAGTCTGTATTTCCAGTCGTTTAATCAGAATAAAAAATCACTGTCACTCGACCTTAAAGCAGAGGCCGGCCAGCTTGTTCTGCACCGACTGGTCAAGCAGGTCGATGTGGTGGCTAACAATGCGCGTGGCGATCAACCAAAAAAGCTTGGCATTACCTACGAGCAGCTAAAAGCGGTCAATCCCAAAATTGTCTGCGCCCATCTGAACGCCTATGGCCGCGGCACCAGCCGGGAAAGCTGGCCCGGCTACGACTACCTGATGCAAGCCGAGTGCGGCTTTATGGATCTGACCGGCGAGCCCACCGGACTGCCGCAGCGGGCGGGCTTATCGGTGATAGATTTCATGACAGGCATGAACCAGCTGTTCGCTATTATGGCCGGTGTCTTTAAAGCGCGGGAAACCGGCGTTGGCAGCGAGTACGATGTCTGCCTGTTTGATACGGCACTGTTCCAGCTGACCTATCCGGCGCTGTGGCACATGAATGAAGATTTTGATTTAAGCCGGCAGCCGCGCTCGGCGCACCCGGACGCCACCCCGAGTCAGATGGTGCAGACCAAAGACGGCTGGATCTTTGTCATGCTGCAGATTGAAAAATTCTGGCAGTTGTTTGGCAAACTGGTGCCCACACCCGGCCTGACAGATAATCCCGAGTTCAGCAACGTAGCGGGCCGTCGAGCCAATCGCGAGCGCATCACCGAACTAATGGACGAATTGTTTGTTACCAAAACCACCGCACAATGGCTTGCGCTACTGCAGGGGCAGATTCCAATAGCGCCGATCAAAAATATGGCCGATGCACTGGCCAGCCCGTTTCCGGCCGAGACCGGAATGCTGCAGGGTATAGATCACCCGGCACGCGCGGACCTGCAGGTATTGTCCAACCCGATTCAAATGAACGGTAAGCGGCTACCCACCACGCCGGCACCACAGCAGATTGGCCAGCACAGCGAAGCGCTGTTGAGCGAGTTCGGCTTCAGCAGTGAAGAAATCGCCACGCTTACCCGCGACGGTGTCGTTTAACGGCGGCGGCAACCGTTTCAACAACGCCACACCGACGTACACGGGCTAGATGCAAGGGGCCGCCGGTGATCGATGCGGTGGTCAAATACAGTACAGCCCCGGCCAGATTAAGACCGGCTGCAGCGGGCCCGGCGCCAATGCCTGGCGGTGCGGGCTATCGGCCAAGCAAAGAGGCGATCTCGGCGTTCAGGCCGCCCACACTGACCGGCTTGCTCAACACCACATAACCCATTGACATTGCCTCTACCGCCAAAGGAGAAGAGTGATCACCACTGATCAGCAACACTGGCATTTGATGGTGGTGCTGTCTGATTCTGGTGGCGATTTGCAGACCACTCTCACAGGGCAGGCGCAGATCGGAAATTACGATATCGGGGAGCGACTGCAATAGCGACGCCTCAACAGAAGCCCAGTCCAGCGCCGTACTGACCGCAAAGCCCCAGGACTCCAGCAGCAACTGTGTCGCCTCTCTGACGTCTTCATCGTCTTCGATCAGAAGCGCTTTGTGAGAAAACTGTCGGAGCGACCGGGCACACGGTGGCACCAGAGACTCTCGTGAGCGGTCGAGCGGGAAACACACACTGAATTTACTGCCAACGCCAATCGTTGATTCGACTGACAGCGAACCGTTAAGCAGTACCAGTAGGCGATTAACCACTGACAAACCCAACCCGAGCCCCTTACGGCGATCACGCTGAGGGTTTCCCACCTGATGAAACTCATCAAAGATGCGGGCCTGGTGTTCGACGCTGATCCCTATGCCGGTATCTTCCACGACAATTTCCGCAAAGCCATCAACCACAGATAATGTCAGTGTGACATCACCGTGGTGGGTGTACTTACAGGCGTTATCAACCAGATTACGCAGCAACCGGGTGAGCAGCACCTTATCTGCATTGATGATCGGGCGGTCGTTTACCACCATCGATAGTTTGATCCCGCCAGCTTGTGCTTGTGGTTGATAGATATCGGTGACGTGCTGCAGCACCTCTGTCAGTTCTATCGGTTGCGGGCGCACAGTGACTTGTCCGGTGTCGAGACTGGATATATCAAGCAGCGTGTCGATTTCATTGGATAAAAAACTCACACAGCGGTTTATTGAGACAGACAGCTTTTTAACCTCGGCCGGATTAGAATAACTGCGCTCAATACTGTGACTAAGAAAACCAATAGATTGCAGCGGTTGTCGCAGGTCGTGACTGGCAGCGGTAAAAAACTTACTTTTCGCCTCGTTTGCTTCGTTTGCCCGCAACAATGCCGCCTGAAGATCTGAATTCAGTATTTGCGCAGTTGCAAAAGCCCGATACGTATAGCGGGAAAAACCAAACAGATGCAGCAGCAATAGAAAAGTCAGCCCTGCCAACGCATAGTGCACCCACACCGGTGAGTGCTCAGGGGTGGTAAACAGCCAGCCCAGAATAACCGCACCGATGTTGGGTATCGCGAAACTGAAGAAGATCGGCGGATAGCCCTGCAGACTGGCAATCCCACCGACCACCAGTCCAATGATCAGAATAGTGAAAATAAAGCGGACCGACTCACTCACAAACGGAAAGAAAACAATAATAGTGGCAAATACGGTGGAGCTGAAAAGAAACCACTTTACGCAACGGGCCAGCCGTTCACGCGCAGGACGAGCGGTGTCTTCGATAGTGCGAACCATCAGAGGTGCCCGGACCAGCTGTACCAGCGCCACTGCGAGAAACCACAGAGCCGGCCAGACCCAGGGCACAGATTGCGCGATCATCATCGCCATTATGGCGGTTGCCACCAGAAACAAATACGGCACGCGCACCACGTGCGTATGCAGGTGCTCGAGTACGGCTTGATCTATATTTTCTGTTGCTGAGTCGTCAATGGGGGCAATGTCCCACCAACGCCGGAAGATAGTGGCAAGCATCAGTATCTGGCAAAATAATTTGGTGCGCGTGTTTTACCATAGATCAGAGATATCTGCCTTCTAATGCGACACCCCTGTAAAGTAGTCAACAACTGCGGTAGGGTTTTGCAGGAGTGTCCCGTTAATACAGCCAGGTGGTGGCAGGGATTCTCTGGTATTACTTCAAGAGAAGCATATGGAACATGATCAAAACCGCCCAAAGCCCAGAATAGCTATTCTTGCCGTGCACGGTGTCGCTGATCAGCAGCGCTACGCCACACAACGGGCAGCCGCCGATCTATTGCTGGCCGAAAAGCAGGATACCCGCGCCCCGTCACCCGAGCCACTCTACGAGAATTTCACCGAATTTCAGACCATCATTGCGCAAAAAAGTGTCACGCTTGCCCGCACTATCAATATCGACGCTACAGAAAAGCAATGCAGGGGATTGCAGGGGTTGTCTACCAACGCCGCCGTTAGCCGCCTGGCCACCTACCCGGCTGATGACAAAGAAATTGTCTTTTGCAAGCGCCACAACGACAAGCTGATTATAGATAACCTGGGTACAGACAACAGCCACCTGCTCAACGACGGTGAATGGACCGAGCACGAATCCATGCGCGAGCAGTTACAGGGCTTTGACGATAAAAGCGATACCCACACCATGGAAATCAAGGTGCTGTCCGGTGAGCGGCGCGAAACCACAGACCACCCGGCAGCGACCATTGATATATTCGAGGCACACTGGTCAGACTTATCACGTGTTGGCAACAATTTTTTCAGTTTTCTGTTCGAGTTTTATCTGCTGCTGTATTTTCTGCCACGCATTGGCACACTGACTCTGGAGCGGGCACGCCCGTATGCACCCGGCAAAGGCATTGCCTGGCGGGTTGCGTTTTTATCCCACCTGCTGGCCGAGTACCTGACCGTTATAGTGGTCCCTATACTGCACTTGTGCCTGCTTAGTCTGGGGGTCACGGTACTGCCGTTTATTATCAGTCAACAGAGCGGCGACCACGCCGGTGGCAACAGTATTGCCCTGCTACTGTTGCTGAGCGGTGGCGGCATATTTTTAATACACCGGATGTTCAAGCACGGTCGAAAGAACGATAAATACTGGCACTGGTTGTTTGTTCCGGTAGCGGCAATTGCCGCCACCGTCGTCGCGCTGTATTCCGTCATCCGTGTCAGTGTAGAAATCAATACCACGCTGACCCATGTATGCTTCTGTCTGTTGCTGTGGGGGCTTATCTATATTTACGATAAACGCCAACCCGGTGCTAAACAGGTTGGCACTGCTCTGCTGGGGCTCGCGGTGGCCTTGCTGGTAATTTTACAAACCAGCGACACCGCCGTGATGACCGCCTCGACGATGATACAACACGTGTCTCCAAGGCTTGGAACTGTGCTGCTGTCCGGTCTCGATACCGCGTCGCTGCACAACATGGGACACAGCGCAGAATATATTCTTGCACAAAAATTATTCATGGCCGGTGCCGTTGGCAGTCAACTGGTCGCGATTGCCACTGTTGTCGCCATTACCTTGTTTGTGCTTTTTGCGCTGGTCAGTTTTCTCGCGGCGGTGTTTATTGTGCGCAACACACCACAGGATCAACACGCCAAAAACCACCGCTTGTTTCAGACCAGCACCACCTCCCTGGTGGTATCCGGTTTACTATCAATCCTGATTACGTTTTCGCTGTGGGAGCTGATCTATCAAGGCACCGAGATCCTGTTTGGCAACTACTACAACATTCGCGTGGTTCCTGACACTCTGGTTGCTGTGCTTGAAGCCCAGTTTCTACCGGGACTTCCCTATATAGCGGCGACAGTTCTGGCTGCCGCCGGGTTTGCCGCCTGGGTTATTTGTCCGGCCCCGCTCAGTGACGGGGTGAAGGAATCAGAAGATACCGCAGGTCTCGGAAAAATACTCGACCGGGGCTTCCGGCAAATGAACTATGCCTCCTGGGCACTGATGCTGGTGCTGTTTGTTATGATCCCGATATCAGCGCTGCACAGACTTCTTTATGATCCGCCGGTGGATCAGTTTGACCACTACCTGGTGTTGGGGCTGGCAATTTTAATTGTCGCTCTGATGTTTGGCCACGGCCCCATCGAGAAAGTTAAAAAAGGCTTCGGGGCAGTTCTGGATATTGCCCTCGACGTCACTAACTGGTTTCGCGTGCGGCCGCGTCGCAATAACGCTAAAGCTGCTATTTGCCGTCGCTATGTTTCGCTGCTGCGGCACATCGCCAACTGGCGTGATCCACAAAACGGTCAGCCCTATGACGGGCTGGTGATCGTCGCACACAGTCAGGGAACGGTAATCACCGCAGACCTGCTACGGTTCCTTGAGCGCGAGCAGGCGCTCGGCAGTGGTGCCACGGATAAGTCGCTGCAGCCTTTGTTACCGGGCCACGGCAAAGCCCGGATCCCGATGCACTTTCTGAGTTTTGGCAGTCCGCTGAGGCAGCTCTATAACCACCGGTTTCCACATCAGTACCAATGGTGTGACCACAACAACGAAACCGACAGCGGCCCGGATCCTGCCTCACTCGGGCTGGCCAGTTGGCACAATCTATACATGAGCGGCGACTATGTCGGGCGCTATTTGTGGAGCGGTGACGATGATGTCAACCGATACACCAGACATCATGTGACCACCGCCTTCAACGGAACTGCACGTGAGTCCTGTACGGGTTTCGGGGGTCACACAAAATACTGGAGCGGTCAGGTACAACCGGTGAATAGAGCGCTGGACAAGCTGATAGCGACGGTCATCGAATCAAAAACGCCGGCTGCTTAAACACCGCGTTTTGTCAGCTTGCGGACTTGACTGCCTGTAAGTGTTATCCGCCGTGGCGGTACAAGACAACCGCCACCATGCCCGCATGCGGGTTAATTACCAGTCGTAGGCGCGATCAATACCAGCCATCTTGACACCGGTAAACGCTGATGCCTGAAACGACAGGGCGCGTAAATCTTCGACCTCCAGATTATGCACCGATGATTTCCCGCAGGCTTTTGCCAGTGAGGTGATTTCCATCGTCATGGCCGTCAGGTAGCGCGCGACACGCTCAGCCCCTGACGGGACATGCATGCGTTTTTCAAGTTCTGGATCCTGGGTTGCAACACCCACCGGACACAAACCGGTATGGCAATGGTGACATGCCCCCGGTGTGGTACCCAGCTTGTGATAGTCGTCCAGATAGCGTGGCGAGTTACAGCCGAGCGCCATCATGGCACCGTTGCCGATCATTACCGCATCAGCACCCAGCGCCAGACACTTGGCCGCATCCACTCCGGTGCGTATACCACCGGCGGCGACAAGATCAACAACACCACTCATGCCACACTCATCAAGTGCCTCACGCGCAGCGCGGATCGCGCTCATGGTGGGGATACCGGTGTGATTAAGTAATAGCTCGGGCGACGCGCCGGTACCACCTTCAGCACCATCCACGACGACAACATCAACACCGGCCTTGGCGGCGATTGCGACATCAAAGCGTGGACGTGTCGCACCCATTTTTAGAAAGATCGGCACTTTATAGTTGGTAGCGATGCGCAGTTCTTCGACCTTTACGGCCAGATCATCAGCCCCCAGAAAATCGGGGTGGCGAATGGTGGATCGCTGATCGACGCCCTCGGGCAGTGAACGCATTTTTGAAACACGCGGGCTGACTTTCATGCCCAGCAGTAAACCGCCGGTTCCGGGCTTGGCACCCTGCCCGACAACCAACTCCAACGCATCAGCGCGACGCAGGTGATCCAGATCGAGTCCGTAGCGCGCGGGAGACATCTGGTACAGCAACCGTTGCGATGCAGCGCGCTCTTCTTCGAGCATGCCGCCCTCACCGGTGCAGGTCATCGTGCCGACTTTTGATGCACCATGGCCCAGCGACGCTTTAGCGCTGGCCGACAGTGCACCGAATGACATCGATGCGATATAGATTGGAATTTTCAGTTCGAGCGGTTTTTCGACCAGCCCGCGACCGGCACCCAGAACCGTCGTGGTGTCGCAGCTTTCCCGATAGCCTTCAAGCGGCAGTCGGGTCATGGTGGCCGGGACAAAAGTCAGATCATCAAACGTGGGCATCTGCTTGTTGAAGGTATTGTAGCCGCGCACCTGATAGCGCCCCAGTTGTGCAAGCGCGTGCACCTCTGAGATAGCTTCCGGGGTCCATCGGGTGGAACCACCCTCATCATAGGACCCCGGAACGCCCGCCGGCCTACCTTCAATCTTTCCATCGCCAAACTTGACGTCTTCTTCAGACGGCATGTCGAACGGATATTCATACGGTTTTGTTAGATCATGAGCCATGCGTTAGCATCCCGACTTTCAAAATACCAAAGGCGTTGACCAGAGATCATTTTACGCCAGTTTCGCGAGCTGTCCTGCAAGCCCAGCGGAGATAAAATCGCATCGACATCTGCGACTTCTTCGGCAGTGGGTTCAACCACTTCTACATCTACTCCCAGACTGCCTATATCACCGGCAACCCAGACTTCACCTTCCCATAGTGCATCAGCACAGGACTCGCCGGCACCACCGAGTGCGATTATTTTACCGGCGTGCGCCATAAACCCGGACTGATACCCTATCTTGCCTTCAACGACGATATTGCCGCCTTTCATCGCCACACCGCAACGTGGTCCGGTATCGCCCTTAACGTGAATAGTACCGCCCAGCATGGCCGCACCGCAGGACATACCGGCATAGCCACCTACCGTAATATGACCGGAGGCCATCGCCTCACCGGCACCCCAGCCTGCGTTGCGCTCTATAGTAATGCTGGCGCCGTTGTTAAGCCCGCCGCAGTAATAGCCGGCACTGCCCTCGACATGCATTTGCGCACCGTCGGGCAGACCGATACCCAGGTTATGCCGCGACAGAGTATTGCGCAGAATGACTTTATCGCCGCTTGCGACAGTTGCCTGTATCTCTTCGTTGACCTCACGGATGTGTCGCTTGCCAACTTCTATGACGACCTCGCTCATGCGGCAGCCGCCTTTTGCGCGGCGGAATACCAGATATTGGTCAGTGCCGGACCGTCGTAGTTATAAACGTCAGCGCCATCGGCGACTACACGACGCACGGCCTGCTCTTCGGTGGCGGCAGCGAGTTCGTCGTCGGCATGTACTGTTACCAGCGGCTTCATTGCAAAGCGATCTTTAGCAAAACCAATGCTATCCATCTGTGCGATCATAAAAGTAAACACACCATCTATAGAACTGATCGACTTGCGCAGTGCCTGATCCATCGTCAGGCCGTTTTTCATTTGATCCGATACCCAAACGGCAATTAACTCGCTGTCGTTGTAGGTGAGGAAGCGGTAGCCCTTGCGCTCGAGCTTGGCGCGCCAGGTGTAGTAATCAGTGATCTGCCCGTTGTGGACAATGGCCACATCCGGAAACGGACGCGCCCAGAACGGATGACTGGCGTTGGGCAGAACCGAACTCTCGGTCGCAAGCCGCGCGTGGCCCAGGCCATGGGTGCCGATCATGTCTCTGACGCCGTGTTTTTCGGCGACATCTTCAGAGCTGCCGATATCCTTGACGATCTCCAGCGAGCGGCCGCAGGACTGTACTTCGAAGCGGTCGGCCAGTGTATCTGCTGTTTCGATCCACCGCGCAATGTCGTCGGGATCGCTGATCACCATACGCACACAGTAGTGGTCGTCCTGATTGGTCAGGATGGCGGGTTCTTCAAGCAGGTCACAGTTGTGCTGCTTCAAGCTATGGCGGAAGTCGTCCAGGTCGGTGTCGAGCTGCGCTTTATCAAAGCCCATCCCGCGCAGCACATACCCGCTTTCCCTCGGTACGCCGTAAACGGCAAACCCGGTGCTGTCTGAGCCACGGTGCTCCTGTGCATCCATTAGCTCGACCAGGTCGTGGCCTACTTTTCCTGCTGTCTTTAGAATTCGACCGGCAATTCCACACATGGAGTTATCCTCGCGATTTTTGTATACTGTATTCAGTATCCATTTTTATTGCAAGGGTTAGACGCTATGATCTGACCCGTGGAAAATTAACGGTATCGGTGTCGACACCCGACTCTGCGACATCATCAATCAGGAAGCATCACCGAAGTGCAACTGAAAAAAATCAAGACCGACCGCCCCAGACTCGCCGATGAAGTGTATCAGCAGATTCTCACGGCGATTCGCGCCGGCGACATCAAAGACGAGGACCGTCTGGTTCAGGAACGCCTGGCGGCCGACCTGCAAATCAGCCGCACTCCGATTCGCGAGGCGCTATTGCGTCTTGAGCAGGACGGCATTCTGGACAGCTCTCCGCGCGGCGGGTTTATTATCCACCGGATCTCAGATCAGGAAGTAAAAGAGCTGTACCAGGCACGTGCCGCAATCGAGGGGCAAGCCGCACGAATACTGGCGGTAGAGAACAACAAAGACAAGCTGGCCAGCCTGCGAGCAACCATCGAGCGTGAAGAAAATATCTCGTCACCCACCATTGAAGCCTACTTCGAGGCTAATCGCAGTATTCACCGGACCTTTATCGTGCAATGCGAGAACCGCTACCTACTGGAAATGTTCGACAACATCTGGAACCGCGGTGTTGGCTACTATCTGTTTGCGGCGATCGAAAAGCTCGACCTCAGCAAATCACTGGGCGATCACATGAGTCTGGTCGACTCGATAGCCTCAGCCGACCCGACGGTGGCTATGGATTCAGTGGTCGCACACATCACGGACGGCTTTGACTTACAACTCGAAGCACTGGCCAAGCGCCAGTGATTTGCCTGCAACTCCGGTATCGCTGAGGTGACTGCATACCCTGGTTGATACCGCGCAGCCGGATACACAGTGGTATTTCCGACGTCACAGCGGTACTGCCGGATAGCGGGGACCGTTATGGGTAACACCTTTTTATTCAGGTCCGAAGCGCGATAGTACCCGCCACTACAGCCAGCGTGCCGGCCGACGTTCTCTGCAGGCAGCGCTGCGCAAACGGTGCCGATAACCCCTGCCCCAACCGCCCGGCCAGTGCCGCATAGCCCGTCAGTACGCTTCCCCAGACAACCGTCACTATCACGGCCAGTTGCATTGCCGCCGCTGCGGTAATCGCGCTGACGTCCAGCACGGCAGGCAGCAGCGCGATATAAAACCCGACCGCCTTGGGGTTGCCCAACGGCAACAGACAGGCAATAAAAAAGGCACGCCGGCCAGTGTCAGCCGTGTGCGCAGTCTGCAGTTGCGCTGGCCTGGCGCGCCACATTTTAACCGCCAGATACAACAGGTAAGCCACACCAAGCCATTTGATCACAGCGAACAACGGCCCCATAGCCGCCGCCAGTGCAGCCAGCCCGGCCACGGCCAGCGCAAACAAAAAGAGTTCACCGACAACAAGCCCCGCAATAAACGGCAAGGTCCTGAGGCCGCCGTTAACGGCCCCCCTGGCAACCACCATCGCCACAGCAGGACCGGGCGATAGCGAGTCGATCAGATACACCAGGCAAAACGCCAGTAGATATTCGTTTTCCATAGCCGGATAGCGTCTCAATAATCGGATGAGCAGCGTTGCCACACCCGCAGGCAAGATGGTTTATGATGATTTGCAACGCTCGCAACAGCCGCAGGTAACCCATGCCAAACCCCAGCACCGACCTTGATGCAAGCGACTGGAAATCGCAGGTCTACCATACACTGAAGACTCTTGATATCAAGCATGTTGCCTATGTACCCGATGCCGGCCATTCGACCGCAATCAAAAAGTTTGAGGCCGACGGCAACGTCACCTCCGTGGTACTGACCACCGAAGAAGAAGGCATTCCGTATCTGGCTGGCGCCTGGCTCGGTGGCGACCGGGGCGTGCTGCTGATGCAATCCAGCGGCGTGGGCAACTGCATTAATATGCTGTCATTGCAGAGCAATGCCCGCTTTCCACTCCTGATGCTTATTACCATGCGCGGCGAATGGGCTGAGTTCAATCAATGGCAGAACCCCATGGGTCAGGCGGCGGAGGCCGCGTTGAATCTGATGGGGGTTCTGACCTGGCGCGCCGAGACACCGGATCAGATTGATGATCTGATCCAGGGTGCCGCCACTATGGCGTTTGATGGTGATCAGGCTTGCGCGGTGCTTCTGAGCCAGAAGCTGATCGGCAAAAAAACCTGGAGCAAATGACCATGTCAGATAACCTTTTGAATCGCAGAGACGTCGTCAGCGAGCTGTTGATCGATCGAGCAGATACGTTGGTTGTGACCGGTCTGGGGTCACCCTCCTACGACGTCATGGCCGCCGGCGATCACGACCTGAACTACTACCTGTGGGGGGCGATGGGCGGTGCCGCTATGGTGGGACTGGGGCTGGCCAAATCCAGACCCGACAACAACGTACTGGTAATCACCGGCGACGGTGAAATGCTGATGGCAATGGGTGCGCTGGCCACCATTGCCGTGCAAGCACCCGGGAACCTTACCATCGCAATACTCGACAACGGCCACTACGGAGAAACCGGCATGCAACTGAGCCACACCGGTCGCGGTATAGAGCTAGACCGTGTCGCCGCCAGTGTCGGCTTCGACTGGACAGCACGAATATCCGACATGGCGGCCGTCACCGATCTGCGCCAGCGGATTCACGCACGCAATGCACTGAATTGCGCTGCCATAGAAATCAGCGCAGCAGAGGTAGAAAAAGTTCTGCCATCACGCGACGGCGTTTATATCAAAAACCGCGTAAAGATGGCACTGGGCCAGACCCTCTAGTCAGGCCCCTGCAAGGTCACCCGATAAGCTGGCACCACAGATCACACCTTTATGAAAAAGACCGACAAGCAGATCGATTTCAATAGCGCCAGCTGGCTCAATAAACCGGCCGCTTTCGAAATACAGCCTGATCACGTAAAGATCACAACCGATCCGGATACCGACTTCTGGCAACGCACCTACTATGGATTCAGGCACGATAACGCTCATGCACTGCTGTTAAATTATCACCACAATTTCACCTTCACCTGCCACGTGGCGTTTGACTACCGCACGCGTTTTGATCAATGCGGCGTTGCTGTCTATACCGACAGCAACACCTGGTTCAAGGCATCCGTCGAGCACGAGACGGCCACGCAATCGAGGCTTGGCAGTGTGGTCACCAATAACGGTTATTCAGACTGGGCCAGCACCGATATCAGCGGCGCATGCGAGTGCTGGTACCGGCTGAGCAGGCGAGGCGCAGACTTTCTGATTGAGCATTCAGCTGATGGTGTGTCTTTTCAGCAAATGCGTATCTTTCATTTGCAGGGACTGGGCGTCACCCTGCCCGGGCAAACCGACCCGCCTGCACCGGCAGCACTGCCAGTGCGCTTTGGCCTGTACGCCTGCAGCCCGGGCAATACATCGTTCAGCTGTGTGTTTGATCAATTTATATTGGAAGACTGTCAGTGGCTTGCGCACCACTGACCACCCGACAACATTTTTTTAAACTATTTTCCTGGCGGTGTCCAAAACAGGCCAGCCTGATCATCTTTGTAGTGAGGTAAGCAACAATAACCCTGACAGGAGGCATCATGCCAGCTAAAAACTATCTCTGCATACAGCGCAGCCAATCAGACAACTCTGAAAAAAGGCCACCCCCGACCCCGGCGCAAATGGAAGACATGTACGCAAAATTCAATGCCTGGAAAGACAAATTCAAAGACAACATAATCGATATGGGTGGCAAACTCGGTGACGGCAAAGTGGTTACTGCCGACACTGCAACCGACGGCCCTTTCATAGAAACCAAAGAAGTGGTCGGCGGCTTTATGATAGTCAGTGCCGACAGCATCGAAGAAGCCGTACAGGTAGCACAGCAAAGCCCGGGGGTATGGATGCCGGGCAGCAGTGTCGAAGTCAGAGAAATACACACCCCTTGACCGGGTCGCAACTGAACGACGAGTTCTTCCGACACGAGTACGGCCGTCTGGTCTCGGTGCTGTCGTGCCGTGTCGGGGTTCAGCATCTACAGGCTATTGAAGATGCCGCACAGGCCGCGCTGATCAAAGCGCACCAACAGCAACTGGCCGGTACACTGCCGGATAACCCGTCCGCCTGGTTGTATCGGGTGACGCTTAACCATCTGCTCGGTGAACTGCGCCAGCAAACAAACCACAGCCGCCTGCTGCACGATAACGCGGCACTATTGGTACCCGACAACCTGCACAATCAACCGGACCTGCAGTTTGCAGAAGGGATTCAGGACGACATCCTGCGGCTGCTGTTTGTTTGCTGCGACGATGCCATACCAGAGGAATCACAACTGGTACTGGCCCTGAAAACACTCTGCGGATTTAGTGTTGCCGAAATATCTTTTCGGTTGTTTATCAGTGAAGCCAGTGCCTACAAGCGCCTGACTCGAGCGCGCAAACGTCTACAGCAATACAGCCACTACCCTGACAGCCTCAACCCCGAACAACTGGCGTCACGCCGCCCGGCGGTACACAGGATTCTATATCTGCTGTTCACGGAGGGGCATCTTTCGACTCATGCGCTGTGGTCAATACGACGCGAACTGTGCGACGAGGCGGTCCGCCTGTGCAGTTTGCTGGCCGCTTACGATAGCAATCCCAACCCGGAAACCTGCGCACTGCTGGCACTGATGTATCTGCACATGGCACGCATGGGATCACGGCGTAACGCCAGCGGTGGCTTATTGTTACTGGAAGAGCAGGACCGCAGCCAATGGGACCTGCGCCTGATTCAAACCGGACTGGAGTGGCTACACAAATCATCACACGGAGAGCGGTTCTCACGCTACCACGCAGAAGCCGGTATCGCCGCCGCACATTGCCTGGCGCCGACCCTTGCCGACACCCGCTGGGCGGAGATCATAGACTGTTACGAACTTCTGGAGCAGATTTCTCCCTCACCGCTGCATCGCCTAAACCGCGCTGTAGCCGTGGCTGAGCATCGGGGCCCGCAACACGCACTGGCGTTACTGAAAGGATTTACCCCGCCAGGCTGGCTGGCCGGCTCCTACCTGTGGGCCGCTGTGCTGGCGGACTTGCATCAGCGCCTGGGCCATACCAGCGAGGCAATTCGCTACCGCGACAGTGCCATTGAATTGTCCCCGAATGACTCAATTGCCGCACTGCTGCGGCGACGGCTGAGTCACAGTGGCGACGCGTAGCTCACGCTTCGCAGGGTATCGGCGTGACCGTAAGCGTGTAATGCAAAGTTGTTCTGTTTAGGTGGCTTGGTAAGCGTTATCAACGACGCAATCCGGTTCCAACTGTTGCTCTATTGAGGATAGAACAGCGTGTGTAATCAGCGCATATCGCAAGTTATAGTTTCGTCACCATGCATGCCCCCATTGCACTGCCCGCCCCTTCGCTGTACACAGGTCCAGCACCACCGGTGCTGGTGTTTACCTGCGCCGGCCAGCGGCGGTAAGTTGCTTTACTTCATCGAGTTTGTGCAGGGGCTCGAACTTGTCGCTGCGTAGCCAGTAGCGACCATTGTGTTTGTGTTTCAGTATCGCGATACCCTGCGAGTTTTCGGCTTTGTCATAGATAGGACGACCGTCCAGTGTGGCACGCCAGATGACCGTGACAGTCCGGGACTGAACAGCGTTGTGCAATGGTTCTACAACGAGTAGTTCGGCGCGCACCCAGTCACCGTCGACATTCCGGTTAAGTACTTCGCCAACAAAAATAGTATCCGCCGCACGAATACGCTGCTCGAGTGGCTTAGTGGGCGCTTTAACCGCAAAGGCATTTGCTGCCACAATAAGTAAAAAAGACAGTCCGGCAATCTGCAATGCAAGGGTTCGTGAAATTTTCATGATGTTGTATTTTTCAGTTCCATCTGCACTGCGGTATTGCAGTGCGACATTAATGTGACGGGGTACGTCACTACAGGTGCTTCGTCGGGTTACGACCTGCAGCACCTGGAGGCGTCGGCTGGTTTTCAGTGCCTTGTCTACGGTAACGGCGTTAGGCAACCATACCAAAGCGATGTTTACAGCGGGTTTTTAAAACGTTGCTGCTTTGACTACAACAGCTGCACAGAGACCGGTTGATCGTTAACTGCATTTAATGATCCTGCATCCGCACGCGGTACCATGTGCAACCGGTAGTTTTGATGGAGTCTCGCCAGTCGTGCCACCCTGCAGCCAGCGGCACTCTGTTAGTACACACCCCATTGCCTCTTCAGAAGGCCTGAAGCGGCGTAAGTTCCCGGCACAGTTGCCCGGTAATGTTAGCGAGTCGACAAAGCCGCGCAATAGCTGCTCAGCGCAAACTGATTCTGTAACACCGTCAGTCTGTTAACAATCTGTCGAGCAACCTCAGAACACTGTCAGGCGCTTCTAGTTGTGGCAAATGGCCGACACCCTCAAGCCGGTTAAAAGTGGCGGATGGCATCAGCGCATGCAACGCCTTACCTCTGTGCAATGGTATCCAGGGATCATCCGCCCCCCAAACAATATGTACCGGACACCGCACTTTGTCGAAGTCGGGCTCTACTTCGGCGGTGTAGCGCTCATCGGCCTGCTGAAATTGCCGGTAAAAACTGCCTGTGCCTTCAGCGGTCAGCCAGGGCTGAACCAATTTCTGGAAATCGGTGTTGTCGATCGGGTTGATCATCGCGCCTTTAATGTAGGCCTCAACCACCGCCCGATGAATATCAGCTGGCAGGCCTAGAAATGCATCAACATGCTTGCCGACATGGTCAAAAAAAACAGAGCCCCACGGCCGCATCGCTACAACGTTCATCAACACATAGCGATGAAACTCACAACCATGCAACAAGTGCGCTCGCAGGGTGGTCGCTCCGCCAAAGTCGTGTGCGATAACCGTGGGTTTATCCAGTGCCCAGTGTTTGAGCATTTCGCCAAACACCTGCCCTTGCACATCGAGCGAGGTTCGCTGCTGCGGATGCATGGCAGATTGTCCATAGCCAGGCATATCGTAATAGAATACTGAAAATCGCTGCGCCAGCACCGGGATGATCCGATGCCAGCTATACGACGACCACGGCCACCCATGTGCCAGTACTAACGGCGGACCACTACCACACGCCCCCGCCGAGACCACGCCGGCGCTGGTTGGTACAAGATCGGTTAGATTCCACACAGCAGGCTTATATCCCTTTGGCTTTTGCGTCGTACGTGCGATCAGATCTCAGCGCATTGTTGCAGGAGAGCCGGTTTTTCCCATCATCGGCACGCGTACTGGCTTTTGTATTCTACGCAGAATTTATCGCAACGGCGATGCGTACTGACGGCAGGGATAAAGGTCCGCTGCGTCTGACGCACGAAACAGAAGTTAAGCGCTTTCACCGGGTAAAATGATCAGCCCCGACGTCCCAGCGCCCGGAGCGCAGATCACCATCGATGTCTGCAGTAACCCCCGTCGCTGCAACACCCGACCCGATTGCGACGGACCCGGAATACAGATGCGGATCGCCGGGGGCGACAAAATCATCGTCGGTGGCAAATTCTATATTGCCTTGCCGGGTGATGTCAGCGGCACCGTCACGCAGCCATACCGGCGCATTGCTCAGGTTGTTGCGAATAGTATGACCCGAACCACCGCGCACCTCGATGGGGCCGATATATCCTTCAACTAACACCGTGTTGTGCTCTACCAGTGTATTCACTGAATTCTCTATACTGATGCCCATATCCCCGGCGGAATTACGATAGACAAAATTGTTGCGAACGATGCCACCGGTATGACCGTCAATCAGTCCCAGTGAAATGCCCCGGAAACTGTCCGTCACAATATTTCGTTCGACCAGTGTGTCTCGTGAATCCCCCATATAGACCGCCGGCGCGCTGATGTAATGGCATGAGCCTGTGGGTACGGCAACATTGCAGCCGGTGCCGTCGCCGGTAATGTTATAAAAGCGATTGTCACGGATAACGACATCGACACCCCGGTGTATATCGATGCCGCCGTTGTAGTCACCAACCGCCCCGCCGGAGGTGTATCCAATCGACGAGCATGCCACCAGAGCACCGGTGTTATCCCCGCCGCGGGACCCCTTGATATGCTGAGTGCCGATATCGTACAAGTGCAGATTGTACAGATAGGTGCTGTCGAGGCTACCGTCAGCCTCTGACCCCGGTTTCATAGATACAGCATGATGCACCATCTGATGCACCGTGATGTCTGCAATTGTGATTCGGTCAGCCGCGATCATAAAGCCTTCGTTTTCGCCTGCCGTATAGCCAAGCCCGCGAATGATCACAGCACCGCGATTACCACTGAGAGATCTCACGGTAACGTCGGAATTGTCCATATAGACGGTGTAGCGATCCAGTAGGTACTCTCCGTCCTGCAGTAGAATCTCGGTACCCGATGGCGCATCGGCAATCTGCTGCTCCCAGTCCGGATCGTCAGCGGCAAGCACCAGCGTCTGAGCGCGGTGTCGATACACGGGTGAGCTAGTGTACGCAGGACAGAAACCCGCATCTGTGACACTTATGCTGACACGTGCAGGCGCGGATTCGGCACCCTGTTTATCGGCAACGCTGTAGTCGAAGTATACCGCTGTGGTAGTGTCATTGTTGTGTGTGTAGGTGACGGTGCCATCGGCATGCGTGGCCACAGTACCGCTCAGTTGCGCGGACTCGACAATCTGTACCGTAGCAGGATCAATAGATCGAAACGGCTTGCTGCCCGATGGATTATCCGGGTCACTGTCGTTTGCAAGGATAGCAATGATTACCGATTCACCTCTGTTGACGACAGCAGCATCGGCCAGTGCCACAGGGGCTGTGTTGGATTCGATCACATCAACGGTTACCTGTGCAGGCTCAGACTGTTCTCCAGCGACATCCGTTACCGTGTAGGTAAAGCTGTCTACAGGATACTGGAAGCCGTCACTGCCATCGTGCTGGTAGCGTACTTCCCCGGCCACCACAGCCACCTGCCCGAATGACGACGTAGCGCTTGCCAGCGAAATAGACGCGCCGGTTAACGGTGTATCGTCATGGTCATTGTGCAGCACGTCGATAACCACAGTACCGCCCGAGGCTACCTCTGCTGTATCTGCGACCGCAACAGGCCGCTGATTTGCTGGAATGTAGCTGAAATATCTGGCGTCAGACCAGTTATTCCAGCCACCGCTGTTCATTGCCCTGACCCGGTACAGCAAACGATCACCCGCCGGCAGGCCTTGATCTAACGGCGCAATCGAACAAATGCTCTGGTCGCAAATGGTATCGGGTTGGTAGTTAGCTAAATGCACCCTGATGCGGTCATCACGGTTCCAGACATACAGACGGTATTGGGTAACGCCGGACTGTGCCTGCCACTGAAATTCAGGGGACGATGCTGTCACCGGGCCTTGCGGCAACAGCGTGGTCACCACCGGTGGGGGATCTTCGACGTGTTCGAAATGGCTTCTGTCTGACCAGTCACTCCATCCGCCGGAATTGTATGCCCTGACTGCGAACAGGAAACCGGTACCCGGCGGAAAATCAATATCCGTCAGATTAACCGTGCAGGAGTCTGCGCTGCAAATGGCAGCGGCAGCATAATTTTGCAATAGCACCCGTGCTTTGTTGTCCTTGTTCCAGACGTACAATCTATAGGTTGTGGCATTTGCGGATGCCTGCCACTGGAAGGCCGGATGTGCGTCCGTGATGTTGCCGGACGGGCTTAGCCCACTGACGGCTGCAGGGGCCGGCGGCAGGTAGTGAAAAAAAGCTCGCGCCCAATCGCTGTAGCCATCGGGATTGTAGGCTTTCAGATAAAACCGATGATTTCTTGCATACCCCAGATTCAGGTCAAACTGGATTCGGCACAGACCGTCACGACAAACGGTATCACTGTCATGATTATCAAGATGGACACGCTCACCGGATTGTCGGTCATAGAGGTAGATGCGATAGAGCGTTGCATCAGATTGTTGCTGCCAGACAAATTCGGGGTTGTCGGTGGCAACCTGACCAATCGGCGCCACCACGACCGGAGTTGCCGGGGCAGCAAAGCCCTGAGGGGCACACGGCAGTGCCGCAAGAATCCAGAATAAAATATTGAGTCCACGCACCACAACCGCTCCCCGACACCCGTTAATATTCACAGGGAAGAGGCGGCTGTCCGTGGGTTAATTCGGGTCTGAGCTTACCCCCCAGGCCAGTGTCACCGGGAGTTACCCGTCAGTGATCCGGATACACAATGGACGAGTCGACGACTTGCGCCTGAGTCTACCCGCTATTAAATCACAGCCATCGCGCAAGCGCACCGGAGACGGTTGCGGCGGGTTTTAATCTGTGACCAGGCGTTGAAATTCAGGCGCTGTTCGGATGATGTGGCGGAATATGGTCAGCACAGACCAATTTCATACGGGCAATCGACTCACCGGACAAGCGCTCTGCGCGTATCGGAAAAACAAACAAAATGGAGGCCGGCAAACAACGCCTGACCGTCTGCGAGCTATTCTCTGGCGATTTGCACTTGCGCGTAGTCCCCCCACGCGGCACCGGTAAACAGTGACAACCCGCGTGCCAGAAAATACACATTTAACAGTACGTAGATCCCGCTTGCCTGAGCCAGGTAATGACTGGCACCGGATTTTCTAGAGGCTAGTAATGCAAGCGGTGTCTGCCACACCAGGACGACGGCTAAAAACCAGAGTAACGGTATTTCAATTGCCCCGAGCAGATTGACCAGCAATGCGGCAGATAGAGATAGGGTCAACCCGACCTGGACCAACGGCAACACGACGCTGGGTAATTCGGAGAGTGGAAATCTATGCTTCCTCAAGCTGTGTACATTACTGACGCCACGCCACCGCTCTTTGCAAAAAAAACGCTGTACGGTAGCCGCCTCCCCGTGATGCGTTGCAACAATGCGATTGTCGCACAGGATACTTCCCTGATCCTGCAATCGGGTACATAGATCGTAGTCTTCGCAGGTGGTCATGGACTCATCAAAACCGCCAACGCGCTCAAAGGCATCACGCCTTACGAACATATTCATTGACTCGAGCCATTCAACGGACAATGGCTCCCCGTTGGCGCTACCCTTGCGCCGTATCTGGAACCAGCACCGCTGCACCCAGGTGGATCGATCCGGAAACCCGGGAGGACTACCAAAGCACACTGTTGCATTGTCGGAAAAATGAATACCTGCGTTGACGAACCAGTCAAGACCCACGGTACAGTCAGAGTCCATAAACGCCAGAATATCCCCGGTTGACTTCTGCACCCCCAGGTTGCGCAATTCGGCTACCGTGGCATCCGGGGCGATGTACACCTGACTGGTGTGTTTTTTTGCCACCTCCAGTGTTTCATCTTCAGAGCCATTGTCAATCACCACAATCTCATACTCAACGCCTGTGGACACAGCATTGCTGATTGATGCCAGGCAGACAGCAAGGTTCGCCGCTTCATTTTTAACGGGAATTATTATTGACAGTTTAATGGTATTCGGTCTCTTGGCCGGCCACTACCTGCGCCGGTGCTATTGTGAAATACGATCGATTTAACGGACAAGGCAAGTCAAACTTAACCACTGCACAGTTCACGTATCGGCCTATGTTGTGAGTTGATGCACGACTGCCGACTGGCCGGTTTTTTGATTCACCGTCACTTTAAGTCTGCTGATGTTAGAACGGCCAGTTAGCCTTGAGGCCGCACACAGCGCCAGCGGCAGAAGCCTGCCGCACAGCTACTACACCGGCAGGTGACGGGATTGTTTTCATCGATTGCAGGAAGGCAAACAATTGTTGCTGTCAGCGATATCACCGGCAGCTATACACCCCGCCCTGATCAAACCGGCCCCGGGCAAATGCAAAAATCCAGTGGTATTCGAGAAGCGCCTGATCTGACGACAGCCAGGTTAAATAGTCAATCGTTTGTCAGGCTTGAGGCGATCCTCACATGCAATATCAGCGATTTTTACGCTGCGTGTGCTGCCTGATGTGTTTGGCCATCTGCCGGTCCTGGTGCCTTTGCTCGGCCAACGTGCTGGTGTTCCGAAGATCTTCACGGAGCAGCTTTTGAAAATTACGTAAACGGCGCGGGCTCAAGCGCCCATCCTCAATAGCAAGCCGAACCGCGCACCCCGGTTCATCGCCATGTCCGCAGTCACCGAATTTACACAGAGTCGCCAGTCCGTCGATATCGTCAAATACTTCGCTCAATGACTGGTCGAGATTGGCCACTTTAAGCTCTCGCATGCCGGGTACATCGAGCAGCACACCACCATCGGCCATCAAATGCAATGAGCGGTAGGTAGTGGTGTGCCGACCCTTGCCATCATCCTCTCGTATTGCGCCGGTATCTGCCAGCTCCCGGCCGGCCAGGCCATTGAGCAGCGTCGACTTACCAACCCCGGAAGAACCAACAAGCGCTACTGTGCTGCCATGGCTGATCCAGGCTTTTACCCCCTCAAGTGAACTGGCATCAAGGGCATTCACTAACTCGACCGGCAATGATTTATTTATCGCGGCAGCCCTGTCGAGGTAGGAGTCAGGGTCGTCGGTGGTATCTGCTTTTGTCAGCACGATAACCGGGTCGACGCCGGCCTCTGCCGCCAGTGCCAGATATCTTTCCAGCCGCGACTCATTAAAATCACTGTTGCAGGAGCTGACGATAAACAGGGTGTCGATATTCGCAGCAATCAGCTGAACACTGGCTTTTCCACCGGATGCAACGCGCTTGAACAGGCTTTTGCGATCCAGCAGACGCTCAATCCTGCACCGGTGCTGATCAACAATGACCCAATCGCCAATCGTCGGCCGTTGCTCTGCAGGTAATTGAAACCACGTGCTGCCCAGTACGATGTCAGTGTTGATTTCACCATTGGTCACGGTAACCCCGTTGCGTTGTACTTCGCTGATGCGCGCGATACGGTCTGATTCTATTTCGTCGCTGCCTAGCTGTCCGGTAAAAAACGGCGACAGCCCTAACGCCAGAAGATCTTTAATCATAAGTGACTCTAAGCCGCAAACGCAGCATGCTTTCCGTGTCCTGAATCATCACGATGTCTGCAAACGCGCGCCAGCTTACCGTTTAAATGCGGCAACGGTTATGCGGTTGTCTAGAAGTATCTGCCTAACTGCCCGCGCCATCGATACCGCGTGAGCACTATCACCATGAATGCAAATAGAGTGCGCGGCCAGGCTGACAGAGCCACCGGACACGGTGGGCATCTTACCGGAGTCAAGAAACCGCAGCAGGCGCGTGCAGGCTTCTGCAGGGTCTTCGATCATAGCGCCGGGCTCTGACCGGGGGACCAGATTACCGTCATCGCCATAGCCTCGATCAGCAAAAATCTCGGAGTAAGTATCTAGTCCGGCACGTCGGGCTTCTACTTCCAGTTGCGTGCCGGAAATCGCCAGTACTGCGTACTCAGGGTAAACACACTTTACCGCCTGCACAATCGCCCGTGACACCTCACTGTCGACAGCAGCCCAGTTGCCAAGTGCACCATGCGGCTTGATATAACGGACTTCAGAGGCCGCAAGCGATGCGATTGCGGCCAGCGCACCAAGCTGGGAGGCAATCAATTGCTGTAACTCCAGCGGCGACAGTGGAATCCTGCGTCGCCCGAAGCCGGGTTTATCGTCAAAGCCCGGATGCGCGCCGACCACAACGCCTTTGCGACCGGCCGTGGTAACAGAGCTATGCATGGTGGCAGCATCACCGGCATGCCCACCGCAGGCGATGTTGGCACTGGTGACAATATCCATCATGGTGTCATCGTCGCCCATCCGCCAGGGGCCGTAGCCTTCACCGAGGTCAGCGTTTAAATCTATACTCGTCATTAGCGGGAGATCCATCAGGTTTGCGAATTTGGAAACACTGCATCGGAATATACCACCGGTAGTCTGATCGCACGGTCAAATGCCCCCGGGACACCCGCCCGCAGGCGCCTAGTCACGGGCCCGGACCCCGTCAAACCCACAAACTTCACAACATTTTCGCCAATACGTGGATATTCTCCCAAAGAGTCGGGCTATAGCGTCACATATTGAGACAAGATACTCCGTCAAAGGTACTACACTGGTCAACTACTGAAACAGACTTAAATCATCCCACCGGCTCACACCGGCTAAGGCACTATGCACAAACACCCTGCTATCCGTATTAACACAGCGGCGCTTTTTTCAGCCGATGGTCTTCTGCATGACCCGACGGCCACCGGGGCCCGCCCGATGACTATCGCGAGGCGACGCTGATATGTGCCGTCTAGCGGCCTACTGCGGTGCGCCGTGTGCGCTGGAGTCCGTTGTTTCGTTGCCACCACACTCTTTAATCGAGCAGAGCCAGGCGGCCACAGAAGCAAAATTGTCCGTCAACGGTGACGGTTTTGGCTTTGCCTGGTACGCCGATCGCCCGGAACCGGGATTGTATCGAGAGGTTATGCCGGCCTGGACCGACGGCAACCTGTTAAGTCTCTCACGCACGATACACTCGCGCTTGTTTCTGGCGCACGTCAGAGCGTCGACATTCGGCCAGGTATCCAGAACCAACTGCCATCCGTTCACCCACGGTCGCTGGTCGTTTATGCATAACGGGCAGATCAGTCACTTTGCCGCGGTGAAAAGACCACTGGAAGCGCTGCTACCTGATCATCTCTACGCACTCAGGCACGGCAACACCGACTCTGAACTGTTATTTCTATTGTTATTGCATCTGGGCCTGGAGGAAAACCCGCTGCTGGCCACACAAGCCCTGATCCGGACCATCACCAATGTTGGCAGCAAAAACGGCGGCTACCGAACCACCTGCGTCATGAGCGATGGCAACAGTTTATACGCGTGGCGTCTATCCAGTGATCACCGAAGCCCGTCACTGTATGTCAAGCAAACGCAGTCCGCCGAAGAGGGCAACAACACTATTGTTGCGTCTGAACCTATCGACGCTGAAACTCATCGGTGGGAGCCAGTAAAAGAAAATACCTTTATTGCTCTGACAGCCGGCAATCTACAGAAGACTGCGCTGCTGCCACCGGCAGGTCATACCGAACCATTGCAGAATACCGCCTGAGAGCAAAGCCTGACAACACCGCGACTGTTGGCGCAATAAATTAGAAGGCTGACGGCCCCGATGCCAACCTGCCCGACGTACCAGGCTGCTTGCTCGCACTGACCACCAGATGTCCGGCACCATTGATATGTCAGGCAACGGATCTTTCCCAGGAAATCTGCGGGTATAGGGTTACCCGGTGGATAGATCCAATTGCCAGGGTCATTGCACAGCGTACTGCGGGCACCAGTGATCTAGAACATGCAGCACTACATCGGTGCCTGGCACTTGTAGCCTGCCGCTGCGCCGTGATGCGGATATCAGCCCGACTTTTTTTGCCGGAGCAGAATTTTTTTAGCTTATAGAAAAAAAGGGTCACTGGCGTTTTTTAATTCGCATACGTTGCCATCGGGATCGTGGAATGTCGCGATGGTCCCCCAGTAAAACTCCTGATAGTCGACACTCAATCCTTGTGCTTCCAGCACTTTTGACGCAACGTCGACCTCTTTCACATGAAAACGCAGCTTAGTGGGATTCTGTGCAACAGACTTTCGTCCGCCCGCGTTATAGCCGACTTTTTGCAGCATCAGGTAACCGCCACCAAAGCGCAGGCAGACTAGATTCTCTTTGGTAAACCAGACAGGTAACCCGAGTGTAAGATGGTAGAACTCAACACAGGCATCAAATTGCTCCGTAGATAGTACTACACCATGGGCAGTAACATCCAATTTAGAATCGGCCGGCACGAATCACCTGGTTAAGCGCTAAAAAACACCGCGCCTATGTTTACCCAGATTCCGGCTAGACGTCAAATCATTTACTAACCATTTACTTTCTGCTAACTGTCTGATTACGCAATCAGTGTCCAAAATAGGCCGCTGTCAGACGCTCATCATTGCGTAACTCGTCAACTGTCCCCTCGGCTTTGACAACTCCGGATTCCAGCACGTAAAGCCTTTCGGCCAGTGTCATAGCGAAGTTAGCGTTTTGTTCAGTTATCACAATGGTGGCTCCCAGCTCATCGCGCATGCGCTTGAGTGCCACTGCGATTTCGTTGCATACCTTGGGGGCGAGGCCGATTGTCGGCTCGTCGACAAGCAGCAGACGCGGGCTGGTCATTAACGCACGGCCAAGCGACACCATTTGTCTTTCACCGCCGGACTGGGTACTGGTTTCCTGGTTGGCACGCTCCTGCAGTCTAGGAAACAGCTTATGCACGACAGCAATGTTATCGCTAACATTATTGCGTGCTGTGTACGCCCCCACCAACAGATTGTCGCGGACGGTCATATAGGGAAATAGATTGAATCGCTCAGGCGCATAACCTACGCCACTGCGGACAATCCCGGCTGCACTCAGGCCAATCAGAGACTTTTCTTCAAGGCGTATCTGTCCGGTCACCCGGGTCAGACCCATGATGCTATCGAGCAATGTCGACTTGCCCGCGCCATTAGCGCCGACAATCGCAATAATCTCACCGGAAGCGACAGACAGGCTGACATTATGCAGTGCCTGAGCCTTACCGTAAAAAGCCGATAGCTGATCGAGTTCCAGAAACGCCATCTATGCCGCTCCGAGGTAAGAGGATCGGACATCGGCGTTATTCATCACCTCTGCGAAGGTTCCCTCGGCGATCCTCGCACCGTAGTTTATAGCAATGACTTTATCTACCAGCGGCTCCAGTGCTTTGAGGTCGTGGCTTACAATAAGGAAGGTCATACCATCTTTACGCATCTGCTGAATCAGTGAAGCGATCTGGGCAATCTCGGCAACGGTCAGTCCGGCAAAGACTTCATCGAGGAGCATCACTGAAGTACCGGTCGCCATGGTTCTGGCCATTTCCAGTTTTCGCAGATCGCCCATAGACAGCTCACCGGGTGTTTTTCCTAGATCTGACGGTAAAAAACCGACACTCAGGGCTAACTCGACTTCTTTTTCATGTTGCGGTTTGCGGCGGATCATCTGCCAAAGATTGTTGGGCATTTGCCCCACCCGGATGTTCTCGAGGACAGTCATTTCTGCAAATGGCCTTGGCACCTGATAAGTCCGGCTGACTCCCAGCCGTATACGCTCCGGGGTCGATGCAGCGCCAATATCTTTACCGTACAATCTGATACTGCCCGAGGTCTGGCGGTGCTCACCCATAATCTGCGCAAAGACGGTGGTTTTACCAGCACCGTTTGGGCCGATCAGCCCAACCGACTGGCCTTGCTCGACAGTGAAAGACAAATTGTCCGTCGCTACCAGGCCACCAAAGCGCTTGACCAGTTTATCGATCTGCAATGGATGGCTCATGATGGTGTCTCTACCGAATGCCGGGAGAAAAGCCGGTGCCAGCCTTTCCTGAGTAGTTCAATGATCCCCTTTGGCTCATACATATAGAGTAGCAAGGCAATCAGGCCGTAGATAAAGTAACGTTCTGCTCCCGGTAGATAGGGGCGTAAATACTCCAGCAGAAAGGTTAGGAAAAAGGCACCGATTACCGGACCGATTATGGTCGACGCACCGCCAATCAATGCCGCCACAATAATGGTAAACAGGAAGTTGATATCAAATAACGCACGCGGCGCAATAGACCCGAGGTAGTGCACATAGAAGGCACCACCCAGCCCGGCCACAAAGGCACTGGTCAAAAAGGCAAACAGTTTTAGTTTCGTGGTACTCAAACCACTGCCGCGAACCGACTCTTCGTTCATGCCGATAGCACTGAGTGCGGTGCCCAGCTGGGTTCGCATCAGCAGCCACATGCTCAGGGCGATGGTGACCATCAGGCTGGCGGAAAGGTAATAACCGTTAAGCGCTCCGCGTGTCAGTGTTTGCACCCCGGACATGCCACGGGTGCCGCCGGTGAGATCGGGTCGTATCACCTGCACCAGCTGATAGGTCAGCTCCATAAAAGCAAGCGTTACCAGCGCAAAGTAGCTGCCTTTGATTCTCAGTGCCGGCAAAAACACGATAATACCGCCGATCATGGTCATAACCACAGCCGCCGGAATTGCCCATTCAATCGGCACATCAAAGCGCTTGGTAAGAATAGCCGACGTATACGCCCCAATGCCGATAAGAAACGGGTGGCCAAAACTGATGTACCCGGTGCGACCGGACAGCACATCCCAGCTAATGGCAAAAATAGCCAGAAAGTTGGCAAAAATAATTATTCGCAACGTGCCCTTGGAGACAAACTCCGGAATAGCCACCATGATGGCAATGAATGCAGCCCACAGTGCAAAATGGTACCAGCGCAGTCCCATATCAGAGCTCCTCCCGACCAAACAAACCCTGCGGACGAATAACCAGCACGCCGATAATCAGCAACATGGTAAACACTCCACGCAATTCCGGCGCAATAACAGCGACCGCAAGCACCTCCATAAAACCGATAATGTGCGCCACGATCAGTGTACCAATGATTGAACCAATCCCGCCAACGATCACCACCGCCACGGCTATAATGAGCGGCGCTACCCACATAGAGGGTGACAACTGGGTATAGCTGGCAAAAAAGACCCCGGCTGTCGCCCCCAGCATGCCCGACAAACCCCAGGTAAACATGTTGATTCTATCGGGATCGACCCCGGATATAGCAGCCCCTTTGGTATCCATAGACACGGCCTGCATGGCTCTGCCGACATGTGTCTTCCGGACAAACCAGTACAGGGCAAACAGAATAGCCCAGCTGCCAATGGTGGCCGCCAGCAGGTTATAGGTCACTGATGCGCCAGCCACCTGGGTCACGCCCGGAACTATCGGCAGCAGTATTTTTGAACTGTCGCCGTAGATAAACACCACCCCGGCCTGCACCACAACTGCCAGTATCAGTGTGGAGATCTCGACCGCTACGTGGTTGCCTTTCAGGGGCTTCACCAGCAACCGGTATTTTAGCAACCCGACCAGACAACCGACCATGGCCGCCAGAAGCAAGCCCAGCACTTTGGGCACTCCCAGCGTCTGGGAAACTGTGAAGTAGATATAGCCGCCTATCAACAGATACGCCCCATAAGCAAGATTTAACACCCGCCCCACACTGAATATCAATGTAAAGCCCATTGCAATCAGTGCGTACAGCCCGCTGAGCAACAACCCCTGAACAATTATCTGCAACATGTGGTTTGCTTATCTGGAAGTGGCGACAGAATTAAAATGCAGTTGTTGTGAGCCGGGGGTCGATGCAACAACTGCTGGCTACAGGTACCGCCGGACGGCGGCACCTGCAGTTACTTTTACTTCTTAGCCTTTACCCAGCTAGGAACAGTGAATTCACCGGTCTTGTATTTCTCCGGGTAGACTACAGCGCTGCTGCCATCCTCGTACCACTGAATAACCACCATCGATGGAGACGCTTCATCGTAGGGCTCAGTGATATCGAAGCGGGCATTGTGCGGATAGGTGCGTCCGGTGCGGGGTTCAATTTCATCGTTACCCCAAAACGCGTAACGCAGCCAGGTTTCGCCGTCTAGTTTCAGCGTGAGGTCCTGCTTTTCCATCGCCGTGACCCAACTGGTGTTGTTAAATTCACCAGCTTCTTCTGCCGCTGCCATCGCCTGCTTTACGCCATGATAAGCATTAAAGCCATTGAAGTGAGGCATGATCGGGCGGGTATCGTACTTGGCCTGATAGGTATCGACAAAGGCCTGCGAGACAGGATCGAGCTTAAACCCTACCGACGGAATGGGCGACAGCGTTGAAATACCCCCCGCCGCGCCACCGGTGTCTTCCCAGAACTCCTGCCCGAGCGCTGCCACGTTGACTCCGGTCATACCCATCGGAACCTGCAGCTTTACATACTGGGACGACACCACCTGCGAATTCACTGAGCTGATCAGATAGATGAAATCGGCGCCGGAATCCTGCGCACGGGAAAACAGAGGCGCAAAGTCGTTGGTGGTGATGTCATAGACGATTGACTCTTTTACTTCGATACCGGCATTTGGCGCCAGTGCATCGGTCACCAGACCGGCAATGGCGCCACCAAAAGCGGTGTCCTCCTGCAGAATAACTACCGAACTCCAGCCCATTTTCTCAGCCAGTACGTCTTTACCAAAATCAATATAGAGTGTGGCCAACGCTTCGTCAGAGGCAATGTTCATGAAGTAGGGTTTCATGGTTTCGTAGTCTTCGACGATCATATCGATAATGCCAATGTAGGAGGTCCAGGTGTCCAGAGTTGGAATCTGAAACTCCTGCATACGTGGCAACCAGCCAAGTGATACATCATCGATTGAACCGGAGATTATAAAATCAACTTCTTCAGTCTCTGCCAGATACTCGTAGGCCTTGACACCTTCGGTGGGATCTTCACTGGTATCGGCTTTGACCAGCTCAATTTTCTGACCCAGCACTCCACCACTCGCATTGAGCTCTTCTATGGCGATTTCCGCACCGCGAAGCGTGCTCAGACCGGTGTCAGATGACAGCGAGCCGATATAGCCCACCTTGATGTCTGCCACCGCAGATTGCGTGATAGCAGCCACAGCCATGGCTGCCAGCAATGTCGTTTTCTTAAAGCTCATTGAATATCCCTCGGGTTGGATTGTGGTGCGTGCTGTCCGCCTATACGGTCTGTCATCACGCTTACACTGGGTTCATGAACGATGGCGCGCACCTGGGCCCGGCCATCCTGGAGCACTGTACGTTTAGTTAAAATCGAACTCCCCGTTACTATCGAGGATCAAGGCGTCTACCTCTATTTCTATCATCATGCCATCCATGGTCAGTCCTGCCTCAACACCGCACGTCACCGGATCAATGCCTTTGAAGACTTCGCCATGGACCTGTACGAATTCTCCTGCGGTGGCCATATCGGTAAAATAAGCGCGTGTCCTGACCACTTGTTGAAGTGTTGCACCTACGTCGCGCATGGCGTCTTCGATGCGTTTAAAAATATACCGTGACTGTGCGGCGGTATCACCGGGCGCGTGTAATTTGCCACTGGGCTCGATGGCGGTGGTCCCGGCAACATAGACAAAAGGCCCAACCCGCTTTACCCGGGAATAGGCCCCGATTTCCTCAAACCTGCCACCGGTTTTAACATTCTTTATGATCATGTGAGGTCTGCCAGACGGTCTTTTATAGCACGGGCGGCTTCGTGAAGCGCCTGTGTTTCCTGATCGTTCAGGGTGATTTCCTGCACACCTGTCAGACCCTGCATACCCAGTTCACAGGGCACACCAAGCACCACATCGTTAATACCGTATTCGCCTTCCAGCATTACCGATACCGGCACTGTGCCGGTGCGTGCACCGCGCAGGTGATCGAGTATTTCGAGTGTGGCATAGGCCGGCGCAATAAATGCGGAGCCGGTGCGTCGAAGCTTCACCACCGCGGCGCCACCGGCCACCGCCTGCTGCGCACTGTCGGCAATGGTGTCTGCGGACAGGTGCACATCGAGAGGACGATCCTTAATGCGAGCCCGCGATAAAACCGGTGCCATCTCGTCACCGTGGGAGCCTAGCGTCATGGCTTCAACATCAGCGCAATTAACCGAAGCCGCCTGAGCCAATGCCTGTCGAAAGCGGCTGCTGTCCAGCGTGCCGGCCATGCCCAGAACTTTATCGCGACTGAAGCCGGTCGCATGCAGCATCTCGACGGTCATTTCATCGAGCGGGTTGGTCACTACAATAACAATCGCATCCGGTGCAGATTCTTTCACGGCCTCGCCGACTTTTCGTATCACACGGCGATTTATTTCGATGAGATCCGAGCGCAGCATTCCAGGGGTACGCGGACGCCCGGCCGTAACCACGACGACATCGGCATTGGCGACCCGGGTAAGATCGGTTCCACCATCGGCAATCGCCTTACTGCGCGTGATTCCCGCTGCGTGGTTTAAATCCAGGGCTATTGACTCAGCCAGACCGGGTACCAGATCAATCAGGGTAATTTGCGCGCTTAAATCTGCGTGTGCCGCAAGCTGGGCGATAGTGCAGCCGACATTGCCGGCACCGACCAGCGCAATTTTCGAAAACCGATGGACACGTCGCTTGGCTGATGAAGCTGATGGCGCGACCCAGCGTGGAGAACGCCGATACAGTGACCGACGCATTGCGGTAGCACCGTCTGTGCGGTGGACATTTGCTTTCGGCAATGGACCATCGAGCAACTTAATACCCAGACGCTGGGCTGATTCTGTCGCCAGAGTGGTGACAATATCACCGGGAAATACTTCTATTTGCAGTAAACCACGCGCATGTGCATCAGAGATATGCTCTGCACCGATCACGCGTTTTTGTGTCGGCTGCTGCGGCATCAGGTGCTCTGCCCGTCCATCGCATTGATCGCGCTGGTGGCGGCCTCGACTCCGGCCTTGACCGAGTCTTCAGAGCCGGAAATAAACAAACGTCCATAGCGCCCTACCGCCCTGACCTCAACGATATCTATCTCGGCCGATTTCTCGGCTTCATTGGCTGCCACTGAAATATAGGCGGCTGGCGAACACTCGATGATACCCAGAGTCTGACCCGGCACCAGCAACGCGCCCTTGCGCCATTTGTTCAGTAACTGCGCCTGATAGGGCTCGACCGAGGTGATAATCTGGGTTGACTCAACGGATGGTTTCAGGCGGTCTGTCATGCTGGCGCCAAGCTCGGCGAGTATCGCATCGCGCGCAGCACTGACCTCGGCGTTAGATGGCGAGCGCAGGATAAAAAAACCGAATTCACGTTCTACCAACTGTGAAGTTGCCTCCACCGCGCTGGCCTTCAAAGCCCGGTCAATCAGGGTAAATACCCCGTTACCCGGTGCCATCTCTCCAATCAGAACGGTATCCCCTGACAACGGCACAGATCCCTGCACAGTGGCACCGTTATAGGCGGCAAATTTAGGCTGCAGATTATCAATCTGCATCAACGCTCTTATGGTTATTTCACTGGACACCGGTTTCCCCGTACTCGTCAAAGATATCGCGCCACGGACGACACTCGTAGGCGACGCGCTTTATGTTGATCAGATGCAGTGCAGTGACATTGTCAGAGGTAATTGACCCGGACCAGGTCCCCGTGCCGAGCATAAAGCTGGGTTCAAGATCTGTGGAATACCCCATACCACCGAGAATAGCCGGTGTGTTCACCAGAACGCGTCCGACCGGCAGCGCACTATACGCGGAGACCACAGTGGGATCATCACTGTGAATCACCGCGCTGTGGCCCCAGCCTTCAAAGCGGGCTATCGATTGAGATTGTGCCAGTCCATGCCCGGTGTCGCGGGATTCATAGAAAGCCAGTACCGGATTGAGTTTTTCTGCGGACAACGGACGTTGCCAGCCGATTTCTGTTTCTTCACTCACCAGACAGCGCGTTCGCGGCGGGATTGAGAAGTCGGCACGTTGCGCCAGCACTTGCGGCGACTGGCCGACATTGTCAGGATCCATCGCCTGCTTACCGCGAAAAATAACCCGCGCCAGGCGATCAGCTTCCGCCGGCGTGCAGAAATAAGCCCCTTTCATTTTCAGTTCATGGCGTAAATCACGGGCAATTTTTTTATCGGCGATGACTGCCTGCTCAGAGACACAGGCGGTACCGTAGTCAAACGATTTAGACGTGATGATCTGCTCGGCGACTTCGGTGAGATCGGCGGCTTTGGATGCATGCACATAACACGGAACATTGCCTGCCCCAACCGCCAATGTCGGCTTGCCGGATGAATACGCAGCGCGCACCATCGCAGGACCGCCGGTCGCCATCACAATAGAGGTACGGCGGTGTTTCATTAGTTCTGCGGTGCCCTGAATCGTGACGTGTTCGAGGCATTGAATCAGGCCGGCGGGTGCCCCCATGCGGTTAGCCACTTCAGCCATGATACGCACAGTTTCAAGACCGCAGTCAACACCCCGCGGGTGAGGCGCGCAGACAATCGCATTGCCGGCTTTCACCGCAGACAGAACTTTAAATATAATGGTGGATGTCGGGTTGGTGACCGGGATCAGTGCTGCCACCACGCCCATGGGCTCGCCGATGGCGGCCACTTTGCTGACGTCATCCTGCCATAGGATCCCGAGTGTCGTGATATCGCGCAGATACTCGGCCACCGACAGCGCATTAAACATATTTTTTACGCGCTTGTCATCGACGTTGCCGTAGCCGGTCTCATCGACCGCCAATTGCCCGAGTCGACGCGCTTCAGGCTCTATAGCGCGAGCCATCGCCTCTACAATAGCGTCTATATGTGCGGGGTCAGTGCCTAGAAATTTCCGGTAGGCAGAAAATGCGGATTCACAAGCGCGACGGGCCGCCGCAACAGAGCGCAGATCATCATCCATTAGCGTGCACCCCGGTTTATGTTATCGAGCGACCGACGTGCATTGTCTATATCGGTGTTATCAACCCCGATATTCTGCAGTTGCCGCCCTGAGGTTCGCACATCAGCGCCGAGCACAGCTCCGGCAAGCGTAATCATCGAGCGCGTTAGTGGCACATCGACGTTGGCGATCTGTGCCGCTGACTGCAGCGGCACCAGAGATCCGACAGTGGCACAACGTATCACGGCATGCGACGCTGCATGATCAGGCACGGCACGGCTTCCCGCCCCCCGCAACGCCCCGGCATGGCAATCGAGCCACTCGTCAAGTGTGGGCATAGCGCGTACACCGAATGCTGCTGCAACTTTACAGCGCTCTGCGGCCAACTGCTCTATAACGGTCAGATGTTCAGTGCCAATCAGTGAGCGGAAAGTAGTGTTCTCCGGCAGCGCTGTGCCACCCTCCGGCACTACCGGCAAACCATCACCGACTGCACACCCCCCGATAATGAGCGCCGGTACTTCTACCAGCCCCGAGCCGTCAGCGAAACTGCTTTGGGTAGTATTCTGTACCGCGCGAAGGTTGGGCAAAAAGTGACTTAAACCGTCGATCATATGGTCGCGACCAGCCGGCAGCGTCGCCGCGGCAACCGGTGCCGCTGACTGCAACTGCAGCACAGAACCATTAACAGTTGACCAGTACGGCAGGCCCTGGGTTTCGATCAGGGTGATATCAGCGGTGCAGCCGCCGACCTTCAACAGCCAGGCGGTTTCAGCCGCCGCCAGAGAGCGCCCGGGTGCCAGCACCACACATTGACCATCGCGCAGATGATCGGCCAGTACCATCGCATAGGTACGCTGCTTGTGAACCGGGCCGGTTAAAAAAATAAGGTTGGCATCAGCCACCGAACGATCAAGCTCAGCCGTTGTCTTTATAGAAGGTAAACCACTTTGGTCGACCTGGTAGCTGCCAACCGGACCGTCGCCGCGCAAGGCAATACTACCGGCACCACGCAGTGCGTCGAGCTCGCTGCCGTACGCTGAAAACAACGTCACCTCAGCGCCTGCGGCCAGACACAGTGCGGCCAGCAACCGGGCATCCGCACCACCACCTAGGACTGTGATTTTACTGAACTGGATCGCCGCCGGAGCAGGCTTTGTGGCTCGCCTGGCTGCCGCCTCGGCAAACTGCTGAAATGCGCTATCGCTCATGAGATCGCTCTGATGTGCAGAGACTACCCGGCAGAGCCGCCACCGAGATCAGCCAGTATTGCTTCGAGTTCGTCGTGCGGGCGCGGGATCACATGCACGGCGACTACCTCGCCGACTTTATTCGCCGCCACAGACGCCGCGTCAGTGGCGGCTTTAACAGCGCCTACCTCACCACGGATCAGTGTGGCAATCAACCCACCGCCTGACTTGGTCTGACTGACGATTGTCACATTGGCCGCCTTTGCCATCGCATCAGCGGCTTCGATAGCCGCGACAAGACCACGGGTTTCGATCATGCCTAGCGCTGTCTGGCCATTTAAATTTGCCATTTTATTTTATCCTTCTTGCCGATGTCTTTTTCTTCGACACCGTCTTTTTGGCAACAGGCTTTGCAACGCGCCTGGCGCTGGACCTGTTGGTGGGTATGGTGAGGTTTTCTATAATCGCAACTATGGTCAGATCAACCGGTTTGCCGGCCATAGCGGCTGGCAGCCGCGCGGCGCTGCCGGTACTCAGCAGTACCAGATCACCGGGACCCGCGGAGCAGCTGTCTGCCGCCACCACACTTTTTTCAAGCACGTTGCCATCGGCGTCTTCGATATCTGCGACCAGCAACACCGTACCGGTAAGCTGACTGTCTTTAACAGTTGCCGTGAGGCTTCCAGTGACTCTGGCTATTTTCATCGCAAAAAACCGCTGATTAAATGCGCTTCAGTCATCAGAAGTTACGCAGGTACCGGTCAACTTCCACCGGTGTAACCTGCGAGTCAACGAATCCGATTTCGCGTTCGGCCTGTTGCAGCAGTATTTCCAGTGCGTCGGTGCCGCAGACATCACTCATGAAGTCAGAACCGCGCGCCAACGCAACCGCATCCGCCAGGTTCAGTGGTATCCCTTCTGCCGACTGATCTTCATAGCCGTTGCCTTCCGTCATCGCAGAGGGCTGCAGTTTCTGCTCTATACCATCAAGACCGGCGGCGATTTCGCACGCCAGTAGAAAGTACGGGTTGCAATCAGCGCTGGCGTCACGTTTTTCGACCCGGACCGAGCTTGCCGAGCCTTCGATGACCCGCAACCCGACGGTTCTGTTGTCAATGCCCCAGGAGGTATTGATCGGACAAAACGTATAGGGTTGACGACGTCGATAACTGTTGGGTGTGGTAGCACCACTGATGGCCATTTCGGCCATGCGCTTTTGTATACCGGCCAGATAGTGCTTGCCGGTGTCACTCAGCTTACCGTTATCGGCGAAAACGTTGGTGCCGTCGGCCCAGACAGAGTGATGCGTATGAAAACCGTTACCTGACTGCTCAAAGAACGGTTTGGCCATAAAGGTTGCCAGCAGGCCGTGCTGTGCGGCGAGTTGCTTTACCATCGAGCGGAACATCACTACCCGGTCGGCGGCGAGCAATGCTTCATCATAGCGAATATTTACTTCGACCTGGCCCGGTGCATACTCGGGATTGGATTGTTCTATAGGGATGCCCAGCTCATTAATCTGCTGGCGAATCGGACCGAGGACGTATTCAAGCTCGGCGGCACGCGCCAGTGAATAGACCTGTATGCCCTGATCGGGTGGTTGCAGGGTTTCCGGGTCGAGCAGATAGAACTCAAGCTCAGTACCCACCTGAATGTTGTATCCCATGGCCGCAGCGCGTTCTGTCTGCCGGACCAGAGCCTGACGGGGGTCGATTGGCACGGGCTGATGATCCATGCCTTCTGCATAAGCCAGACAAGCTGCAACACCGGGTTCCCACGGTACCGCGACCGGCTGTGTCAGTGGAAACATGTGCATATCCGGGTAGCCGTTGTCGAAATTTACGTACGGAGTGTCCCAGACGTCGCAAGTCATATCGATAGCAAGCAGCGCTATAGACAGAGCATTGCCGTTCTCGCAGATGGTGTCCCAGTGAGTAGACGGTATGCGCTTGCCACGCAGCACGCCATTCAGGTCTCCAACACCCATGGCGACCGTATGAGTGCCCTCTGGCAGTGAAAATTTTTGTCTGGCCAAAACTGCTCTCCTCTCATTGTCTGTTGATAACAGACCACGTGATCACTGGTGAACGTACACTGACGCCATCTGCCCCGCTGTCGAGCGTGATGAAACGCCACCATTGGAACTTGTTGCTGCACTGTATACAGTATACAGTACGGAAGAAACACGCAAAAAGTCAAGGGGAATATTCGCTGTGGGTAAACCAGAGGCCATCGTCGTAGGAGCCGGCATTTCCGGTGTAATGACCGCATTGCACTTAGCTCGTCGCGGCGTCAGCGTGTCACTTATAGACCGCTGGGAGCCCGGACACCCGCGCGCCTCGTCCACCGACTACAACCGCGTCTACCGCGCTATACACGGCCGCGATGAGTTCTATACCCGGTGGGTGCGCGAAGCGCGGTTGCGCTGGCTGGAATTACAAGAGGAGATCGGCCAGCGACTCTACTACGAGTGCGGCGCCCTGATTCTGGCCACCGAGGGACATTGTCACTGGGAAGATGCCACCACCGAGACCTTCGACAAACTCGGCGTGCCATACCACCGTTACTCACCGGCCGAAATGACATCGCGCTTCCCGCAATTTGATGTCTCTAATATATCCTACGGCCTCTATGAGCCCGAGGCCGGTATGATCATGGCGCACCGTTCGGTGCTGGCCGGAGTGGAACTCTTCAAACGCGCTGGCGGCACCGTTGCACGCGGCAAGGTCACCACCGATTCACAAGAGCGCCTGCACCTCGATGGCAAACCACTGGAGGCAGACCTGATTGTGGTTGCCACCGGTCCGTGGATGGCCGAGATGTTTCCGCGCACCATTAAACCGATCTCGACCATTGTGGCGATCAACGTACTCTATACGTCTACACCGGAGGGCAATGCCCGGTACGATCAGGACAACATGCCCTGCTGGATCGATCACGGCGAAGGCTCATTCGGCATGCCGTCTGTCGAAGGTCACGGGGTTAAAGCTGCGGTGGTTATTCCTGACAAAATAGATCTGGACAACGATGAACGGCTGATCCGCCACGCCAGTATTGCGCGCACCCGTCAGTACATCCAGAAAAGACTGCCGGGTCTGGCTGATGAGCGCGTCGTCGACTCAAAATTCAACCAGGTGATCCTGACCCCGGACACCCATTTTGTGGTTGACTGGCATCCGCAACATAAAAATGTGCTGTTCGCCGGAGGCTGTTCCGGACACCTGTTTAAGCACGGTCCGGTGTTTGGTGATTTTGTCGCCGGTGTCGGCGTTCGTGACTATGGCACCGCCGATCGCTTCAAGGTTGCCGGGCGTCGGAAACTGTCACCGGCAGAGAGTCCGTCGGGTCGGTAGACGGCCCAACAGACCAATTACCCGCGACTACTGCACCGACACCTGCGCATCGCGGTAGCCGGGGTCTTTCCCGTCCGCTGCAGGTTCAGGGTCCCGCTCGACCAGATCATTCAGTGATTCGTCACTGTCATCGTCATCAGCGCTTAGTTCGCCGAGTACCGGCAACGGGTCGATCATGCGCCACGCCGGCAATGCCGTCAGCACGCTGCTCAATAACATGCCACCACGCACCAGCCACAGGATATACCCGACAGACAATCCGCCAGTTACTCCCACCGCACTTGCCACCACGGTCGGGTCTGACAAACCCGGTGTTTGCATTTCTTTCCGGCGTTCGTCGAGTTGCTCCGAAAGCCCACCCGACGCCGCTGTAAAGCCGGTGTTGCGGTCAAGCAATTGCGATTGCCGGGATACAACATTGATATCGATGTTGTGATCGCTCTGCCCGGTTAAAGTCGAGACACTGATACTGCGTGTGGCTTTCACAACCCGATCTTCAAAATCGACTATTTTGTACGGGGCGACTTTGACATCGGCATGATTGTAATCAAGTAACGGGGCTGACGGTGGCACCTCACTTTGCGTAAAAGTCGTCTCAGCGAGTCGGCCACTCGCTGAACCGTCAGCGTTGCCAACAATAATAGCTCGCGTCGCCACTGCCGCAGGTGCCTGCGATGGTTCATCGGTGGGCACTGAAATCTCCGCATCTGTGGCCTCGGCAAACAGCGCCGCGATCTGTGGCTCTATAGTGACCGACACCGTGCTGGTCGCGACCGCACCAGACTGATCTGTCGCGTGTATAGAAATAATCAGTGTTTCAGAGTCAGCAGTTAACCCCGACAGCGTCAATTGCTGCGGATCAAACGTCAGCCACTCCGGCCACGGCGAACCATCGGCGAGAGTCGCCGTCATGGTAAGACTGTCTCCCGGGTCTGCATCGGTGAATAACGTCTGCGATAACGGTATTTCAAACGGTATACCGGCTAACACGGCCTGACCCTCTATATCTTCGCCCACTGGTGGATCATTGACCGGTATGATATCAATGTGAACCAATGCGCGATCTATAGACTGGCCGTCGGTCAACAGATACTCTATCTGATCACTGTGCGTCTCGCTGCCATCGTGCTGGTAACGGAAGGTACCATCAGAGTTTAACACCAGCGCGCCATGAGCCGGCGCAGTAAGGACCGTCGCCCGCAGTACATCGGTATTGTCAATGTCAGTATCGTTATCGATCACGCTGGATAAACCACTGGCCAGTACCCCGACAGCTGCGTTTTCCGCCACTACAATATAGTCGTCGTTAGCTACCGGGGTATCGTTAAGCGCCAGCACGGTAAAGTCGAATCTATTGTCCAGTTGATCCCGATCAATACCACCGTGCTCTGTACCACCGGCATCCTGTACAGAAAAATCAAACCCGGCCACCCGCTCTCCGTTGGAATTCGGACCAGGCAGGTATTCGAGGCTGCCTGATTCGATGTCAGCATAGCTAACGCTTACCCCGGCCGTCAGGATCCGGCCACTCAGCATTAATTGTCCAATTTCAGGAACGCTTGTTATGGTTACCGACTTAAGCTGATCTGCTTCGATGTCTTCAATGACAAAGTCAGCACTGCTGAAACGGTAACTGCTGTCTTCTTCCAGCGTCACCAGCCGATCAACCGCCACTGGCGCATCGTTAGCCGGCAGCACATTGATCTGCATGCGGTAACTGGCCAGACTATGGTCCAGCCCGCCATGCTCGTCTCCGCCATCGTCCTGCACGACAAAGCGGAAATGAGCATAGTCTTCGGCCGATTCGTTTTCTACCGCAACATAGGCAAAGCGCCCCTCATCAATGGCATCCACCGGAACCATCGCACCGGCAGACAGCGGTGAACCGGACAGCACAAGCGTGCCGGCCAAAGGGAGCTCTTTGACCACAATACTTCGAAGCTTGTTATTCTCTACGGGATCGCTAAAACCAAAGTCACCTCGGGTGAAGATATAAGGGGTATCTTCAACAGTCTGCACCATACCACCGGCGGCCATTGGCGGGTCATTGGCAGGAAGCAGATCAAACTGCAGCGTATTGGGAGTCGCCGCCGTATCGGCCCCACCGTTATCGCGTCCGCCGTCATCCACCACCTTGAAAGTAAATGCACCCACGCCGCTACCATTGAGTTGCTGATCAGGCGTGTAGCTAAAACGCCTGGCGATGATATCAGCTATAGCAACTTCATCCCCGACGGAGAGTTTCTGATCGTTTGCCGCAAGCACACCACTCGTTGGCAGAGTGTTGACAATAACTGACGCGAACGCATCATCATCAGCCGGATCGCTGAAGCCAAAATCCCCCACGCTGAATAAATAACGATTATCCTCGACCGAGGTGACTGTTGAATCCTGCCCGAACGGTGCATCATTGACGGATACAAAAGCAAAGCTGAAGCGCCGTGCTATGGCATCGGTGTCTGCTCCCGAAGCGTCGCTGTTATCGATCACCCTGAAGGTAAAATCATCATCTGCGGCGTTGTAGTTTGCATCAGCGACGTAGCTCAATTGCGCTAGCTCAGCCACCGTTACCTGCGCGCCGGCGCTAAGCGATGTTACCCCTGAACTATCATTCAGGTTCAATACGCCGTGCTCAGGTAAAGTAACTATCTCGATTCCGGCGAGCTCGTCGCCATCTGCATCGACAAAATCAAAACGCTCACCGGCAAAGCTGTGCGGCTGATCTTCTGCAAGCGTTACGTTTTGATCGCTGGCTGTTGGCGTATCAGGCTGCGATTGTATATTCAGCGACAGCAACCTGGTTACGGGATCAGTATTGTCGCCACCATTGAGCGTATTGCCGACATCTATAACCTGAAACTTAACTGTCGCAAATGCATCTCCGTTAGCGTCTGCAGGTGGAGAGTACATCAACTCACCACTGGCCAGCGCTGCAGCCGGGACCTGATCGCCCGCCTGCACCGGAACCCCGTTTAGCGTCAGGTGTTCAGCGCTTGCAGAAATAAACACCGCAGCCAATGCGTGGTTGTCGGCCGGGTCAGAGTAACCAAAATCCGACTCTGCAAAGATATACGGGGTGTCTTCGACAATGACAACATCACCGGCCCGGCCACGAGGCGCATCGTCGACCGGGGTGACAACAAAAGTAAAGACATTGCCGATCGGGTCGGTATCAACCCCGGCCCCGTCTGTGCCACCGTCATCCATTACCTTAAACTGAAAGCTGGTGTAGGGATCACCGGACTCATTATGATACGGAGCAAAGCTGACTCGCCCTGCATTGATATCAGCAACCTTGATTGATTCTCCATCCGCGACCGGCAATCCGTCAATCGACAGAATTCCGCTGGTCACCGTATCGGCGATGAGGACTTCAACAAAGTTATCAGCGTCGGCTGAATCGGAAAAACCAAAATCCGATTCTGTCAGAGTGTAACGTGCATCTTCGAGCAACGACACAGTCTTATCGGTGCCACCCGGCGCATCGTTCGCCGATGTAATATCGATTGTTATCGTGTTGCTGACTGCGGCCGTGTCTTCACCACCACGCAGAGTTCCGCCATCGTCCCGTACCTTAAACTGGAAGCCGTCAATTCCCACGCCATGGTTATTAGCCGGTGGTGTATAGATCACCGCACCCGCAGCCAGTTGGGCCGCGGTAAAGACATCTCCGGTCTCGACATCGGCGCCACCGTTCTGCAGCGACCCTTCTGCCACGGTAGCGGTAATAACGACCTCGAGCAGGGCGTTGTTATCGGCGTTATCAGTGAAGCCAAAATCGGCCACGCTAAATGTATGCGGTGCGTCCTCGTCGATCACCAGTGTTTTATCCATGCCCGACGGAGCATCTTCAATCGGCGTGACATAGAACGTAAGAGTTTTTGTTACGGGGTCAGTGTCGATACCGCCGCCAGCAGTTCCACCGTCATCCACCACCTGAAACCCGACCGTGCTGTACGGTGAACCGAAACCGTTCGGCGCCGGTGTGTATGTCAGGGTGCCGGCACCAATTTGCGCCACTGTGACCCCATCACCGTCGACAAGCTCAACCCCGTTGCTGGCCAGCGTCCCGGCGCTGGCGCTGTGGGTAATGATAACTTCCGCCAGACTGTTGCTGTCGAAATCATCAGTAAAACCAAAATCACTTTCAGTGAGTATGATTGAGCTATCTTCAGCCAACACCAGCGTTTTGTGCGCGCCGCTGGGTGAATCGTTGATCGACTCGATATCCAGCGTTATCGTGTTATTAAACGGGTCGGTGTCTTGCCCGCCATTGAGAGTACCGCCATCGTCGCGAACTCTGAACGTAAAGCTCGTGAAAGCATCACCGTTCATGTTAGCGGGCGGCTGATAGACCAGACCGCCGCTCTCGATCAGCGCCGCATCTATAGAATCACCATCGACAACCGCTGCATCCCCGGCCAACAGAACACCGTCGGTGACGGTATCATCAATAATTATCTCCAGCAGTGCATGGTTATCCTGCCGATCGGTGAATCCGAAATCGGCGGCGCTGAAGATATAGCGAGTATCTTCCACCACCTGCAGGATACTGTCGCGGCCGTCCGGTGCATCGCTAACCGCGGTAACATCAAACGTCAGGGTATTTGCCGTTGGATCAGTGTCACTGCCCGGTGCGCCACCATCGTCCACCACCTGAAACTCAATGGTGTCGTGCCCGCTGCCAAAGCCATCGGGCGCCGGGGCATAAGTCACCACACCGGCTTTTAAAGCGATGACCGGAATCCGATCACCATCCTGCAGTGCCACACCGTTATTCGACAACAATCCAGTACGCGCCGATTTACTGATAATGACTTCGGAGAATTGATCACCATCTGCCGGATCGCTAAACCCGAAGTCCACTTCCGCAAGTACTGTGACGCTGTCTTCATTCAGGCTCAGGGTGTTGTCAGTACCGGCAGGGGCATCATTAAGCGCCATCACGTCGATACTCAGGGTACGATCCGCGGCGTCGAGGTCGACCCCGCCGTTCAGGGTGCCACCATCGTCTCTGACTTTGAAGGTAAAATCGGTGTAGCCGCTGTCGCTGTCATCTGCTGCCGGCACAAAAACCAGGTCACCACCAGACAGTTGCGTCGCACTGACGGTATCACCATCGAGCACAGGATCACTACCGTTAAGCAGTGTACCGCGCCCGACCGTGCGGCTGATGACTATTTCGGTGAGTACACCGTTGTCTGCTATATCACTAAAGCCAAAATCCGTTTCGCTAAAGATATAGCGGGCGTCTTCGTCCAGTTGTACCGAATTACTCTGACCGGTCGGCGCATCATTGACGGACTGCAGGTTGAAGGTTATCGCTCTGGACACAGCATCAGTATCAGCACCGGAATACCCGGTACCGCCATCATCACGGACCTTGAACTGCAATTGAGCATAAGGGGTACCGTGCTCATCCGGTGCACCCACGTAGGTTAGATCGCCGGCAGCAATCCCGGCTGCGGTTACGAAATCATTGAGCACCAGCGGATCGGCATTCAGTTGCAGCGCTCCGGAGGACGGTACGCCAGTGATCACCACGCCGCTGAAGTTATTGCCATCGGCAGTATCAACAAAGCCAAAATCCGCCGCCGTTAGACTATAGGTTTTGTCTTCCGTAAGGTCCAGCGTGTTATCTGCGCCAACCGGTGCATCATTAACAGCGTTGAGCATTACCTGCAGCAAAATTGCCGTACCGCCCGATCCGCCAGACGGTACCGGGGTCAGCGAAACCGCCCCTTCATCATCCATTGCGGAAAGCTCCAGTACCGATTGCATTCCATTAGAATGCAATGCAGGCGTCCACCACGCGCTGACGGTTGAACTGATTATATTGTTAGACGGGGATAACGGTAATGCGGTTAACGGATCAGCACCCAGCACCAGTGTACCGGTAATGACGTCCTGCACCAGAAAGCGATCTATAACACCGTCCACATCTGCGACCGTGGCCGTCGCCATGATGTCGGCAAAGGTAAGCTCAACCACACTGTCTTCATTGCCAAGGGTAAATGGAGAATTCAGCGCCGTGAAAACAGGCGGATCATTTACCGTGTCAATCCCGACGACCGTTGTCACCACCTGCGACAGATTTAAATTTTCGCCCTGATCGTTGGCAGAGCCGTCGTTTTGATTTCCATCGTTAAACAACCACCGCAGCGTCACAGTGGTTTCGGGATCCTGACTGCTGTTGCTGTAGGCGATACCCCGCAGCACGCTGACCACAACGGTGGCATCGGCCCGGTCGTTAAATACAAGCTTCAGCAAACCGTTACTGTTTTGCTCGACGCTGCCTACCACCGTGCCATTGAGTTCGAGGTCAGCACCTTCAGTCAGAGCACTAATGGCGGTAGACACATCACTGACACTACTGAACTGATCGTCCACCACGGGCACACTGGTATAGCTGTCAACAGAGGTCTGGTTTAGTGTGTCCAGACGTTCAAGGGTGACAAATGCACCATCATAATTGCCATAGGCATCAAGCTCCCGATCACTGACCGTGATCAGGGAATCAATAATTACCGCGTCCTCGCCCTCGGTAAAGCGCGGGTCATTCGCATGCACACCGGGGTTCAATAGAGGCGCATCATTAATGCGGTTAACTATTACCTCGATGACCTCCGAATGAACCGGGTCGGTGGGAAGCAGGCCGCCAACCAGTATGGTAAGAGACACCGAGTCTCCAACCAGTAGATTGCGGTTTTTAATGGTGATTTCACCGGTCAGCGGGGCAATCTGAAACGCGTCACTGCCGGCGTTGTCAACTAGCTCAAAGCGGTAACCTCCAGAATCAGGCAGGGGATCTCTAGGCACGACATAGCCCACCAGAGCGCCATCCGGTTCGCTGCTGTTAATCATCAGCTGATCGGTCGGGGTGGACGAGATGAATCCGTCGGCCGGTGTGATGGTATCCAGCACGTTACTGACCGCAAGCGTCGACGGCGGTGCCTGGGTTCGCGACCAGGAATATCCATTAATATCTCTGACCGTATGGGCGGTGGTCGCATCAGTGATTTGCTGTACATCGCCAACCGGTGCCTTACGCGAGTCCATCTGCCAGTTAACCAGCAGATCATCCGGTGCCGCAGCGTTAACCAGATCGTAGCGGGCGTGCTGGTCCGCTGTGATTTCCGGTAGTGTTCGAATATCTCCCCAAATCCGGACATCATGCAGCGTACCGGAAAAATGGCGACCCGCTACAAAATTAAGATCGGTGGATGTGGCTGTGCTGGCCGCATCTGCCGTACTTACAGGGTTTTCACTGGGCCCGTACAATTGCTGTCCAATGACCCACGGGGTATAACCACCCATCACCTGATCAACCGGAAACCCCCACACATACCGTGCCGGTACGGGTTTGACGGCTTCCTGAACGCCATCGACATAGAGCGTCATATCGCCACCCGCTTTCAGATCAAGTGTCATGGCGATGTGGTGCATACCTCCATCAAACAAATCGCTGATCACACCGGTTTGCAGATAGCCCCAGGGATAGACATACCAGCTGACAATGGCATCAAGGCTATTGGGATCCGGTTGAATATACAGGGACTCGGTCACTCCATCATTGGCTGCATCAGCGTCCGCCGCAGAGTACAACGTGGACCAACCGTTGCCTTCATTTTTTTGCAGATCGGAGAACCTGAACTCCCAGCTGAGCGTCGAATAGCCACCGACGAAGTGATAGCCACTGGTATCCTCGAGGAATGCATCGTTGCCACCATCCTGATTCAGGCTGATCCCCGAAGAAATCTCAGACGGGATATCGGTGGTGTAGCGAATCGTGAAAGTTTCGGTATCGGTCTTCGCACCGTGTGAGTCTTCTACAAATGCTGTAAACGTTCTAATACCGGCAGACGACAAATCGGACTGATGACTGATATAGCCGTTGCTGACATCGCTCTGGCTAAAGGTATCACCGTCCGTCAATGCCACGGCAACGCCGGTCGACGGGTCGGTGTAGTAAAGATCCGCGTTACCCGCAGAAACCAGCGTATAGACCAGATTGTCCGCCGAATCGTCGACATCATACACCGACAACATGCTGTCGGTTATCAACGCACTGGCGACACCCTCGCCAAGGAAAATCGAGTTACTTGCGCCCCTCACTGTCAGTACCGGCGCTTGATTTACCGGTGTTATGTTGATCGTTGTGAGGACTTCTGCCGAGGTGCCGGCGTCTACTGCTGTTAGTCCAGCGACAGGATCAGCAGCCCCTTCATTATCGATACCATTATCATTAAACAGCCAATGCAATGTAACTGCATCCGGTGGCCAGCCGCCGCTATTCCAGTAGTGAATCTCCGGCACCAGCCGGTGGACCATATCCAGATCGGCGAGCGAATTAAAAGTCAGGGTTAGTGTCCCTGCACTGTTTTTAGTGACGCTGCCAAAAGTGATCCCCGACGTATCAACCAGGTCACTCCCTTCGGTGAGATCGTACTGTACACTGGCAGAAGAAAAACTATCGTAATCGTTCGCACCCGACGTGGCATCCGGTGACGTGCCGCTGGCGGTCGAACGCTCAACAGTCAGGGTGGTATTCTCCAGCGTGCCACTGGCTTCGATCTCAAGGTCGGTTATATGCCATGAGTTAACAATCGGGACCGGCTGCGGATCACCCTCGACATAGGCGATACCTGCGTCGACTTTGCTAATTTGCGGTAAATCGTTAACCGGCATGATGTCTATGGCGACAGAAGCAGTCTGTTCAAATTGATCAAAGCCACTGACAAGGTTGGATATCTCAGCCGCATCGAGCACGCGCCCGAACACCTGCGCATTGTCCAGCATCCCCTCTAAGTGATAAGAGCTACCGCCATTGTTAAAGGCGTGCTTGCCAATCGTCGTCACTTCGGGTGTTAAATAACTAATGGAATCGGCCGCCGTCGCTCGCGCCACTTCAACACCGTCCAGATATACGATCTGCTCGCCAGGCTGGTGCGTGAAGGCGATGTGATGCCAGCCGGCAGAACCAAATGACGCAGGCAGCGCCACAGACAAAGGGTTCCATGTAGAGCCGGTATAATAAGCGGCTCGCAATATCCACTGACTGCCGTCCGCACTCTGGACAACCCGCAACACGGCGCTGTCTGCAATGCTTATCACTTCATAGGAGTCGCCATTGCTTATCTCTAGATTTACCCAGGCACCCAGGGTTAGGTTGTCGGGCTCCCCCAGACTATTGTCAATCCGCACATGACCATCGATACCATCGAGCTGAAGAACTGAGCCACGTTCACTATCCGTGACTATCTGTGCACCCGTCATCAGCTCACCGTTGAACTGACTTGATGGCAGCGTTACATCCAAACCTTCAAAACTGTTTGACAGCAACAATCCGAACTGATTCTCTACAGTGACTTCAAGGGTGTCACTGGCACTAAACTCTGCCGTCGGTGAGTAAACCAGATCCTGCAAGGCGACGTTTATGTCTGCCGCTGTGCCTTCCAGCACAACGATGTTGCCGCCCTCACCCGACACAGTAATGGCGGGCGTATTAGTAAACGCCAGCGTGCCGCTCTCTACACGCAACTCAGCCCTGATCAAATCTGCTGCGTTAAGATCATGACTGATCTCAATTTGCTGACTATCAAACGTATGGGTGCTGTCCTCATCCACGCTGACAGAGGCCGGTGCCGTGAAGGTAAAGCCGAGCGCCAACTCGCCCTCCCACGCAGCATAGGCGGCGTCGCTCAAAGCCTCAGCGACGTCTATATCGCCTGAACGGTACTCCAGCTGCCAGTTGGCTCCGAGCGATAGATGCCCGGTGCGATCAATGCTGGCCGCAACGTCGGCGCCGGTTTCACTGGCAATTGCTCGCAGGAGTGTACGCCCGTCTTCGGTGGACGCAACATCACAGCCATAGATAAGGATGTCGGCATCCACCGACAAGCTGCCCTGCCATTCAGAGAATTGAGCAGAGAAACTCGCAACGTTTTCGAGATCGAGCATGGTATCGCCAAGCTTGATACCGCCACTGGCACCATGCGTGAGCAGATGAAGCGCTGATACGTTCTCGATATTGACCAGCGTGTCAGTGACCACCTGGACCCCTTCGAGTTCCGGTTCCAGCAGTACAATCTCTATCGCGCGGCCTGCGTGCTGCTGTTCGCGGAGATCAGCGAGCAATACTTCCAGGTCACCCAGCGTCGCGTCAACCGCCACCAACTCCGTTGCACGCACACCCGGCTCTACACTCAGCAACCCCGCAGACAACACCTGATCCGGAAATCCGGATTCAAGCGTTATTGGAGAGTCTGCGGAGAGCAATGGCAGCGCGGAGACATCAGCCGAGAAAAGCACACGAGGCTCCAGCCCTTCAAGCACAGGTCCCAGCCGTTGGACTTTCTCCGTACCCGGCGCTTCACCCGGCTGGCATATTTCTGCTGTGCGATCAGATTTGCTGAAAAGCCGGGATCGAGCCATCTAAAGGGACCGGTGAGGCACATCTATGATTCGGTGGGCGACCATCAGTCACTTGTCAACGACAGTCTTTTCCTTCTCTAATGAACAATCGACCAGAACCGATTGATACTTAAACAAATTCTGCCTGCAAAGCGCCGAAACCGCGCCGAATTGCCTTCACGCGGGCAATCCCTGCAACGAAGTTAACAAAACATCCTGTAAAAAGCCGATCCGAAACCATCCCGTGGACGCCGATTTCTGCACGTCTGCAGGGGAAACCGATAGCCGTGCCGAGTCGACAGATAGGAAATCAATCGGCATCACACCAAGCGGTTCACTATCCAAACCAATCAGTGCATAATTACAAAGACACTCGTGAGAGTTCCCGCTATGGCACTCAATTGCAGTGCAGACTTAAAAATCGGGCTGTCTCACGTTCTACCAGTGGCATCAGACTCACCAATATTCACGGCAACAGCTCGTATGGGAACCATCACCAAAGCGCTACAGCTACTCGACTTTTTTTCCCGGGAACAACCGGAAATCGGTCTGAGCCAGTTTCAGAAACTCGCCCTGCGCGACAAAGCTACCGTCTACCGGCATCTCACCGAACTGGTCGACAACGGTTTTCTGGAGCAGGACCAGCACAGCCGAAACTATCGTCTGGGTCCGGCCGTACTAAGACTATCGAATGTCAGAGAATCAACTGATCCACTGCGTACTACCCTTGATCCTCTGGCGCGACAACTGTCACGCAGACTCAACGAACTGGTACATGTTTCGGTGCTGCAGGGCGACATCCTCGCCACCATCTGTTACGCCAACCACTGCAGTGCCGCGTTGCGGGTCAGCTTTGACGAATCCGAACTACTGCCGCTACACGCAACATCCTCCGGCTACGCGGTGCTGGCCTTCGGGCCGGGCACGGTAGTCGACGACGTCTGCGCCGGGAAATTACAGAGCTTCACTGAACACACAGTTACCGACGCTGACGCGCTGTACGCGGTGGTCAACGAAACCAGGCAGCGCGGCTATAGCCTGAGCACCGGCATCAAAGAGGATGGCGTCGCCTCTTGTGCCGCGCCGGTATTTAATTCTGCCAGCGAAGCCTATGGTGCGATATCGGTGACATTTCCGACTGTTCGCGGTAGCCACAATCAGCTGCTCACTCTGACGTCATCTTTGTTGGCCACAGCACGGCTCGCCACTGTACAAACCGGCGGGCAACTGCCGGACGGACTCGAGGCCGTGTGGTCGGCAACGGATCAGATCAGTATCGCGGTATAGCGCCAAACACGGTATCTACAGCACTGCCTCAACAAGCTACTTATTTATACACGACGGACCCGACATGAAAAACGCAAACTTCCTCAAAGAAAACAACGCCAGCCATATGTGGCATCCGATGGCACATCCAGCGGATAGCCTGGCGAACGCACCGACTATCGTCACAGCCGCTCAGGGCGTGCGTATTACGGATGTCGACGGACACGAGACTATCGATGCGGTCGGTGGTCTATGGAATGTGAACCTCGGCTTTTCCTGTCAGCCGATCAAAGACGCGATCACCGCTCAGCTCGACGTATTGCCCTATTACTCAACCTTTAGAGGCACCAGCAACGATGCGGTTATAGAACTCAGCTACCTGCTGAAAGAATTTTTTGCTGAAGACGGCCTGACCAGAGCGTTCTTCACTTCCGGTGGCTCTGACAGTGTTGAATCCGCGCTGCGACTTGCCAGGCAGTATCATAAAATTCGCGGTGAACACAGCCGCAGCAAATTTATAAGCTTGCAGAAAGGCTATCACGGCACGCACTTCGGTGGCGCCTCCGTCAATGGCAATGCCAACTTTCGCACCCAGTACGAACCACTGCTGGCGGGCTGCTTCCACATACCGGCGCCCTACACGTATCGAAACCCCTTTAATGAAAGCGATCCTGAAAAACTGGCACAACTGTGCCTCAATGCACTGGAGAACACCATCGCGATGGAAGACGCCAGCACTATCGCTGCCTTCATTATGGAACCCGTACTCGGCGCCGGCGGGGTTATTCCGCCCCATAAAAGCTTTATGCCCGGCGTCCGTGAGATCTGCGATCGCCACGGCATTCTATTGATTGCCGATGAAGTCATCACGGCATTTGGCCGTACCGGCAGCTGGAGCGGCTGCCGACACTGGGGCGTCAAGCCAGACATCATGTGCACCGCGAAGGCAATCACCAACGCCTACTTTCCGTTCGGCGCTGCGATGCTAGCCGGTCAGGTTGTTGAGGTCTTCGAAAATGACAGCACCGGCCGTGCCTTCATTGGTCACGGTTATACTTATTCAGGACACCCGGTTGGAGCAGCGGCGGCGATTGCCTGTCTTAAGGAAACACAACGCCTGCAAGTTCACACCAATGCCGGCGCCCGCGGCGCCGAACTATTCGCGGGGCTGCAAGGTCTTGCCAGCAAGCACGAGATCATCGGCGATGTTCGCGGTGGCGAGGGACTTATGTGTGCGCTGGAACTGGTGTCTGATCGCGGCAGCAAAACCCCCATCGACAAATCCGTCGCTCTGGCCCTGCAAAAAGCAACCTACGAGGCAGGGGTGATGGTGCGGGTATCAGGCCCCAACGTCATTTTATCTCCGCCGCTCATACTCACCGCCGATGAGGTCAGCGCCATTGTTAACGCGCTCGACGCAGGCTTTGCGTCGCTGTCCTGATCGACCCGGCAATGCTGCCCCTGACTTTGCGGTGCAGCGTCTCACCAGGGCGGCGCGCCGCCGCCCGGGGCGCGCTTCACTGTGTCAGCGGACAGGTCTGTACATCTCTCGCCGCAACCACGTGAGATGTGCTTAAATAGTTACCACCAACCTATACTGCACCTGATCTATGAACAACAAATCAAGTACCACTTTCGACGCTCAGGCAAAAGAGAGACAGCTGAAAGCAGAGTCAGACAGCTGGAATACCACTGTCGTCGAAGAGGCCCGTGACGGCGATATTCCTGTCATTGACATCGGACCCTACCTCGCCACTGGCAGCGACCACGATCGCAACCAGGTGGCCGCACAGTTAAAAACGGCGTGCGAGGAAGTGGGCTTTTTTTCTGTGATCGGACATCAGGTCTCAAGCGATCAGCTGGCAACCGCCTTTCGCGCAACACGCGACTTTCACGCCCTGCCGCTGCAGCATAAAACAGCCATACTGATGGATCGACCTGACTGGCCCGTTGGCGGTATGGGCTATCTGCCAATCAAAAACACCAAGCTGCCGGCACGCGATACCGGCAACGTCAACGAGGCATTTATCATCAAGTGCGACCACCAACTGGGCCTGGACGATAACCAGTGGCCGGAGCCACAGGTGGCCGCCGGTTTCCGTGAGGTGGTCACAGACTATGCCGCATCGATGCAGGCGCTGGGCAGGCAGATGCTGCCGCTGTACGCCACCGCACTCGATATGCCGCCCACCTTCTTTAACGACGCGTTCGATAAGCCATTGTACCGACTCCGAATGACACATTACCCGGCGGTACAGAACTCTGCCACCGAGGAGTTCGGCATTGCGCCACACGTTGATACCTCGTTTTGCACTATCCTGGCGCAGGATCAGCCCGGCCTGTGCATTTTCAGCGAACGTCGGCGGCAGTGGATCAAGGCACCCGCACTGGACGGTGCGTTTATCGTCAACACCGGCGAGCTGTTAAAGCAATGGACAAATGATCGCTTCATAAGCGTTAAGCACTTTGCCAACAACAACACCGCCGATACATCACGCTACTCGATTCCTTTCTTCTTCAATGCCAACCCCACCTGGAAAATGACCTGCGTGCCCAGTTGCTGCGGACCCGACAATCCGGCTAAATACCCACCAATTTCCTACCTCGAAAGCCAGGGGGTTGTGCAGGGCGAATAGCACCGGCACAGTATCGCTAATGCAACCACGGTGGCCACTGCGCAGCAACACCAATACGCTCACCATCAAACACGCTACCTAGATGCCTGATCCATTCACCCTGATAATCGCCGGTATCGTTGTTGTTATTGTCGGTATTCTGATCGGCAGTATCGGTGTCGGTGGTGTGATTCTGGTTCCCGTGCTTACCTGGACTACCGAGCTGACGATGCACGTAACGATAGCCGCCGTTATGTTCAGCTATTTGTTCAGTGGACTGGTCGGGGCTTACTTGTATTCACGCAAAGGATCAATACGCTGGTCGAGCGGGTTGTGGCTATCGCTGGGTGCTATGCCCGGAGCCTATCTCGGCTCACTGTTCATTGCCGGTATGCCGGATAGTTCTATAAAACTGGTTATTGCAGGCTTTGTGCTTCTGGCAGGCATAAACACGCTTATTCAGCCTCAACACAGCAGCACCCGGGTACCTGCGGTCGCACCGGTCTGGCTGATTCTGATCGGGCTAATCGTCGGCATATCATCCGCAATGACCGGCACGGGTGGTCCGTTGTTACTAGTGCCGATGCTGATCTGGTTTAAGTGGCCGGTACTGACAGTGGTCGGGTTGAGTCAGTTCATTCAGTTGCCTATATCGCTGCTGGCCACGTTAGGCAATGTCATGCATGGCGAAGTTAATTTTGCGCTCGGCTTTGCTATAGCAGCGATCATGGTGATCGGCGTGACCTTCGGCTCGGCGTTGGCACATCGCCTGCCTGCCACAATACTTCGCAAGCTGGTGGGCGTGGTACTCGGGTGCGTCGGCTTTAGCATGCTATGGCAAGGCCTGGCTAATTCTGCCTGACCCAAACACAGAGTGCGATGTTAAGATAATCTTCTCAGACCGTTAACAACATGCGTATACGCAGCACAATTAGACAGACACCACGGCGTCCAGCCAAACGCAGAGCCAACAGCACATGACAGATACCCTGCCTTCCATGACCCCGCCGGCAATTAACAGCGGATCATTGCGCGAGCCAATTAACCCCGACCTGCTCGGTACCGCGACGCTCAGTGCCAGCGGAGATTTTGAAGCCGGCAGCTATCAAAGCTTCACACTGACTTACACCGCCGGTCGGTTTGGCATCGATGACAGTGGCAGCTTGCGCGTGGTATTTCGATTTGCAACCGACCAAAGCGATCCGCAATTCGATGACCCGAAAGCTCCCAACTATACCGAAGTGCTGGCATCCAACAACGCTGTCCTGCAGTGTCGCTTTGACCCCAAAGGCAACATCCGCCCGTGGGATAGAACACTGCAGATCAAAGTGGTCAAAGGCTTCATGAAAGAAGGCGACACCATTACCGTTCGCTTCGGCGTGACCGACGACGGCTCACCCGGTATGCGTCTGCAGACCTTCTGTGAGAGCCGCTACGAATTTCGCGTGCTGGTTGACCCCATCGCCACCTATAACTTCCAGCCGCTGCCACAGCAAAACGCGATAGCCATAGTACCGGGACCGGTGGCAAGCTGGGCTTGCGTGATCCCAAGTGTCTGTACTAAAGGCACCCCGTTCACGTTGAAGATAAAAGCCGAAGACACCTGGGGAAACCCGACCAATCAGGCCAGCGCGCAATTGCACCTGTCAGCCAGCAGACCAGTAAAAAACCTGCCCGACACCATTAATGTGACGCCGGGGTCCTTTGCCACTGTGATCGACGGATTGATTGATGACGACAGCGGTCATTTATCTATAAGCATTCACGATCAACACGGCACACTGCTCACCCGCTCCAACCCGGCGCAGGTGCACGCTGATCCCGCAGCGTATAAATTCTGGGGCGACATCCACGGTCAGTCCGATGAAACACTCGGCACCAACAGCGCGGCTGATTATTTTGCCTTTGCTCGAGACCGTGCGTTTATTGATATCTGCGCGCATCAGGGCAACGATTTCCAGATGACTGAGCAGTTCTGGCAGGACCTGAATCTGGTCACAGCCCACTTCAATGAGGCCGGCCGCTTTGTCACCCTGCCCGGTTATGAGTGGTCAGGCAACACCGCACTGGGTGGTGACCGCAATGTATTTTTCCCGGTCGAAGGGCGCATCATGCGTCGTTCATCGCACGCACTGATCGAAGACCAGAGCGATGTCGATACCGACTGCCACACTGCCGCCGAACTATTTCAATCCTTTGCGCAGCATGAAGAGTGGGACGTCATCTGCATGGCGCATTGCGGCGGTCGCTATGCTGATATCACCATGGCACATGATGGCCGCTTTGAAAAATCAGTCGAAGTGCATTCTGCCTGGGGTACTTTCGAATGGCTGGTAGAGGATGCCTTCAAAGAGGGTTACCGGGTGGGCATTGTCGGTAATTCCGACGGTCATAAAGGCAGACCCGGTGCCAGCTACCCCGGTGCCGGCTGGTTTGGTGCCGTCGGTGGACTCACCTGCTACCTGATGCCTGAGTTAACCCGCGACGCGCTGATTACCTGTATCAATCGCCGACATCACTACGCCACCACCGGCGGGCCCAACGGGCGACCACTGATTGATCTCGCGGTTAGTTTCAGTGAACCGGCATCGCTCTATATTAAAGATCCTGCACTCTACCCCGATGCCAGCGGCACGCCCTGCACAACTGCCACGATGGGTGATATTGTCCACCTGCCAGACGGCGATGCTCAACTTGAATTCACCGTTACGGCGGGGTCTCCCGTTAAGGCCATCGATCTGTTCAACGGCCTCGACCACCTTGAGTGCTACCGGCCGTACACAAAGGAAGACCTTGGCGAGCGAATCGCGGTGATGTGGGAAGGTGCCGAGTATCGCGGGCGATTCCGCTCAGTGCAATGGGATGGGTCAGCTGTATTCAACGGCGCAGAGGTCACGTCGGCCGAGCCGGTCAACTTTTTCAACCGCGACAAAACACTGCGGCAGACTGATGCAAATACACTCACCTGGCAGTCAGTTACCACCGGCAACCACGCTGGCTTTATTGCACAGGTCAGCAACTCAGAGCAGGCCACTTTAACAATAGAGACACCGCTGATTCAGCAGACAATACCTCTGAGCGATATCGGCTACGACGACACTATCTTCGATGCCTCTGATGTACTGCCACGCTGTTTACGACTGACGCGTCTGCCAACGACAAACGACAACACCAGTTGTAGTATTCAGCGAACCCTGAGCCCGCAGCAAGGCCGTGATAATCCGTTCTATCTGAGGGTCACCCTCGAGGACGGCACACAAGCCTGGACCAGCCCTGTGTACCTGCTGCGTCAGGTATAGAGCAACACGGGAACAACTTGCCGCAGATGTGACAACACCTGCGGCACCCTGTTACCTGGCGTCGACGTTATGCACCGGTGTCGGCAACGAAGCCTGCGGCTTCAATACCGGCAACCGCGCAAATTTCATCGCTGTCAGACAGGTCACCGGTGACGCCGACGGCGCCCAGCAGGTTGCCGTCTTTGTCACGCACCAGCACGCCACCTGGAACGGGCACCAAAGCGCCGTCACAAAGCGCGTTCACTGACTGAACAAAAAACGGCTCGTTTTTAGCGCGCTCGAACAGAGCACGCGAGCCAATTCCCATGGATATCGCGCCATGTGCTTTGCCATGCGCAATTTTCGGTCGCAATAAACTGGTGCCATCCTGACTTTCGCTGGCTCTGATTGTACCTGCAGACCCAAGCACCACTACTGCCATTGGCTTAAAGTTATGTTTGGCTTGTGCAGCAAGTGTATGCTCGATAATTTTTTTTGCGTCGGCTAATGTAAGATCCACGGGGACTCCTGCGTTGTTGTAAAAAGGCGATCAAAAATCACTGCGCGGACTCTACCACCGACCACTGCATAAGTTAAATACGAAAACCGGTGAACCTACAGTGCTGTCACACCGGTTGCGGACCCGGGCATTGCACTGACCGCATTGAGTGACCACTGCAAAACCATTGGCGTGACCCGGGATCGCGTCATAAGTAGTACTTGCTGTTATGACGATTCACGGTCCGGCACCGACCCCGCAACCCCGCCAGCGACAATAGCAACAGAATCACCAGAGTGGGATCAACCTGCGCGGTCGCAGGACCCAGTAGGCAACCTCTTCCGTCCAGTCCGATTACAACCACCTGCGGCAGTGCGGCGGCGATGATCAACTCACCGGGGTCGGTAAATCCATCGCCATCGGCATCAGCATCGGCACTGTCAATCAGACCATCACCATCGAGATCGCTTTCGGGTGAGAAGTCCGCATCGAAGCGGTCATCGATGCTATCGCCATCCAGATCCATGCCACCACTTAAGTCGACATCGACAGAATCGGCAATACCATCGCCGTCATGATCCGCCGCCTGATCAGCGATACCATCGCCGTTTGCATCAGTGAAGCCGGCTTCAACGATATCGAAGATGCCATCACCGTCGCTGTCGATATCGATATAGTCATAAGCTCCGTCGCCATCCAGATCCCGCGCCGCCACGGTGTTACCGGCGTTGTCATCCAGACCGTTGTCATCCTCATCAATAAAGCGGTCAACCTGTCCGTTGCCATCGGCATCGATACCACCACTTTCAGCCAGATCGGTAATGCCGTCCTGATCAGAATCAACATCGCGGAAATCTGAGACGCCGTCGCGGTCGCTGTCAACCGGCGGACGCAGTGCTATACGCCCGCCCTGCGCGCTCAGGTTGTTCACACCGCCTGGCGAACCACCATCAACATCAATGCGGTCACTGGTACCATCGCCGTCACTATCAATAAATGCGTCGAGTACACCATCCCGATCACTGTCGTGTTGCGGGCCGAGCACCTCAATGACATCGGTCAGTCCATCGTTATCGCTGTCGAGATCACGATAATCGGCCAGACCGACGTTGTCGCTGTTGGGGGGAATACCACCTGCGTTGGCCGCCAGTCCGTCGGGACGCTCCAGTCGGTCGCTTAGTATCAGTACGATGCGGTCGTCATTCAACGGCAGCGGCTCATCGATTAAACCGTCGAGGTTGTCATCAGGATGGTCTGACTCCAGTGTGTCCAGGATGCCGTCGTTGTCACTGTCATGATCCCGATAGTCCGGCACGCTGTCGCCATCAAAGTCGGCCAGCAGGAAATTGGGCAAGCCCGAATCCATTGTTGTTTCTACGGCATCGGCCAGGCCGTTATGGCCAACATCGCCATCAATAACCCCATCGCCATCCAGATCCAGCAAGGCCACCTCAACAACGCCTAGATGTGACTCGAAGAGGTCTAGTATGCCGTCATCATCCACATCGAGATCACGGAAATCCGCAGCACCGTCAAGATCCCGATCGTCACTGCCTTCCTGCTGGTCCGTTATCGAATCATTGTCGGTATCAAGATCGAGGTAGTCCGGAATAGTGTCGCCATCGAAGTCGGCCGGTAGCTCGCCAAGATAAGTCGCTTCGATGATGTCTGCAATTGAGTCATTGTCACTGTCGACATCTTCCGCGTCCGGGATGCCATCACCATCAGTATCACCCCTGCCCTCTATGGCGTCGGGCAAGGTATCGTTATCGGAGTCGGTATCCAGATAGTTGGGCAGTCCATCGGCATCGCTATCAGCGCTGCCTTCCAACCCGTCCGGGATGCCGTCGTTGTCGGAGTCAGTATCAACGCTGTCGGCAATACCGTCACCGTCACTGTCCAGACCATGCTCTTCGAGATCAGGCAGACCATCGTTGTCGGAGTCTGTGTCCAGATAGTCCGGCAGACCGTCGGCATCGCTGTCACCGCCCCCTTCCAGTAGATCGCTGATGTTATCGCCATCGGCGTCAGTATCGAGGTGATCGGCAATACCATCGGCGTCTGTGTCTCTAAAGCCAAGCGCATCGCCTGCTTCTATCGAGTCTTCAATGCCGTCGTTGTCGGCATCGGTATCGCGGTAGTCAGGCAGGCCGTCACCGTCTGAATCGATTGACGACTCTGTAAGATCAGGGATGCTGTCGTTATCTGAATCGCCGTCCCGGTAGTCTGCGATACCATCAGCGTCGGTGTCGCCGCCACCCTCCAGCGCATCGGCTATACCGTCGGCGTCAGAGTCGCTGTCGAGGTGGTTGGGAAGCCCGTCGGCGTCGGTATCCAGTGTGCCCGACTGACCAGCGGCCTCGGTCAGGTCGCTGATACCATCGTTATCGGAGTCAGAGTCGCGGTAGTCTGCTGTACCATCAGCATCAGTGTCCACCGGTGAATCTATAATGCCATCGCCGTTGTAGTCAGAGAAGCCGTTGTCAACAGACGTCTCAAGGGCGTCTGCCAGACCATTGCTGCCAACCGGACCGGACAACCGGCCGTTGCTGTCGATAGCAAGATCCACAGAAATACCTGCCTCAAATGTATCCGTTAGCCCGTCGTTGTCCGAATCAGTGTCGAGGAAATCAGGAATACCGTCTATATCAGTATCGCTGGCGCGTTCGACCGCATCGAGCACACCATCGTTGTCTGAGTCCAGGTCATAATAATTGGCAATGCCATCAGCGTCGGAGTCGGTCGGCTCCAAAGCATCGTCGATGCCATTGTTGTTGCGGTCCGGACCAGCGGTAAAATCAGCATCCAGTGCATCATCGATACCGTCATTGTCAGAGTCACTGTTGAGTAGTTGCAGTAGCCGACCATTTTCCTGCAAGTCCGGGATGCCATCGTTATCAGAGTCGGTGTCGAGGTAATCGGGGGTGCCGTCGGCATCACTGTCACCGCTGCCTTCGAGCCGGTCAGGAATACTGTCAGCATCGCTATCAGAATTCAGATCATACTCAGCGGTCACGGTGGCCGGCACAGACGTATTGCCAAGCGGATCAATCAACTCAGCTGTCAGGAATAGGGTTTCAGCAAATCTGGCAGCAGTAAAAGCGGCCTCCAGCGTGCCTGCGTTAATGTTCTCAGTGGTCAGCACAAAGCTCTGGCGGGCGTGGCTGTCAGTGACGGTCAGGGTGTCACCCGCAACCGTATCGTCAGGCAGGCGGACAACCACAGTCAGGGTAATGTCAAACTCCGGATAGCTTATATACCCGTTATTATTTCTGTCCTGTGCGATTGTGACCATTGGTGCGGTGGGCGCTGACAGATCGTAGCTTGCACTATCACTGGCCGTGGCTGAGCGATTTCCGGCCGCATCTATAAGCACCGCACTCACGACCAGTATTTCGGTATCAGCGCCTGCCTCAAACGTAGTAACAAAAAAGCCCGATGCTATATCGGCGGCACTCAGTAGCCGCACTGATGTGACACTGGCGTTATCTATCTCTGCCGACTCTCCAGCCAGTGCGTTGTCCGGCAATTCGACCAGAACAGCAATATCGCCATTCAGTTCGCCACTGCTTATCATGCCATCGTTGTTGCTGTCCCCGGCTATAGATATCACCGGCATGCCGGGTGCGGTGATATCGTAGCGGGCCGAGTCGCGCGCTGTGGTCGAGCGGTTGCCGGATAAGTCTGTCAACGTTGCGGTCACTGATACGGCGTCACCATCCGCACCGGCATCGAACGTCGCGGTGACACGGCCAGCCAGCAGATCGGACCCGGTTAGCTCAATCACCACCGTGTCTGTACCATCACTGACGGTCACTGAATCACCCGCCACCGCATCTGCCGGCAGCAGAATGGTGACATCTATATTGCCATCGAGTTCTGCACGACTGATCAGGCCATCATCACTGAAATCTTCACTCAATAGAATGACTGGCGCCCCAGGGTCGGTGAGATCATAGACGGCAGTATCAGTACCCGCCAATGACACATTGCCAGAGACATCCGTCAGCGTCGCGGCAATGCTGATCGCGCCACCATCAAGCGGTGCCGGAAAAAGCACACTAACACCACCGGTCGTGATATCAGAGGTGCTCAGGGTAATCTGCTGACTGACCTGTCCATCACTGACGCTGATCCAATCGCCAGCCTCTGCGTCCGGTGCCAGCCCGATCAGTATGTCGGTATCCCCAATCGCCTCGGCTGATGACACCAATCCATCATCATTGAGATCTTCACTGATCGCCACCACCGGTGCCACCGGGGCACTAAGATCATAGCGTGCGGTATCACTGGTTGCCGACGAGCGGTTACCGGCAATGTCCGTAACACTGACCGTTACTTCCAGTACTTCGTCATCGTTGCCAGCGGCAAAGATTGTGGCTATGTTACCGGCTGCTATATCACCGCCAGCCAGTAACAGGCGTTGGGTGGTGATACCGTCACTGACGGCCACAGTGTCTCCAGTCACCGCATCAGAAGGCAGCGACACGGTAACATCAATATCACCGTTAAGCTCTGCGAGATTAATCAAACCGTCATTGTCCGTATCCTCGGCTATGACGATAACCGGGCTGTCGGGAGCCGCCAGATCAACGATTGCCGACTCTGTCGCCACCAGCGATTGATTTCCGGCAATGTCTGTCAGCATCACACTAAAGGATACAGTGTCGGCATCTGTGCCAGCGCTAAAACTTGTGTCGACTGTGCTGTCGGCAATATCCTGCGCACTCAGCACCATAGTATTCGTCGTCACCGAGTCATCTATATTCAGGGTATCTCCGGCGACCGCATCCACTGGCAGTGTGATGACGAGATCTATATCCCCACTGAGCTCTGCCTGGTTAATGAGTCCGTCACCGTTGCTGTCTTCTGCTATCAATAGCATTGGGATTGACGGCGGCGTGATATCATAGACGACATGGTTAGTCGCCGACGTCGAGCTATTGCCGGATACATCCGTGACCGTCGCCGTGAGTAGCAGAGTCTCTCCATGACCACCGGCGACAACCGTCGTTGTCACATAGCCTGCATTAATATCTGTACCGGTTAAGATAAGTGTTGTCGTCGCCAGACCATCGCTTATCGTGACAGTATCACCAACCGTCGCATCGACCGGCAGTGTAACGCTGATATCTATATCACCCTGCAACTCGCTGGCGTTTATCCAGCCGTCGTTACTGGCATCTTCACTCACAACGATCACCGGCACACCGGGCCTGCTGAGATCATACGTGGCCGCACGGCTGGACAACAGTGAGCTATTTCCAGCGACATCGGTAACGCGGGCAGTAACTGAAAGCAGAGCGCCATCAGCCGGGGCGCTGAACGAGCTAGCAACAACGCCTGCCGTGATATCGGTCAACTGCAGAACCCGCGTTCGGGTAATCGCACCATCGCTGACAATGACAGAATCACCGACCTGCGCATCAACCGGCAGGTTGATTTGGATGTCAGCATCGCCGGACGCTTCCGCGCTCGACACCAGCCCGTCACTATTGAGATCTTCACTGATGGTGATCGTCACATCCCCGGGGGCGCTCAGATCATAGCTGGCGTTGTCAGACACGGCGGCAGAGCTGTTGCCTGCAGAGTCGGTCGCGAACACTGACACCAGCAGCACATCAGTATCGCTGCCTGCAGGGGTCGTGCTAAGCACCACACCGGCTGAAATATCTGCGGCGGTCAGTACGTGGGTGAAAGTAGTGTGGCCGTCACTGATCGAAAGCGCGTCTCCGGCCACGACATCGACGGGCAATGTCACCGCCAGATCGACAGCACCGTCGAGTTCAGCAATGCTGATCAAACCGTCGTTGCCGGCATCTTCGACAATAACAATGACCGGCGCTGCCGGTGCTGACAGATCGTAGGTTGCGCTGGCAGTGGCCGCGACAGATTGATTACCCGCGATATCGGTCACAGAGGCGGTGACAACAACGGTATCGCTATCACTACCGGCGATAAAACTGCTGTTTATAGATCCGGTGATGATATCAGACGCACTCAGCATTACGGTGTTATTGACGGTGCCGTTGTCTATTTCCAGCGTGTCACCGGCAACGGCATCGGCAGGCAGTGTAATAGTGACATCAAGATCCGTAATCAACTCACTGCGGGAGATCAGGCTGTCGCTGTTGCCGTCTTCAGTAATCACAACCGATGGCACCGAAGGTGCGCTGATATCGACACCGGCGCTGTGACTGATCAGCCCGGAGCTATTGCCGGATACATCCGTCACGATAGCCGTAACCGCAAAGGCATCGCCATCATTGCCGGCGGCAAATGCGGTACTGACCACACCCGCTGTGATGTCAGCGGCGCTCAATACCTGCGTTACTGTGGTGCTGCCATCACTGATCGTCACCGTATCACCAGCGACCGCATTCAGCGGTAAGATGATCGCCACATCGATATCACCCTGAAGCTCGGCGGCGTTTATAAATCCGTCACCGCTGATATCTTCGACCAGCCGGACGACCGGTATGGCGGGTTCGGTCAAGTCATAAGTGGCGGTATCCGTTGACGCCAGCGAGGGGTTGCCGGCACTATCGATTACTGATGCCGTCACGGTGATCACACCACCATCAGCCGGCGATGCAAATGCGCCGGCAACGGTACCTGCGGTTAAATCGGCCGACGTCAAAAGTTGCGATAGAACGCTTGCTCCATCATCAATGAACACGATATCCCCGACCACTGCATCCACTGGTAACGTGATTAATACATCGGTATCTCCGACCGCCTCGGCAGCAGACACCAGCTGATCGTTGTTGAAATCTTCGGTGATCGTCACCACCGGGGCCCCCGGGGCGGCGAGATCATGGAGTGCACTATCAGACGCACTTGTCGACGGATTGCCAGCGATATCAGTGATCATGGCACTGACAAGCAACGTATCACCGTCATCACCGGCCGGAACGCTGGTGGCGACCGTGCCTGAATTTATATCTGCAGCACTCAACACAACCGTGTTGGTGGCTGTACCATCACTGACCTGTAGTGTGTCTCCGGTCACCGCATCCGCCGGCAGAGCGACGACGATATCTACCGCACCGACCTGTTCAGCCAGACTGATCAGGCCATCGTTGTTGCTATCCTCGGATATCGACACCACACCCATCGCAGGTGCGGCAAGATCGTACAGGACAGTATCCGATCCGGAGGCAGACTGATTACCAGCCAGATCCGTGACCGATGCGGTGATCACCACCGTCTCCGCATGCACCCCGGCAGTGACGTCCAGGGTAATTTCACCTGCGGAGATATCGCTGCTGCTCAACACCACAGACTGACTGGCAGTGGCATCGTCCAGAGTAACGGTATCACCGGACACGGCATCCACCGGCAACGTGACGGTAACATCCAGGCGACCACTGTGCTCGGCAATACTGACCAGACCATCATTGTTGGTGTCTTCCGTGATTACAACAACGGCGGCTGACGGTGCCGTAGTGTCGTAGCTGGCGCTGTCGGAGGCAGACGCAGAACGGTTGCCGGAGGGATCTGTGACAGTGGCTGTTACCGTCACAGTATCTCCATGGGTACCGGCATCAAAGCGGGTAGTAATCAGCCCTGCATTTATATCCGGGGCACTCAAGGTAACGCTGATATCAGTGGACCCGTCACTCACGGTCACGATGTCACCAGCCGCCGCGTTAGTCGGCAGTGTGACCGTCACGTCTATACGGCCGCTGAGCTCAGCATTGTTGATCAGGCCATCATTACTGGTATCTTCACTCAGCACCACAACCGGCACATCAGGGGAAGACAGATCATAGATCGCACTGTCGCCAACAGACACCGACTGATTACCCGCCGCGTCCGTCACGGTGGCAGTCACTGCCAACACAGAGCCGCTGGCCGGTGGACTGAAACTGCTGCCGGCAAAACCATTACCGATGTCAGCCATTGTCACTACGATGCTGTTGGTAGTCAGTCCGTCGGTAACACTAATGAGGTCACCAGAGACCACATCGGCAGCCAGACTGATGGTGACATCGGCCTGGCCGGAATTCTCATTCACCGACACCATGCCATCGTTATTGCTATCTTCTGCAATCACCAATCCCACCAGAGCAGGCGCGACGAGATCAAACGTCGCGGTGTCGTCGCTTGCAACCGAAGGATTACCAGCGACGTCGGTGAGCCGCGCAGTAACACTGAAAACATCGCCATCGACGCTGCCGGTAAAGCTGCTGGCAACACTGGCGGCACTGACCTGCGTCGCCGTCAGAACGAAAGTACTCGTGGTTGCCCCGTCGCTGACACTCAGGGTATCGCCAGCCACAGCATCGGCAGGCAGCGTCACGATAACATCGACCGCACCGATATATTCCTCGCTGCCGATCAAGCCGTTGTTGTCGTTATCTTCGGTGATCAGCACTACCGCACCGGCGGGAGCCAGCAGATCATAGCCTGCAGTGTCGGTGGCATTGGTCGACGTGTTGCCGGCAATGTCAGTAATGGCTGCAGTTGCAGTGACCGTGTCACCGTGACTACCGGGTGAAAAGACACTACTGACGCTGCCGTTGCTTATATCAGTGCCGCTCAATAGAACGGTTTGCACCGTGTTGCCGTCACTGATCATCAGACTGTCTCCGGCAACCGCATCCGCAGACAGCTGCACAGTAACATCGAGCACCCCGCTTAACTCGGTGATACTGATCAGGCCGTTGTTGTCTGTATCTTCCGCAATGACAACCACCGACGGTGTCGGTGCTGAGAGATCATAGCGGGCGCTGTCTGTTGTTGTCAGTGATTGATTGCCGGCAATGTCAGTCACCGAAGCGGTGATCGTCAGTGTATCGGTATCGTTGCCTGCCGCAAACGTGGTGGCAACCTGCGCGGCGCTGATATCGGATACGCCGAGCACAATCACATTGCTGGTGACGCCATCGTCTACGGTGACCGTATCACCGGCCACCGCATCCACAGGCAGTGATACAAGCACATTTATATCACCGCTTAATTCCGCCACGTTAATCAGGGCATCGTCATTGCTATCTTCAGTGATCACTAGACTGGCTGTCGACGGTGCGGTGAGATCATAATCGGCACTGTCTCCAGCCACCGCAGAACGGTTGCCAGCTGCATCAGTGACTGTGGCAGTCAACGCAATTGAGCCACCGTCATTGCCACTGGCGAAGGCGGTCGTTACGGACCCATTGGCAATATCACCCGCGCTTAGCACGATAGAAGTGGTACTGAGACCATCACTGACTTGCACAGTATCACCAGACACCGCATCAGCCGGCAGTGTCACGATGACATCCACCTGACCGCTAAGCTCGGCGCTGTTTATCAAGCCATCGTTACTGGTATCTTCCTGCAGTTCGACCACGGGTAGTGAAGGTGCGCTTAAGTCATAACTGGCGTTATCGCCTGCACTGGTCGACACATTACCGGCTATATCAGTCACTACAGCGCTGATCACCAGCGAGCCACCATTCGCCGGTGCGCTAAACGACGTATTTACCACACCGTTTGTAATATCAGCGGTCTGCAACGTGATGACATTACTCGCAGAACCGTCACTGACCGTTACCGTATCTCCGGCAACAGCGTCCACTGGCAAAGTGACCCGCACATCAGCAACACCTAGGGCCTCAGTGATCGATACCAGGCCGTTATCGTCGGCATCTTCGGTCAGAGTTACCAATGCTGCGGACGGGGCTGTTAGATCGTAGCTTATGCTGTCACTGGCTGACGCCGAACTGTTACCGGCAATATCAGTGATAACAGCGCTGACTGTCAGCGCGTCTCCGTCTACACCGGCGCTGAAGCTGCCGGCGACAGTACCGGCGGATAGATCGCTGGCACTGAGCAGTACAGAGTTGCTGCTGATGCCGTCGCTGATGATCAGGGTATCACCCGCGACCACGTCTGCCGGCAGAGTCACACTGACATCGAGCGCACCGGCCAGTTCTGCCACACCGATTAAGCCATTGTTATCGGTATCTTCAGTAATCAAAATAACCGGGATACCCGGCGCGGCCAGATCGAATACGGCTGTATCGCTGTGACTCGCCGACTGATTTCCTGCCATATCCGTCAGTACCGCTGTGACTGTCAGCGCATCGCTATGACTACCGGCACTGAAGGTGGTCGTGACCATTGCGGCGGCTATATCTGCAGCCGTCAGTACAATAGTGTTGGTGCTGCTGCCATCAGAGACCACAACGGCATCACCAGCGACAGCATCTCCACCGGGCAGCGCCACGGTTATATTGCTATCACCGGTCAACTCTACGCCGCTGATCAATGCATCATTGTTACTGTCTTCGCTGATCACAACGACGGGGGCGGCTGGCGCTGTCAGGTCGTAGACTGCGGCGTCGGAAGCAGTGGCTGAACTATTACCGGACGGATCAACAACCACCGCAGTTACCGTCAGGGAGTCACCGTCGCTTCCGCTGGCAAAGGAGGTCACTACACTGCCCGATGCAATATCCGCTGAGGTAATCAGTATGGCATTAGTGACACTGCCATCACTTACCCGCAGCGTATCACCCGCATTCACATCGACTGGCAAAGTCACTGTGACATCAACCGGTCCGCTCAATTCTCCTGAACTGATCAGGCCATCGTTGCCGGCGTCTTCAGTCAGCTGAATTACCGGTACTGATGGTGCGCTCAGATCATAGACTGCAGTGTCACTCGCTGTAGCAGACGTGTTACCTGCAAGATCAGTGATCATCGCAGTAACAGTTACCGACCCGCCGTCCGCCGGAGGCGCAAACGACACACTGATACTGCCGGCCGATACATCCGCCGTCTGCAATAAAATGTGACTGCTCGCCGATCCGTCACTAACACTGACGACATCACCGGCAACTGCATCAGCGGGCAATGTGACCTGTGCATCCGTATCGCCTACCGCTTCCACTGCCGACACCAAAGCGTTATTGTCCAGATCATCACTGATCAACACCAGGGGTATGCCCGGCGCGGTGAGATCGTAGCCGGCCATGTCAGAAGCCGCCGCGGAGAGGTTGCCAGCCACATCGGTAATAGTGGCGGTAACCGTGACGGTATCTCCATCGGCACCGGCCGCGAAGCTGGCGCTGACCTGCCCCGCTGTGATATCACCGGACGTCAACAGGACTGTATTGGTACTGCTGCCGTCACCGATCACCAGGGTATCACCGGCGGCCGCATCAGCCGGCAATACAACGGTGACATCCAGATTAGCCGACAACTCTGCCGCGCCGATCAGTGCGTTATTGTCGGTATCTTCGTCAATAACAATGACCGGTATAGACGCGGGTGACAGATCATAGGTCGCGAAATCACTGCCTGCGACAGATTGATTGCCGGCCACATCAGTCACATCGGCGGTAACCGTCAGCAGGTCCGTGTCTGCACCGGCACTGAACACGGCGAACACACTACCGGTACTGATATCTGCCGTTAACAGCACCAGTGTGTGGGTGATCGAACCATCGCTCACGGCTACGGTATCACCGGCAACCGCATCAACGGGCAGTGCCACCGTGACATTGATATCGCCGCTAAGCTCCGTGGCACTGATCAAAGAATCATTGTTGGTGTCCTCAGTCAGTGTCACCGTAGGGGCATTCGGGGCGGTGATATCGTAGGAGGCACTGTCTGTTGCCAGCGACGAGCTATTGCCGGACGCATCACTGACCGTGGCGGTTACTGTTAATGAATCACCATCACTGCCTGCAACAAACCCTGTGGTGACAACACCGCTGCTGATATCGCCTGCCGTCAGAACAATAGTGACAGTGGTACTGCCATCACCGACGTTGAGCGTATCGCCGGCTACCGCATTGGCAGGCAACGTCACTGTCACATCGATCTGACCGCTTAATTCGCCCTGACTGATAAGTCCGTCATTGCTATTGTCCTCGGTCAGTACCACCACCGGTGCATCCGGGGCGCTTAAATCATAGCTGGCACTGTCACTGCCACTGGCAGAGGTATTACCCGCCCGGTCAGTTAACCCGGCACTGACAATAATAGAACCGCCATCCCCCGGAGCTGTAAACGCGGCGCTCACCACGCCTGCGGTTATATCAGCCGACACCAGCGTTGTCACAGAAGTTGTGCTGCCGTCACTGATCTGCAGAACATCACCAACCACAGCATCAGCAGGCACTGTGACCTGAACGTCGGTGTCGCCAACCGCTTCAACTAACGATACCAGTGCGTTGTCGTCGAGGTCTTCAGTGATCAGGACCGTCGGTGCTGCCGTTGCGACAAGGTCATAGCTGGCATTGTCTGTGGACGTGCTCGACGTATTGCCGGCGATGTCGGTGATCGATGCCGAGATCTGCACTGACTGACCGTCACCACCACTGGTGAAGCTGCTTGAGACAGCGCCTGCGGTAACATCAGCGCTAGAAATCAGTATCGTGTTGGTGGTCGATCCGTCACTGATCGCCAGCGTATCACCTGCCACCACATCCACCGGCAAGGCAATGGCAACATCAAGGTTACCGGAAAGCTCCGCCAATCCGATCAGGGCATTGTCGTCGGAATCTTCTGTGATCGTGACCAGCGGCTGCGTGGGTGCAGCCAGATCGTAGACAGCCGTATCAATCGAAGTGGCTGACAGGTTACCGGCGGCATCGGTAACCGAGGCAGTCACAGTCAGTGTGTCACCGTCATTGCCCGCCACAAAAGTCGCGGCAACGGTACCGGCAGTAATGTCCGATGCACTCAACACCAGGCTATTGGTGGTGTCACCGTCGTCTAGATGCACGGTATCACCCGCAACGGCATCGACCGGCAGGGTCGCGGTCACATTCACAACACCTGTCAGTTCAGCAAGACTGATCAGAGCATCGTTATTGAGATCCTCGTCAATCACCACCGACGGCGCGGCTGTCGCGGAGATATCGTAACCGGCACTGTCCGAGGCACTGCCCGAGACATTGCCGGAGACATCCGTCATCGATGCGGTAACCAGCAAGGTGTCGCCATCACTGCCTGCCGTAAACGTGGTCGCGACACTGCCAGTGCTGACATCACCGGCAGACAACACCAGCGTATTGGTGGTGACGCCGTTGGACACAGAAACCGTATCACCGGCGGCGGCATTCACCGGCAGTGTTATAGTGACATCAATCAGTCCGTCCAGCTCAGTGCTGTTGATCAAGCCATCGTTGCTGCTATCTTCTGTCAGAACCACGACCGGGCTGGACGGCTGGGTCAGATCAACCATGACCATATCACTGCCGGCCAGCGAAGTATTGCCGGCGTTGTCAGTGACTGTGGCAGTGTAGGTCTGTGTACTGCCATCCGCCGGGGCGGCCAACGCGGTACTGACCACACCCGCCGACACCTGCGACGCGTTGAGCGTAATACTGGTGCTATTGCTATTGTCCGCGACTCGCAGTACATGTCCGGCAAGCGCATCGACAGGCAGCGTTATCGATAGATCAGTCTGTCCGCTAAGCTCAGTCTGATTAATATAGCCATCGTTGTTGCTGTCTTCGGTCACAGTGATCACGGGTGCACCGGGTGCGGTGGCGTCTTCCCGATAGGCAACTTCGGTGGTATCTCCACCCTCATTGCTAAAATCCACAGCGGGATCATCTATATTGCCATCCGGGTCAGCGTAGCTTGCGGCTACCGTTACATCCGAAGCATTCTCGACCGCATCACTGGCAGTATCGTTATCACTGTCTAAATCGAGGTAATCCACCTCGTCCGTGCCATCGGTATTTAGCGGCGTGGAAAAACTCCCACCGAAGCCGGCCACGACATCGTATACATCCAGCACGCCGTCACCGTCGCTGTCATCATCACGGACATCCCCATCATTGCCGTAGCTGGCGGCATAAGTGGCAGTTGGCTGCGCCTCTATGGCATCCGGCAATCCGTCTCCGTCACTGTCAAGGTCGCGGTAGTCAGCCAATGAATCGCCGTCGCTGTCGACCGGATCGACGCCGGTATCAGTGGTGAGATCAGCCCCTTCGAACAGATCGACCAGGCCGTCGGTATCCGTATCCGGACCTTCACTGGCAGACACTATGCCGTCGCGATTCGCATCTGCCGCTATACCGGTTGTATTTGCGGCTTCGTAGAGATCGTCAATACCATCGTTATCACTGTCAAGATCCACAAAATCAGCGATGGTATCGCCATCAGTGTCGATGCTCTGATTGCTGGCGAAAGTTGCAGACGCCGACAGGGTCACCGCAGACAGCCCTCCCGCACCGGATGCATTCCGGAATGCTATACCAACCTCTATGCCGTCTTCGATATTCAGTTCAGGCATGGCATTCGGCGCCGCGCCGGGAATAACATCGAGAATATTATCCCGCACACCCGGGGTATCGGTGCGATCAACCATCAACGCCACACTGGCATCACCGGTGTTATCAATCAGCAGTTGTAAGGCGGGGTTGCCCTGGTTGGTCCACGGTGTCCAACCTGCACCACCGCCATACATGGTACGGACGTCGCTGATGCTCCAGTCGGGCTCCGTAAACTCAATCACCACTACGCCATCTACTTCCAGGTAGAGCCCATCGTCAAAACCACCCGCGGTCTGCAGACTCAATGAATAGGTCTCTAGAACTTCTGACGCATCACGCAGCAGTGTCACGGTTGACCGGGCTATAGTTCCGCGCGCGCTGCTGACGCTGTCAAAAGAGGACTCCGCAGGTGATGAGGCCGACAATTGCAACACCCCCTCGTCGGCACTGATCAAGGCGACTCCGAACCCACTGCTTGCAGCCGAAGTCAGACTGGCAGTCGCGGCAGCGGTAGAACTGACAAAAGAAAACGTTGACGCAATAGGTGGCGGTCCCTCGTTGGCGTCAGTGATTCCATCGTTGTCGCTGTCGATATCCAGATAGTCCGGCTTGCCGTCACCATCAGTGTCGGCCGCGCCTTCAGCGCTGTCGGCCAGTCCGTCGGCATCACTGTCAACGTCACGGAAATCAGCCAGTGTGTCGGTATCGCTATTAACCGGCTGGCTACCGATATTGCCACCGGAGTTGCCGCTCTCGAATACATCTGCCATGCCATCAGCATCGGCATCAGCACCCTCTGCAGCGCTGACTTTGCCATCGCCATTTACATCAAGTGCTATACCGTCGCTGTGTCCACTCTCGACCAGGTCGGTAATGCTGTCGTTATCGGAATCGCTATCCAGTCGATCGACAATACCATCGCTGTCAGTATCTACATCGCGGCGCAACACCAGTGAGAACTTCATCCCGCCGATGCCCCCCAGGTTAATGAACCTGATCAGAACTTCATCATCAGCATTGAGTTCAACGCGCGCCACCTGTGACTCACCGGGTCGTGGATCAGGCGCGCCACCACTCGGCCAGTATGCATAGCGCGTGATGCCGTTCACCTGCACAACAACGATATCATCGACCACATCACCCGATGCCCCGCCTATCGACAAGGTTCCATCGGCTGTCATGGTGCGGCGGTAGTCTATCTGGTAATCACTGTTCGAAGCACTCCAGCTCGACCCGACATAGCCGGTCGGGAGTAATGGCGAGGTGGGTGTTTCGGTGGATGCCCAGCGACCATCCGGGGCACTGCCGTTTGGCGCGGCCTCACTGACCTGTTGTCCCCAGCCAAGTGTCGACTCACCGTAGAATGTCGGTGATCCGGCAGCCCCGTTTTGCTGTACCGCAGCAGGCCACGACGACCCGCTGACACCGGAATGACCAGCGTAGTAGCTGAGGTTCCAGTAGCCCTGTGGGTAGTCTGCGGTATCTTCTAACCCATCGGCCACCGGAGACACACCAGTGCTGTCTATAAAACCGACCTGCTCTGCAAAATCACTGATGCCGTCATTGTCATCATCAATATCATCCGCATCACTGACGCCGTCACCGTCTACATCTTTCAATTGGAAGTCAGGGGTTCCACCGCCAGTGGGAGCGTCAGGCCCGTTACCGTCACCATCGTAGTCGACAACACCTGAATCGATACTGGTTTCGAGGTTATCTGCCAGACCATTAACCCCAAAACCACCGGCTTCCGCCTCAGAGATAACGCCATCGTTATCCGTATCCAGACTGACCGTGCCGGCCGGTACCGCTTCCTGACTGTCAAAGCGATAGTCGTTGTCACTATCAATGTCCAGACGGTCAACTAGGCCGTCGCCGTCAGTATCTATGTCAGTGGTACACGCGGCGGCACTGCCGAGATCTGTACTGGCCAGCCCCTGCATCGACCAGCCATAATAATAACTGCTTACCGTCGAAACACTACCGGCCGCGTATCGGCCTGTGGTATCACTGGCATCGTAATAGATCGAACTGTTATTGTTGGTAGACAGGCCCAGATACACGGGCGAGCTCTGCACGACCGTCGGTGCTTTCAACACCCAGTGAGATTCATTGTTATCAACAGTGGCCGCCGGCAATGCACTGCCGTAGCTGGTAAATCCGCTGCCATTGCTGCTAACCGACAGCCGAACGCTATCGTCATCGCCCGACATCGCACTGGCGCCGGCGCGTTTAAAAGCATACACAGTTACCCCCGTACCCGACGGATTACTTGACTGCCCGAACGTGTACATGGCATCACCGGCAAAATTACTGTGCGTGCCGGTTTTGGTGTAGGCCTCTGCGGTACCAAAGACGCTGGTGCCGGCAACGCCCGCCGCCATCGCATCGTATTCTGCTTTGGTTATCGCCACCCACTGATCTGCGGATGCCGCTGCATAAGCCGTCGCTGACGCGGTAAGATGCGGTTCGATCGAATCAACAATGCACTCGCTGGTATCGGGTATGCCGTCGTTATCGTCGTCAAGATCAGCCTTGTCACTGATGCCATCGCCATCGCTATCCAGCGTTTCACGATAGGCCACCTCGGTATCATCACCCAGTTCGTTGTCGAGGGTGGCAGGATCATCAACACTGCCATCGGGATCGCTATAGACGGGGGGCGTGGCGATGGTGCCCGCCTCGGTCGCGTCGAGGGCGGTATCGCCATCACTGTCGGTATCCCGGTAGTCGGGGGTATTGTCACTGTCAGTATCAACCGGGGCGATGAAATTCACATGACCGCCGCCAAACGCACCACTACCCGAGTCGTTATCGTCAAACAAAGCAATAACACCATCGCCGTCATTGTCATCATCGCCGACATCGCCGTCATTACCGACGTAACCTGCGGTCGCACGTGCTTCTATGGTGTCGGGAATTGCGTCGCTGTCGCTATCGAGGTCTCTATAATCCGGCAGACCGTCACTGTCGGTGTCCACCGGGTCACTGCCTTCATTGATGGTCAGATCGCCATCTTCAAAAACATCCATCAAGCCGTCAACGTCAGTGTCCACCCCTTCATTGACTTCTATAAACCCATCGCCGTTAGCATCATCGGCGACACCTGCCGCATCGGCACTTTCGAACAGATCGCTGATGCCGTCATTATCGCTATCCAGATCCATGCGATCAGGCACAGCATCAGAATCCGTGTCAGCGCTGCTGTACACGCCGACACTGTGAATACCAAAATCATCACCGCTCATGTCAGGGAAGCCGATCTCGAACACCTGACCGTCCGAGGTCAGCGCTTCAGGCAGGTAAATACGAACCCGCGTTTGCGGCAACCAGGCAAGGTATGTCGTGGCGGGAATATCGTAGCCGTTGTGGGTATCACCTGATGCATCATTGCCGGTGACATCACCAATAGCGCCGTTGAGAAAACTCAGATGCGCATAGCCCGCCCCGTTTGGCGACCCCGCTACCTGTCCGTCTGATCCGTCAAAGGTGGTTAAACTGGCATAGGCGGTTCCGCCTATAGAAACCGTCAGGGTTGAAGACAGGCCGGAGGTGCCAGAGGAAATAGAGTTATTCCAGCCAAAGCTGAACTCAGCGGAAGTCACCGCATAACCCGACGGCAGCGTCTGAGACACTGATCCGGAAGTATCCCCGGTTATTTTAACCAGATGTTGGGATGCATCATGCGAAACGCCATTCAGGGTCCATCCCGATGTACTCTGAAAGTCAGCACTTTGCGCTATCTGCAGATCTTCGGTGGTGTCGGCCAGGCCATCGTTATCGTCGTCGATATCGACCAGATCATTAACGCCGTCAGAGTCCGTATCCGGCGCCTGGAAATCAAACACCCCGGCACCCGCCGGCACATCTGGACCACTGCCATCACCGTCGTAGTCAGGGTGTCCGGAATCAACCGAAGTTTCCAGCGCATCGGCCAATCCGTTGCTGCCAAAACCACCACTCTCCGACAGTGAAATCACACCATTGTTGTCTGCATCCAGACTGGATGAACCCTGCGGCACGGCCTCCTGACTATCGAACAGGGTATCGCCGTCACTGTCGGGATCAAGGTAGTCGCCGAAACCGTCACCGTCTCTGTCGCTGTGCCCTTCAACCGCGTCGGGTATGCCGTCGTTATCCGAATCCAGATCGAGATGATTCGCAACGCCATCGTCATCAGAGTCTGAAGGCTGCAGTAAATCGTCTACACCGTCGCCATTACTGTCGACGCCACCGGTAATGGCCGAATCTATCGCATCGTCTATACCGTTGTTGTTGCTGTCATCACCAAGCAGTTGCGGGCTGCGGGTGTCTTCGGTGCCATCGGGGATGGTGTCACCGTCACTGTCGGTATCCAGATAATCCGGCACACCATCACCGTCGGTATCGTTGACCAGCCCCTCTACAAGATCTGAAATACCATCAAAGTCACTGTCGTTGTCCAGGCGGATAGCATCACCACCAAAGCTATAGTGGGTCATGCCATAGGGTGATTTTGATGGCGTAAAAACCGTAATGGTTTCGCTGCTTGAATCAGCGGTGAATACAAACCGCTGTAGCAGCCATCCTTCTGAATCAAACGCCACTGTGCCGCTGCTTTCATTGCCAACGGTTATCTGGTACTGATCACTGACTCGAGCACCATAGCCATCAGAGCTTTGAAAACCTGCTACATAAAAAGTAAACACATAGTCAGCACCGGGAGTCAGCCCGGAGATGGTTCCGGTGGCCCCCTCACCCCAGCTTCCGCACGACATAAAATACGTGTGTCCATCGGTGGGAGGTGGCCAGGAACCGTTGGCCCAGGCCGCCGAACTCCAGCCCCAGTAATTCGCATCGCTGGTGTCACAGGAGCCACCGGCATTTATCCAGCCGGGCACAGGTGCCGCGCTGGCCCGGCGAGTCGTGTCATTGGTATCAGGAAGCGCCGCAGCGCCATGTACCGCATTGCCGGTCAGCAGCATCAAAGCGGCCAGCCAGGGTCTGGATCGTTCAGGTAACCGCCCACACCATTGCTGTCCCGAACGGCGAAAAGGTGCAGCGGCTGCGCTGAGAAAACCGCGACAGCCTCCCGGCAATCCTCTGACTGCTCGAAACCCGGCGTTGATACCGCCCACAGTCACCTGATGCCTGCCCGACAACGAAAGAAGGTGCGTGTTGCTGGGTTCCGTATTACCGACATTAGCTATCCGTTTCTAATATTCAATTACTTTTCAGACTACTAAAAGACGCACCACCCCCTGTCAGACACCACCACGCCTGACCGGACTTACGCCCTGACACCCTCTCCATCCATTGCAGGTGGTGTCATAGATTGCGTGCGCCGCACCGCTTACTCTGCGCAAAACAACGACTGAAAACGTTTACCAGAGAGGACGCACCCGCAGAGGTGCCTACCGACTGACCAGACGCCGGTAATCGGGACCCCGGGGAAACGCTACGGGCGCTTGTCACAATGTGCAGCCGCGTCACTCGGGTCAGGTTATCAGGCACGCCAACAGGCAGTGCAGACACGCTCACCCGATACAAGTGGACACGACAAATTGAGTCTATCCTCGCGCTCTAACGGGAGACGCTCATTTTTCTTTAGCGAATTTTTTTACCCGCTATGATCACCCGGCCGCACAAGGCCGGCGGAGTAACGGGTTTCAACAACAGCAACGGCAGGCTTCTTAGCGACGCGAAAGAAGCCGGACCCGGGCTAATGCCAGCGCTATGTCCGGTGTCGCTGAATCAGCCGTGTCTATCATGTTGCACTGCCACAGCCGGCAAACTGCTACTGCTCCGGTGACTGATCAGATTTGATTCTCGACGGTGCACACCGCACACTTGTCTTTTGACGCCACCGCAGAACGCAACCCGCCACATGAAGATCAGCAAAAACTACCATACGCATACCTACCGCTGTAAGCACGCCAGTGAAGATGTAAAAGACTATTGCCACGCGGCTGTTGAGCAAGGATTGCAGGTATTGGGTATCTCTGACCATACCGCGCTGCCAGATGATCGATGGCCGAATATCCGCATGTCTTACAGTGAGTTGCCAGAGTACTCTGCCAGTATCGATGCAGCCAAACGCGAGTTTAAAGACCTGGTCATCTTAAAAGGTGCCGAATGCGAATTCGCACCGGAATACCATGCCTATTTTAAAGACACCCTGCTGGGTGAACTCGGCTTTGACTACCTGATTGGCGCTGCCCACTATTTTCCGTTGAACGGCGAATGGGTTGGCAGTTACGGGGGCGCTGATTCAGTCGCGGGGCTACGCGCCTACGCTGACTATTTTATTGAATCAATGGAATCGGGATTATTTTCATTTATGGCTCACCCGGATCTGTTCGGCAATTGTTACCATACCTGGGACAGCAACACGATAAACGCATCACGAGACATCTTCGCCGCCGCAGAGTCTCTGCAGGTGCCGCTGGAAATTAACGGCTATGGATTGCGCAAACCCAAAATCACTACCGATGCAGGCGTGCGCTGCATGTACCCCTGGCTGCCATTCTGGGAGCTGGCCAGTGAGTATAAAATAAAGGCTATCGCCAATTCAGATGCGCACCGGCCGCAGGATGTCAGCAGCAACATAGCCGAGGCAACCGCAATAGGCGAAAGCCTGGGGCTTGAGTTTGCTGATCTGAGCCATCTGGAAAAATAACCACAACTACGATACTGGCAACATTTAATGCCGGTACTGCCGGCTACTGTGAATGCGCCCTGCCAGGGCGCATTTTTTGGTTACTACAGCACTTGCGATATTGCCTGCGCCAAGGTGTAACCCGGCATGTTAAGACTACTGCCGTGCAACCGCCTAGCGCTGAGCGCCGGCGTCGATCCACGCGCGAATGGCATCGACAGTCGCCGTGTCCAGTGGCTTACCGCGAAACGGCATTTGCGATCCCACCTCGTGCGTGCCTTCCAGTTTGCGTATGATCAGGCTGCTGTCTGCATCACCGGGCGTGACCCGGTCGAGCTCGGGTTCATTCAGACTTGGTGTGCTGACCAGTGCATTATAGGACCCGTCTGCCGAGCTGAGATTCATTATCCCCGGCAGCGTAGAGCCGCCACCGGTATGGCACCCGGAACAAACCGGCGAAAAGACCTTCACCTGGATATCATCAAGGTCAGACTGCACGGCTGCAGTGACTGGCTCATTGCTCAATTGCGAGCGTATCTCACCGTCAGGGTTGGTCACTGATTGCACACTGACATGGGTCAGGCCTGCATTGAATGCTGCCACCTGCAGCGGTGTCAAAATGGTATTGTCCGGCACCACGTAAGTGTTATCGTCCCGGCGCAGTAACACCACCAGTACAGCGCCACTTTGCCCGGACCCACCTTCACGTATCACCGCACCGGTAGCATCATCCACGGTATGCAGCACCTGACCGGTCAGCTCACCGGTCAGTGAATTCAGCGCAACACGGGTTGCGCCAACCGCGCGTGTTGCCACAGGCGGAATCGTCTGAGAACCGTCAAGCGCACTGGCAAAGGTCAATGCAAACGATGCATTAGCCGAAGGGCCGTTATCTGTGACCGACGAAAACGATGGGTTATTGCTCGGCACCGTAGTGGTTTCTATATCGGTGTTCCCGTCGGTGTCAGTATTACCATCAGTACCACCGTCCGTACTACCATCGGTTTCACCGCTCTGGTTGTTGTCCACAGGGTCAGTCGGCGTGATAACACTGGTGACACTGCCGCCGCCACCACCACCACAGGCGGTGACGGTCAGCGCTGTGCCTACTACCACAGCAGCCATGGCCACCCGGTGTTGGCGGACTGATCGTCGCCATCCGGCGAGCAAAACGACAATCAACGACCACAAACCAAAGGCACCACCACCACTGCCACCACGGGCGGCCTGCACCGGCGGTTCATCTGCCTGCACGTTCGACAAGGTGTAACTAAACTTGCCAAGTTCGGTGCCAATCGCCGGATGATAATCAACCACATCACCATTGACCGCGGTGTTGTCACCTCGCAACAGCAGATCTACTTTCGACGGATTACCGATAACACTTCTCGGGATACTTAACTCGCCGATGTTGCCTGCGATGGCAACTGTCATCAAGCCCGCGCTTTCCCACGACCACTGATTCTGTGCACTGCCGGTATAGCGATTGAGATCGATTCCTTCCAGCAGGTACTCGGCACCGATACTGAGTTCATTATCAAACCCTTTGAAACCGGTCGCCGGGTTCTGGTCAGTATCGAGGTAAATACCATACCCCCAGCTATCAGTGACAACCTCCCAGCTTTCATAAGCCATGTAGAGATTGTTGCTATCATCCATTACCCTCAGGCTACGCCAATCGATGGTGTTCAATCCACTGACGTCGTTGGCATCTTCAGTACCAAGCACTGAATCAGACGGCCATTCATTAATGACGCCATCCAGCACTATGCTGACAGGCGTTGTTGGCGTGGTCGGTGTGACGGTGGGTTCCACGGTAGAGTAAGTCACGCTGCGATCATCAAAGCTTGCCGCCCGGTTACTCGCCTCATCCGGATAATAGTCCACCACGGTACCTCCTACTGCCTCGTTGTCGCCGGCAAAGAATAAATTAATTGCTTCAGGGTTGCCGAATAGACTCCGCGCTATCTGAACCTCGGTGTTGTTGCCGGAGATCACCGGTTCCATGCTACCTGCCTCTACCCAGTCCCAGTCATTTCCAGCACCGGTGTAGCGATGAATGACACGGTCTTCCAGCAGATAGTCAACCCCTATAGACAGCTCGCCATCAAACCCTCTGAATCCCGTGCCGGGGTTTTGATCGGTATCGAGCATGATACCGTTGCCCCAGGACACTACAGCCGGCTCATCATTGCGCCAGGCGATATAGAAGTTGGTCGCATCGTGCGCCATCCATCCTTCGCGCCAATCAATAGTGTTGCCGGTACCGGACGCGTCATCCGGATCTTCACCAAATGAATCCAGTGCCGCCCAGTCGGTCAGATCACCATCGACCGAAATAGTTGACGGGTTATAGAAAACCAACTGCGGTGTGCTGGGTGTCGGTGGGTTGGGCCCTTCCGTCACCGGTGTCACGGCGTCGGTTCCGAGGTAGTACTCAAAGCTTCTGTCGGCGGGATCTGCATCGATGTTGCCTGCAGCATCGGGGTAAAAATCAACCGATGTACCATTGACTGATTCGTTATTGGCAAACAGAAAGACACGCAGGCTGTCCGGACTGCCAATGGATGACCGAGGTACCGACATTTCCACCGCTCTGGCACCGACAACCGCTGTCAAAGACACGCCCGGTCCCCAGGCAAAGTCACTACCGTTACCTGTGTAGCGATGCAACGTGCTGCCTTCGATCATATAGTCCACGCCAATCGGTAATTCACCGGCAAAACCCTTAAAACCAGTCGCCGGGTTTGAATCGGTGTCGAGTTGCACGCTGTAGCCCCAGGTCAGCATTGCCGCATCCGGCGCATGGTTGTCGTAACGGATATAGAGGTTGTCATCGTCGTGGGCGATGCTTGCGACAGCTAGATCCAGTGTGTTGTTTGTGCCACTGACATCATTCGGGTCAGTCGCGTAAGCGGTTATTGCATCCCAGTCCGAAAAGTTACCATCGACCAGCATGCCGCCATTCGGATTACTCGGTGCAGAGCCGTCGGGTGTCGTCGGTGTGGTGGGTGTCGTCGGTGTCACCGGACTATTGCCAATTTGTCCGTCGACAGAATCGTCCCAGCCATCATCATCGGTATCGGTGATCGGGTTTTCGATCAGAGTGTTGTTGCCTACTTCCAGAAAATCAGCGACGCCGTTATTATCATTGTCAAGAGGTGATGTCAGACTGGCCTGCGCAGTCGCGGCATTATCGATGTAACCGTCGTTATTGTCGTCGGCACCGCCCGCTTCGATGACATCGGCAATGCCGTCGTTGTCCGAGTCGAGATCAAACTCGTTTGGACGCCCATCATTGTCTGCATCCAGCGCCAGTGTGGTCGAGCCATTGGTCGGCACCGCGATGCCCTGCAGTGCCCAGCCAAACACAGCGTTATTGGTCTGCAGGGTTGCCACACTCCCGCGCTGGTAATAACCGCTGGTACCATTGGCCTGATAGTAGATCGGATTATTCTGATCTGTCGAGAAGCCCAGATACTGCGGCACACTATAAGATACAGACTCACTGCCCTTTAAAACAAAATACTCCTGGTTGTTTTCAACCACGCCATTCGGCAACGGGTTGCCTACAGCGTCAAAACCGCCGGCACCATTGTTATCTGACAGGCGCACGATATCATTGCCGCCCCTGACGGCACTGCCTGTGCCGCGTTTAAATGCAACAAAGTGGCTGTTTGACGGCGACGGGTTGTTGGTCTGGCCAAAGGTATACATAGCACCACCGCCGAAGTTATTGAAAGTTCCGCTGCGCATACTGGATTCCGCTGTACCAAAAGCACTGGCATTGTTGAGAGACTGCATTAGTTGGTCATACTCCGCTGCGCTGACACTAACCCAGTCGCCCTCAGACGCCGACTCAAACGCGGTCAATGACGAACTCAGCGCATTGGCCACCTGCGCGTCAACCGACAGCGCGGATTCCAGTTCATCGGGGATGCCATCGTTATCGGCATCGAGATCGGCGTTATCACCGGTGCCATCACCATCGATGTCACGGAACTCGCTGGCATTCAGTGGAAATGCGTCAGCGTTATCACCGACACCGTCACCGTCGGAATCTTCAGTCTCTGTAGAGTCATTCGGCAGGGCGTCAGCGTTATCGCCAACACCATCGCCATCACTGTCTGCGCTCTCGGACGGATCATCCGGGAACACATCATCGACGTCCGGGACGCCGTCATTGTCATCATCCGGGTCGACCGCGTTGCTGATACCATCGCCGTCAAAATCATTGATTGAGCTTGCCAGCGGCTCTGACCCGTCTATCTGCAATAAATAACTGGCCAGGTCGTCGAGTTGATCACTGCTGAGACTTGCTACATCGAAGTTCATACCGCTGTTGTGAGCAAGCACGGCGTCCTGCAGTGTCTGCGCCGAGCCGTCATGCAGGTACGGTGCGCCATGCCACAAACCGCGCAGGGTCGGGGTATCGTGGCCACCGTCAAGCAGCGCCTGACCCAGACGACCACCGGTGTCATTATCAACCGTACCAACGTTATGACCCACCGCGGACGGACTGTCGGTAAACGGTGTGCCACTATGGCAAAGCGCACAATCGGCTGTGCGGAATACTTCCTTACCGCGAACCGCAGCGGCAGTCAGACTACCGCTTGAAGTCCGGTACGGACTGTCGTGGAAGGAGGTCAGCGATGCCGCAAAGGCGGCCAGCGCGTCGAGATCATCGCTGCGACCGGCTTTTGGCGTCGAGGCATCCAGCGGCGCTGAGCTGTCGGAGAAATCAGTATCGCTGAGCAAGCCCGCACCGTCGAAAATCTCACGGATGTCGTTTTCGAAGTCATGGAACTCGTCGAAGTTTGCAGACCAGTGGACATTACCCTGCCCGGTACCGGCACGTCCGCGTAAATCTATCGTGTTGCGCAGGCCTTCACCGGCGTCACTGAAGTCCCACACGCGACCATCATGACCTGCATCATCGTGGCAGGCCGCACAGCTGATGTATTCCTGCGAAGCCAATCGGGTATCTTTGGAATCGTGAAACAGGCGCTTGCCCAGCAGTACGGTTTCGTTCAATGCTTCGTTGGTCACTGTGGATATGTTACTGATCAGGTTTAAGTTGCCCCCCTGATTGCCCATGAGCTCTGACGCGTCAATAATACTGACACTGCGCGAGAGGTAGTTATGCACGTAGACACGGGAGCCGTCAGGAGACACCGTCAGGCCCTGAGGTGCAAACTCTACCGCAACCGATGACACAATAGAGTTGCTATAGAAGTCGATCACTTTAACCACGCGACTGCCTTCATGAGCGGTAAAAATATAACTACCGGTTGGGCCAAACGCCACCGCCGTCGGGTGACTGAGGTTGTCGAAGTGAAGACGCGAGGTCAGATCTTCGCTGTCGGTATTCAGGTCGAGCCGCGATAACATACCCCGGACCAGCATATCGTGCTCACGGCGATTGCCGTCACGCATGGAACCCCGGTATATATTATCCACCTTGGTTGGAATGATGGCGTAAAAGCCGCTGGGTGACAGCGCCGGTGAACGCAGGTAGTTGGGTATTCCACGCGCTTCGATTTCGGTATCAACGTCGTTGTCAGGCTCGTTGTATGGCAATGCAATGGTACGGTTGATTGTCATATCCGCGGCATTGATGACCACGACCTGGCCACCTGATTCGGCTGGTGTCCGGCTGTCTTCACTGTCGGCTGGAAGACTGATAAAGCGTGGCGCATACAAGCTGAGTCCATCGGCACTTAACCCGAGCTCACGCGGTGAAGAACCAAACTCCGTCTCAGCGACAATCTGGCCTGAACCAAAATCAACCTTAACTATTTTTCCGACCGCCTCCAGGGCGATATAAGCAAACGCTTTGTCTGCATCAAACACAATACCATGCGGTCTTGACGCTCTCGGTAATGCCAGACTGCCAACAGCCGTCAGACTTCCGGTATCGATGCGAGTGACGGTCGCATCGCCCTTATTGACCACGCACAGTACTCCCGGGCTATCGAGGGCCAGGCTGCGTGGATCATCACCCACCGGTATTTCAGCCAGAACATCGCCGGTTGATGCCAGCAGCACGGTGACTGTGTCATTGTCCGGGTTTACCACATACACGCGATCGCCATCATCGCGGGACTCATACACAATGTCCATTGACGATACTGGCGGGTTGCTCTCAAGGGGGTCGTGTACCCGGACAAAAACAATTTCCTGCGTGCTGCCCTGACTGTCAGAGGCCGTTACTGTCGCCTGATAGCGCCCTGCCGCCGCGTAGCGATGGCTGATAGTCGTTTCAGTGGTGGTTTCAGTGGCACTACCGTCGCCGAAGTCCCAGGTATAGCTGACATTGTTTCCCGACTGCAGCGTTACGCTAAAATCTGTGTCACTGCCGACAGCAACCGGTGGTGCCGCCACCGCACTGATGTTGACCACACGGGGTGGTGCATCGTTGATATAAACTGCATAGCGATTGCGATGGGCGATAAACATATCCATATTGCCGTCATTGTTAACATCAACAATGCGGGCATCCCATGAATCAGCATTGGCCCAGGCCGGGGCAACAAACGTGGTAAAAGTACCTGGCAGGCCGCCCTGATCGCCACCCATGTTCAGCACAACTTCTGTACGATGGCCTTCGGATGAGGTAAACAGCCCGCCGAAATTCCGCATCATTGATGACAAAACGTAGTCTATATCGCCATCGGCGTCGATGTCCCGCATGTGCGCCCAGCTGTGCTTGCGATTACCACGCAACATGCCGGACTCTTGTCTGATGGTGTACTGAGGGATGCCGTTAGCATCAAAGGTACCTGTTGACATTTCGGCCAGCGGGGCCGGATTCGAATACTGTCGATAGTCGTAGATACCATCGCCGTTGAAGTCGGCCGCACCAAACACATAGGCAAAGTTATCAGGGTTTCTAAACTGCGATCGAAGGCCCGACGAGAAATTACCCGTGCCATCGTTGTAATAGATATACAGAATTAAGTCGGACTCAATATAAACGATATCAATATCGCCATCACCTTCAACATCATCCAGCAAAGCCTGATGACCCCGGGTGTGACCACTACCGGACAATGGCCCAAGCCTGCCGCTGTCCTCGGTAAAGTTACCATTGCCGTCGTTCACCAGCAGGCGGTTACTGGCCCGCTCCACCTGAATCACAAAAAGATCAGGCGCACCATCACCAGTCACATCACCCGACTCTATAACCAGAGTATTAGTGGCCCCGTCAAGGCCGCGCCCCGTGTCAAATCCGAGCCAGTTGCCGTTGCCGTCGTTACCTAGATTCATAAACAGGTATGGTGTTCTGCCGAGCCGACCGAACACCAGATCTGTCATGCCATCGCCGTCGGCATCAAAGGTCTCACCATAGTTGGAATTGCTTGCAGAACTGGCAGCGCCAAGATACTCGGCAGTGCGATTGACCAGCACGCCGGCTTCATTCATTAGCAGAATCGGCGCGCTGCCTGATCGACTGATAATAATGTCGTCGATACCATCACCGTCAAAATCCCCCAGATCCGTCGCCTTGACCGTGCTGTCGTTAGCGACTCCACTCAAATGTTCGGCGGTTCGATCAGAGAAATCCTGCGCACTGACCTGACTGACAGCACCCATCATAAGCAACGACACGGAGGTCGCTGCCAGCCAGCCTGCCGACATTTGCCGTTTGTCAGCAGACTTTGCAGTGACATTATCCGCACACCCACTGCACCGAACTTCAGCAAAGACGGAACTAAACCATTTCTTCATTAAACGTACCTGCGAGAATCACAATGAACTCAAACACAGACTCACTGATACCCCGGATACGAGGGTAGAATCCCAGTAAATCTTTATAATAGAAAAATAGCCACAGCAATAATTAAACCGTGGAGATGTCAATCAATGCCGGAGCTTTGACAGCGCAGCAAAGCAAAATGCCATCACGACGGACGGTTTATTGACAACAGAACGGTATTGGGCCGGGCACACCAATAAAATTAATTAATGGTGTTGTTACAGCGGATTGACCCGGAAATTTTGCGCAAGCTGCGTGCAAAAAAAATGGCGCGAAATAACAGAGCATGAGCAAAGCACTGCGGCACCATTTTGGTCAGTCATTATGCAGACACAATGCGTAAAGCAAACCCGCCGCTAGCACAAAATGGCATGCTGACAGTCACGGCTGTTATTACCTGGATGACTGTCACTACACCTACTAAGTACGGTGTCGCCTTAAGACTCTGGCGTTAGCAGCGTTGCAAACACGCACAGACCCGACCGGAGAGCAGCCTGCTAAATAGGTTTGGTGATCCACCCGGGGATTGCTCTAATGTTCAGCGGCCGGTGGCAGCGGCCCCTGTTAAACACAGCCCCGGACATCTGCTGAGGGCTCAATCCCACAGCGCAAGCCGGCCTGCACCACAGCCACTCTGCCAGGACACAATAGCCGCAGGCAGACATAGTCAAACACATCACTGCTGTCTTACCGAAACGGGCTTCGTCCAGTGCGACCGTGCTGATGACGAAGTTTTGCCGGCGATGCAACATCAGCAACCTCAGCCTTGCTGGTAAAGCCCACACCGTGTGATTGCAACGGTGCAGGAAAGCCGGCATCGGGGTCGGCCACCACGGTTAACGTGATACGGGTGTTTTCATCCAGCCGTTTGTGTCCAACGATTTCAACAGCTTCTTTGCGTGTGTCCTCGCACTTTTCCATGCATGCTTTAATTTTATGCACCATTCTCACAATGTACTGCATTTGCACGGGTGTCAATTTAGCCGCCCCTCTCAAGACTAACGATAACTGTATGTATAAACAGTATAATAGTCTCTCGACACGACTGCAAGAACCCAGGCCATCAACCGGACTTACAAGTACTCGGAGTTGACACAGTTGCGCAGCACACCTTTTGTCAAATACTGCGCAGCCCCCTGACCGCCCAGAAAGCGCATGTCGTACATGCTTTCGGTACTATAGAACGCCGAGTGTGGCGTCAACAGCAAACGATGATTTATCCAGGGTTCTCTGTCCACCCAGGCCTTTAGCAACGGGTGCTCACTATTGACTGGTTTTTCTTCAGGGAGTACATCCAGTGCCGCAGCCCCCAGTTGCGCGGACTTCAACGCGTCATATAATGCATCGAGATCGACCACCGGGCCTCTCGCGGTGTTTATCAGGACCAGACCGGGTTTAGCATGAGCCAGTATCTGTGCGTTCACCAACTTGTGAGTTTCGGCACTTAACGGCACATGAAGACTGACTGCATCACACTGTGCGAACAGCTCTGCCAGATCTTCCACACGGCGCACACCCAGCGCTTTGTCCCGACCGTTCTCAACATGCGGGTCATAGAAGCAGACGTCCATGCCAAAGGCCTTGGCACGCAACGCGGTGGCCATACCAATACGCCCGAGCCCGACAATACCAAAGCAGCTGGTCGACAGGCGCCGACTGAATTTGTAGCCTATCGGCTGCCAGTTTTCGCTTGGCGACTGAATTAACTGGCGAGTGTGATAAGTAATCCCCCGCACCAGCGATAAGTACATGGCAATCGCATGATCAGCCACCTCCATGGTGCCGTAGTCCGGCACATTGCAGACCGGGACACCTCGCGCAGCCCAGGCTTTGATGTCAATGTTGTCGTAGCCGACTTTGGGAGTGACAAAGATCCTGCAGTTATGCGCCTGACTCCGATACGGCTCTGGTACATCGGTCAGACTGACCAGCGCATCACAGGTCTGCCACTGTACTGTGGTTATCTCTTCGAGAGTGTCCGCCAGAATAGCTTGGCAGTGTTCCCCGACACTGTCGGGCTCGATATGCCGGTCTTCGGTCCACCGCAACGGAGCCCATAATATTTTGTAGGTCATCAGCTGTTTTCCTTCCACGTGCCGCCCGGTTTACGCAAATTCCCCGGGGGGAGATTTCAGTTGTTAT
>CALKXD010000063.1 GCA_938003855.1 uncultured Granulosicoccaceae bacterium | reverse complement strand
GTTGTGTTCAGGTAGGAACATCTGCACATCGATTATTGCCAGAACGATACACAGCCCTTTACACTGGCGATACGGGTTAAGCAACCCTGTGTATTGTGCCGTACCCTCTGCCAGTAGCCCGGGTAATCTCGACAGAGCCCGGGTAATCTCCGCAGAGCCCGGGTGCCACTCATAAAAGTATTATCCACAGCAACGATTAATTACACTCAGAAAAATATAAAGCCTACATCCCACCGTTTTCAGAGCACTATAACGCCATGATAAAAGCACTGCAGATGATCCCCGAGAAATGTACCAGCTGTCTTCTCTGCGAGATGGCGTGCTCACTGGAAAAAGAAGGATTATTCAACCCGGCAAAGTCACGTATTAAAGTTTTTGAGTTTGAACATGGCAAAACTGCAGTGCCCTATACCTGCACCCAGTGTGAAGAAGCCTGGTGCCTGCATGCCTGCCCCACCGATGCCATTGTAATCAATCAGAAGACAGGCGCTAAAGAAGTCATTGACGACAAGTGCGTTGGTTGCAAAGTGTGCACAATGGCCTGCCCCTATGGCACCATAAACTACAACACCAGCACCGGCAAAGTAATCAAGTGTGACTTATGTGCAGGTGAGCCCAAATGCGTTGACGCCTGCCCCACTGGCGCAATCCTCTATACGGCAGGAGAAAATAAATGACCTGGCAAAAAACAATATTACGCGTCAACCTGACGCTCGGCACTTGCAACCGCGAGCCACTCAATATGCAGTGGGCCAATGACTATCTGGGTGAACGCGGTCTGGCAACAAAATACCTCTGGGAGGGTATGGACCCGCGCACCGATCCGATGAGCCCCGGGAACATGCTAATCTTTGCCACCGGGCCACTAACCGGAACCATGTCATCAACCAGCGGACGTTTTGCGGTAGTCACCAAAGGCCCGCTGACGAACGCCATCGCCTGTTCCAACTCCGGCGGAAAATTCGGTGCATCACTGAAATTTGCCGGCTACGATATGCTGATACTCGAGGGGCGTGCTTCAACCCCGGTATACCTGCATATTGTCGATGACGAAGTCTCTCTCCTGCCGGCCGACGATCTATGGGGCGCCACGGTATGGCAAACCGAAGCCGGTATTCATGAAAAACACAACGACCCGCAGCTCAAAGTGGCGGCAATCGGCGTCGCAGGCGAGCAAGGTGTACGGTATGCCTGCATCGTCAACGATCTGCATCGCGCTGCCGGTCGCAGTGGGGTGGGCGCGGTCATGGGTTCTAAAAACCTGAAAGCCATTGCCGTACATGGCACCAAAGGAGTCCGCGTTGAAGACACGCCACGGTTTATGGACGTGGTCCGCCGGACCTGGAAAAAACTCGCTGATGATCCAGCCCGTGAAGAGCTCACTGAACTCGGCACCAACGCAATGATCGATAGCATGCAGGCATTCGGCGGACTACCGACGCGTAATTTTCAGGAAGTACAATTCGAAGGCACAGAAAAACTCAACCCCGAGGCTATGGTGACACCCAACGCCAACGGACATACCAATCTACTGACCAACAAAGCCTGCTTCGGCTGCACTATCGCCTGCGGCCGCGTTGCACACATCGATCAAAAACACTTCACCATCGTTAATCGCAAAGAGTACTGGCATGCCTCAGGCGGCCTTGAGTATGAAACAGCATTTGCATTCGGTCCGGTGTGCGGTGTCGACGATATAGACGCGCTGACATTTGCCGGCTACATGATGAACGAACACGGCATGGATCCAATCTCCTTCGGTGTCACTCTAGCCGCCGCTATGGAACTCTATGAAAAAGGCGTGATCACACTCGACGACACGGACGGCGTACCACTTAACTTTGGCAACGCCGAGTCGCTCACCATCATGGCCGAGAAAACCGGCAAGCACGAAGGCTTTGGCAAACTGCTGGGCCTGGGCTCAAAGCGGCTGTGCGAGAAATTAGGCCACCCCGAGCTGGCAATGGCAGTAAAGGGGCAGGAGTTCGCAGGTTACGACTCCCGCGCACTGCCGGGTATGGGCCTTGGTTATGCCACCAGTAACCGCGGCGCCTGCCATCTCAGACACGACGTATTCTCACAGGATATGGAAGATCAGACAGCAGCCGGAAAAGCCGAACCCTGCAAGGTATCGCAGGACGCTATCGCCACCATCGATTCAACCGGCTTGTGCCTGTTTACCTCTGGTTCCTGGGACATGGCTGACTACGCTGAGCAAATCGACGCTGCCTGTGAGGGCGACTGGACGCGCGAAAAGCTCCAGCACATCGGTGAACGAATCTGGAATCTTGAGCGCCGCTTTAATCTGGCCGCCGGGTTGAGCAGAGCTGACGATACCCTGCCCTCACGCCTGTTGCATGACCCGGCCCCGAGCGGTACCGCCAAAGGACGCGTCTGTGAGCTGGACACAATGCTCGATGAGTACTATCAACTGCGTGGCTGGGATCAACAAGGCGTCCCCACAAAAACCACATTGGCACGCCTGAATCTATTATAAAACACCCCTGATCCGGACAGCACTCGCTTATGATTATTTCGGTAAAAACCACCGGACTACTTGGCAGGTACCTGCCCGAGGGCAGTGCCAGAAATCGCGGTGATGTAGAAATCGCCGATCACAGCACTGTGCAGGATCTACTCAATACACTCGCAATTCCCGACAACGGCCGTTGCTACGTAGCGCATAACGGTACAGTACTAAAGACTGAAGAGCTTGCAAATGCGGTGATCATGGCTGATGATGATATTGTGTTAATGACAGCTATCAGTGCAGGGTAGGTGATACTCACTGTAGCGATATGCCAATATCGGATCGACATCTTGATTTCAGCAGACTCTACCCGGGCGACAACACGTTGAAACTAACCTTACGGCACTGGCTGTTTAGCGCTCATAAGATGGAATCACTATTATCGGGCTGGCAGAGTTCGTCTGTACTGCATCGGCTCCATGCACACTAAGGGACTAGAATGACAACGGCGACAACGATCGGGCTGTTACACCCAGGCGCAATGGGTGTCACCCTTGGTAGCAGTGCTATCAACGTCGGCCACACAGTTTTGTGGGCCAGTGACCACCGCAGTGAAGAATCACGCACGCGTGCAACCGTGGCCGGCCTGACTGACGTCAACACTCTAGAATCAGTCGTCAAGCAAAGTAAGGTAATCTTTTCTATTTGTCCGCCGCACGCTGCCATTGACATTGCTACATCAGTGGCCGAGGCAGAATTTACCGGCATCTATGTCGATGCGAACGCCATTTCGACAGACACCACCGCGACTATAAAGAGCATCATTGAGGCAGGCCGGTCTTCTTTTGTTGACGGCGGCATCATCGGCCCGCCAGCACAAAAACAGGATACCACCCGACTTTACCTGTCCGGCGCCAGAGCAGAAGAAGTCGAAGCGATGTTTGAAGACGCTATGCTGCAGGGTATTGCTGTCAGTGAAGATGTCGGTGATGCATCAGCGTTGAAAATGGCCTATGCCGCTTACACCAAAGGGCACAGTGCCTTATTGCTTTTATCCCGGGCGCTCGCCAAAGCGAACGGCATCGAAAAACATCTGCTCAACGAGTGGGCACTATCTCAGCCTCATCTCGCCAGCCTTTGCGAGCGCGAGGGTCGCACCGCCGCGAAAAAAGCCTGGCGCTTCAACGGTGAGATGCGTGAAATTGCAGCGACAATGCAGGCTACCGACCTACCCGGTGATGTACACCAGGGCGCTGCTAAAATATACGACCGGCTGGCAGGCTTCCAACAAGGCAGCGAGGCTCCGAGCGTCGCAGAAATTCTACAGCAACTGGTACACCCGACAGATTCGCAAGCCACCTGAACCAACCACCGGGCGTCTGCGTCTACTGGAAACGTTTTCACGGTGCTCGCAGGTATTTGCAGGCAAAAGCCCTAACGGATCAACCACTCTCATTTGCACCCATGTTCAGTGCAGAAAATCCTCAGGCGTTGACGGTATCCGTCACGGCACTGTCGACACCGAAGACATCACCGGTAAGCGACCCTGTTGGCAGCCAGCGCAGCACCTGCTCGTTGGTCACCGGCGTCTCCCGGGCATCAGCAACGAGTGATTCAAAATCAAATAAGTTCCGATCTGCCAACTGCGACGGTTTAACATTTTTTATTGCGGTAAAAATAGACTCAATGCGGCCGGGGAATTTTTTATCCCACTCACGGAGCATATCCTTGGTTAACTGACGCTGCAGATTGGGTTGAGAGCCACACAGATCACACGGAATGACGGGGTAGTTATTCTGCTTCGCGTATAGCTCTATATCTTTTTCCTTGCAGTAGGCCAGCGGTCTTATGACGACATTTTTACCATCGTTGCTGCGCAGCTTAGGCGGCATCGCCTGCAAGCTGCCACCATGGAACATATTCAGAAACAGTGTCTCGATGATGTCGTCGCGGTGATGGCCAAGCGCTATTTTATTGTACCCATGCTCCTCAGCAAATCCGTAAAGCGTGCCGCGACGCAGGCGCGAGCACAGACCGCAGGTGGTTTTGCCTTCCGGTATGACACGCTTGACCACCGAGTAGGTATCACGCTCGATAATATGGAAATCAACCCCCAGCGAACGCAGATAGTCAGGCAGCACGTGCTCTGGAAAATTTGGCTGTTTCTGATCAAGGTTGATCGCGGTCAAAGAGAATTGTATCGGCGCGCTGCGCTTAAGGCTCAGCAGCATGTCGAGCATGGTGTAGGAGTCTTTACCCCCGGACAGGCAAACCATCACCCGGTCACCGTCTTCGATCATGTTGTAATCAACAATGGCCTCGGCGGTGTTGCGACGCAGTCGCTTACCGAGCTTGTTGTATTCGTAGCGAGGCTTAGGCTTGGGCATAACAATCAGAATCGGCGGCTAATCCGTGATTCTAGTGGATAAGATGGCGAGGGGATAGTCAGGGAGTCGCGCAAAGTGAATACGCTCCCGCAAAATGCCGCCGCTGGCGATCAGGTGGCGCCGGGGTCTGCCCGGCAATCAACTGTTCAGTAGGCGGGCTTTTCAGTAGGCGGGCTTTTCAGCAGGCAGGCCGGACGCGCCTGCCGGCTGCAAGATACTGTGGTAATCAGCTTGTTGGATTTGCCACCACCAGCTGATCGTCGTTCAATCGGGAGGCCTGCACACCGCAACTTAGGAATTCATCGATTGTGCCCGACGAATAACTGCGAAAGCAGGCGTAGAGGTATCTTGCGCATTCCGAATTACTGCAACGCACCACGCCTTCGTTATAGGCGTTAGCGACCTGTAGATTGATCTCTGTCGCGTGTGACGTGGCCGACATGCCCGCCAGCACTCCGAATACTATTGCTCTAATCATTGCCATTGCTCCAGCTTGATTGGTCTAAGATCCGATGAGGCATTTCCATGTGTCGGTGCCTTAAAACAGGCTAACCAATTACCGATAGAAGATACCCTACTATCTGTCCACAACCCCCAATCCGACACTATATTTAACCCGCCATGAATTTCCGGTAACTATCTCTCTAATTACCATTTTTCAGGCTAATGGCCGCAACAACTGTGATAAAACACAGGTTTCACACCCTGATTCGAACCACGAGGTACCGTCTTGCAATCGGGAAAACTGCCCCAGGATCACCCAACGGTGACGCTGCTCGCCGCCCGCGTACCCTACGTTGGCGCGGTTGCGCTGCATCACTGGTTTGCGATCGACCGATCAGGCCACGAATCCCGCTGGGAGGTTTGGCAGAGCAAGCAGGCCGGCGGCACCAGCTGGGGTCACCTGCACCTCGACCTGATGCCCGCGCGGGTGTGGCCACACAAAGACGATCCGCAATTTCTGCAGCAATGGGTCGGTCAGCAAGCCGCCACCCTGGCGGATCGCATCGAATCATCCCCACACGATTACCCCTGGTGTCAGCAGTATCGTTACTGGCCCGGCCCCAACAGCAACACCTATGTGCAGTGGGTACTCCGCGACCACCTGAAGCTTGGCTGGCGGGCGGCCGGTAAAGCCTACGTCGCGCTTGCCTGAGCAGATGCTTTGACACGCCGCCGGCACAGCGCAGACAGCAACTCCAACACGCTGCAGTCCGCTACGCAAAGCGCATCAGCCGATCAGCCCACGGTGCAGATACCCGTCAGCGTCACCACCGACGGTATCACTCTGCACGGCACCGTCACCCGACCGGCAACCCCTGTGGCGACGGTATTGCTGCTGTCCGGTTCCGGCCACACCGACCGCAATGGCAACAGCACCGGTACCCTGCAAACAGACGGTATAAAGTTACTGGCGCACGGCTTAGCGGATAAAGCCATCGCAAGCCTGCGCATCGACAAACGCGGGGTCGGGCAAAGCACATCGACTGTCATCGATGAAGCCTCCCTGACCATCGATCATTACATTGAGGATGCCTGTTTGTGGTTTGACACTCTGCAGGCCAACCGGGACCTGCCAGTGTATTTTGCAGGCCACAGCGAAGGTGCACTGGTGGCATTGGCGGCCGCTTTGCAACGTCCCTCCGCCAGCGGGTTCATCAGCATTACCGGCACCCTGCTGAGAGTATTCACGCTACTCGAGCACCAACTGCAGAAGAACCTGGCGCCACAGTTATACCGTCAGGCGATAGAAATACTAAACAGCATTCGCCACCGGCAACCCCTACCGACAATACCTGACGCACTGAAGTCGGTTTTCCGGCCCGAAGTACATCGCTATCTGCGTTCGTGGGAAGCACTGGACCCGGTACAGTTGTACAACAGACTGAAGATTCCGCATCTGCTGGTATCGGGCACCGCTGATATCCAGATACCGATCCAAAATGAGCCCATTCAAGCGATTCACTCAGACCTTGCCAGCGTACTTGTTATCGACGGCATGACCCACACACTGAAAACGGTTACCACATCCGAACAGAGTCAGTCGAGATATTACACCGACCCGTCAATACCGGTGACCGATAAACTGATCGACGGCATCGTAGAATTTATTCTCCACTCAAACACAGACTAAACCCGCCAGACAACCTGGACATAATCCCGCAACCGCTGATTGACAGCAGGTCTCCTCCGGCCCGGTATGCAGTACACTGATAACCCGCCAACAATGGACCGGTCATGCCCTACATAGAATTAATAGCGATCATCTCTGTACTGCAGTACTTTTTCTTCGGCGCGATGACAGGTCGTGCGCGCCGGGACTCAGGACTCAAAGCACCGGCGATAACCGGAGATGCCGGCTTTGAACGCATGTACCGGGTTCAGGTTAATACACTCGAAACCTTAGTCGCGTTCCTGCCTGCTCTGTTTATCGCGGCTAAATACTGGCCTGCAGCCATTGTCGCAGGCCTGGGCCTGATCTACATCATCGGCAGATTCATTTACTGGCGGGCCTATGTCACTGAACCCTCGTCACGTGCCAGCGGATTTATGTTATCGATGATTCCCACGGCCGCACTTATCGTGATGTCTTTAGTCGGTATCATTAAAACCATATCGGCAGGCATCAGCAGCTAACCGCGCCAGCCAGGAGAAATCTACCCGATGAAAACACTTGCAGACGATCTGCTCGCTGTTGCTTGCGAAGTAACACAGCGAATCGATATTCCTGCCATCAGCAGCTTTGATCTGGCACCAGAGCATCCTGCCGGCGCACCGGCGCGACGCAACAATTTTGCCGCACTGTCGCTGGCCGACGGCTCTGTCGGCCTGACTTATGTCGCACTCGACGGTGCACTGGCCAACCTTCGCAATAATCCGATCACCGGCACACTCACAGGTCGCAACCCTATTGATATCGCCACACTTTACACAGGCGATGAAGGCTGGCAGCGCGCATTAGGATTAGCCGCAATCAACGCCATCAGCCAGCATGTGCTGGCACGTCAGAAGGTATTCTCACCAATGCAGGACACCCTGACGGCTCTGGAACCAACAACACAGGACCACATCGGCATGGTCGGCTACTTCGGCAGACTGGTGGACCCCCTCACTGCGATGGGCATCCGCCTGACGGTGATCGAACTCGACGATACCCTGGTCCGCAGCGATCATTCAGTCGACGTCACACTGGACACCAGTAAGCTAAGCGCCTGCAATAAAATTATTGTCACCGGCACCACGCTGCTGAACCACACCGTCGATCACATTCTGAAATACTGCAGCAACGCCAATCAGGTACTCATGCTGGGCCCCACGGCGAGTTGCCTGCCTGACCCGTTATTCGAGCGTGGCATCACAACCATCGGTGGCTTTCATGTCACCTCGCATGCTGATTTTCTGCAGCGTTGGCATTCCGCCAGCAGTTGGCGTGACAGCGGCTCCCGCTACGCCCTGCACCAGGCGGGTTACCCGGGTTTCAGCCAACTGCTGTAGCCAGGGCAATCCCCGGAGAACAAGTAAATTGCGCGACAATTCCGGATCCGGTTCACGTTCGGAACCCTCATCCCGGCCGGCAACACCACAAGTTGACTTGTCCCTCCTAACAATCAGGGATGGAAATTTGCCAATCTACACGCAAAAATGTTTCACTACAGGTTAACGATCATTCTGCATCGTTCACAAACGTAGGACACATATAACGTATGAAAACTAACCGCATTTTACTCGCCGCAGCTTTTACCGCTGCCGCTGCTACCTCCGGTACTGCCTTTGCGCAGCAACAGTTCGTCTCCATCGGCACTGGTGGTGTGACCGGTGTTTATTACCCTACTGGTGGTGCTATCTGCCGACTGGTAAATCAGGGCCGCAAAGAGCATGGAATTCGCTGCTCTGCAGAGTCTACCGGTGGTTCAATCTACAATATCAACACTATTCGGAGTGGCGAACTGGAATTTGGTGTTGCCCAGTCTGACTGGCAGTATCACGCCTACAATGGCACTTCGAAGTTCGAAGACCAAGGCAAGTTCGAAAACCTCCGTGCCGTTTTCTCCGTACACCCGGAGCCAGTCACTGTAATCGCCGGTGATGCCTCCGGCGTTGATACGCTTACAGATGTCAAAGGCAAGCGCCTGAATATAGGCAACGCCGGTTCCGGCACACGTGGCACCTGGGAAGTTATCGAATCAGCACTTGGCTGGGAACGCGGCGACCTGAAACTCGCAACCGAAATGAAATCCGCTGAAACCGGTGCCGCCCTGTGCGACAACAAAATTGACGCCTACTTCTGGCTGGTTGGCCATCCCTCTGCATTGACACAGGAAACACTGGCAAGCTGTGATGCCCACCTGGTGAATGTTGATGGCGCTGAAATCGACAAGCTGGTTGCTGACAACTCTTTCTATCGTAAAGCGATTATCCCGGCTGGCATGTACAACAACGAAACCGACATCAACACTTTCGGTGTTGGCGCAACTTTCGTCAGCAGCTCTGACGTTCCTGCTGAGGTGGTTTACGTCGTCGTGAAGGCGGTATTCGAAAACATGGACGGCTTTAGAAAGCTGCACCCGGCTTTCGCCCACCTGAAAGAAGAAGAAATGATCAAAGACGGCCTGTCTGCTCCTTTGCACGAAGGTGCGATCAAGTACTACAAGGAAAAAGGCTGGATGTAATCTACGCCGGACACCCGACGTAACTCAAAGCGGATTGACCACAAGTTGATCCGCTTTTTTTATTTCCGCACTACATAGATTCGGCCCAAGCGAGAGGAAAACCATGGCTAGAAACGCAGTAGAAAAAGATCAGCTGGACGAGTTCGTCGCCGACATCGAAACCGGTGGTCGCGACCCGCACGGCTGGCAAGGCAAGCTGATACTGACTGTCGCCTTTTTGTGGGCAGTATTTCAGCTCTACATCGCATCCAATCTGCCATTTTATCTGGCCGATGTCACCGGGCTGAAGCTGATCGTCACCAACTCGGACGCCAGACTGATTCACCTGGCGTTCGGCCTGTTCCTCGCGGCCCTGGCGTTCCCGCTATTCAAATCTTCGCCACGCGACCATATCCCCTGGTACGACTGGCTACTGGCGTTAGTCGGTATCGTCTGCTGTTTGTACATTGCCTATTTCCGTAACGAAATCGCTGTGAGAGCCGGCCTGCCAACCACGGCTGATCTGGTTATTTCTGCGACCGGCATGATCGTACTTGGAATCACGGTCTATAGAACACTTGGCTTGCCATTGCTGATCATCGGCCTGGTGTTCGTCAGCTATGTGTTTTTCGGCAACTCCGAATCTCTGCCTGAAGCAATCCAGTGGAAGGGTGCGTCCTTCGGTAAAGCCATGTGGCACTTCTGGATGCAGAATGAAGGGGTGTTCGGTGTGGCGCTCGGAGTGTCAGCCTCACTGATCTTTTTGTTCGTGTTATTCGGGTCAATTCTGGAAAAAGCCGGCGCCGGTAATTACTTCATCAAAATTGCCTTCGCTCTGCTGGGTCACTACCGTGGTGGTCCGGCTAAAGCCGCTGTTGTCGCCTCAGCGATGAGCGGCCTGTACTCAGGCTCGTCTATCGCCAACACGGTCACGACCGGAACCTTTACCATTCCACTGATGAAGCGCACCGGCTTCAGTGCCGAGAAAGCCGGCGCTATCGAAGTCGCCTCATCGACCAACGGTCAGCTAACGCCACCGGTAATGGGTGCGGCTGCTTTTTTAATCGCAGAATTTACCGGCATCAGCTACACCGAAATATTAAAGCACGCGCTGCTACCGGCGCTGGTCTCATATATAGCACTGGTCTATATCGTTCACCTTGAAGCCTGCAAGATGGACCTCAAGGGACTTACCAAACCACCGAGCAGCGTCACGCTGGCCAGCAAGCTGATGGGCTTTCTGATGGGATTCATCGCACTGGCAGTGCTGACGGCAGTAGTTTATATCGGACTCGGCTGGATAAAAACCAGCATGCCCGAGAAGGCCTTCACCATCGTTGCCTGCGGTGCGGCACTGGCTTATCTGGTTCTGTTGTTTCTGGCCTCGCGCCACCCAGACCTGGTGGTCGACGACCCGGACGCTCCGATCACCGAACTGCCCGATGCAGGCGCCACCGCAATCACCGGACTCTACTACATCCTGCCGATTGTGATTCTTATCTGGTGCATCGTGGTAGAGCGGTTGTCTCCGGGGCTGTCTGCGTTCTGGGCCACCATCGCAATGATTACCATCACTATCACGCAAAACCCGATTAAATCGTTGTTTCGAGGCACCGGCAATTACATCACGCACTTTAAAACAGGCCTGACCGATTTCAAAAACGGCATGATCGCCGGATCACGCAACATGATCGGTATCTCGGTTGCCACCGGCGTAGCCGGCATTATCGTCGGCACCATCTCTCTGACAGGTGCGCATCAGGTGGTTGGTGAGTTTGTTGAGTATCTGTCTGGCGGCAGCCTGATTGTGATGCTGATTCTGGTGGCGATTATGAGCCTGATTCTCGGCATGGGCCTGCCCACCACAGCCAACTATATTGTGGTGTCGTCGCTGATGGCTCCAGTTATCCTCACGCTGGGTGCCAAGAGCGGATTGATCGTGCCACTGATTGCGGTGCACTTGTTTGTTTTCTACTTCGGGATTCTGGCGGACGACACTCCACCGGTAGGCCTGGCGGCATTTGCCGCGGCAGCAATCTCCGGTGGCGATCCCATCAAAACCGGTATCCAGGGTTTTGCCTACGACATCCGAACCGCATTGTTGCCGTTCCTGTTTATATTCAATACCGAACTGCTGTTAATCGACGTATCGATCTACAAGGCGATCTTTGTGTTCATTGTCGCCGTGCTGGCGATGCTGCTGTTCGCATCGGCAACGCAGGGCTACATGTTTACCCGCAATCGCCTGTGGGAGTCTGCGGCACTGCTGCTGATCGCCTTTACCCTGTTCAGACCCGGATACTGGCTCGATAAAATCGCTCCACCCTTCAACAGCGTGCAACCTGCCAAAGTCTATGAAGTGGTGGGTGAAACCACACCCAACGGCGTGGTCACCATGGTGGTCAGCGGTCCGGATTTTGACACCGGCGAAGTCAGCAGCACCACAATTCTGGTGCCGCTGGGCGGCAGTTCAACAGACGATGCTGCACAGCGTCTGCAGGACGCCGGACTGACAGTTACCATTGAGGACGGACAGACACGCATCGAGGAGCCGTTCCCTGGCACACCGTTCTTCGAAACTATCGGTAAGTCGTTTGATTTCTATGGTGACGAATCAGTGCAGATCGCAGAGGTCAAAACCCCGTCCCAGCGCATGCCAAAGGAAGTTTTCTATATTCCTGCATTGCTGGTACTGGCGTTGATCGTCTGGCTGCAGCGACGCCGCGCAGGATCACTGGCAGTACGTGATCCGGTCTAGGGTACAGCGGGTCGCCATCGGCTTGCGATGGCGATCCATTTGAACGCGGCCTGTCTGCTGGCCGCTACGGGCAGACGGTCAATGGCAAATGAACGGAATCGTAAACACCGAACCGATACCAGCCAGTGACCGCATTTCGTTGACCCGCTCTCGACGCGTGGCCGCACTCACTTCCACATGAAACAGCGTGTCATATTTGGTGCTTTCAACCGATACGAT
>CALKXD010000062.1 GCA_938003855.1 uncultured Granulosicoccaceae bacterium | reverse complement strand
ATCCAGTGTCGTGGGGTTATTTGGTGTATTGTACAATGTATACATTAATGCATGCATTAATGTGAGTTGTCAAGTTATGCTGACGTCTGGCAGGACTATTTTTGTTGCTGCCGGCTGACTCGGCAGAGGGCGTGATTCTTTTCCACTGCCGATGATTCTGCGATATATTGCGGTGCATTCCATGCCTCGTTGTTGCCTACCTGCCGAGTCTTTGCCGTTGGAGCTTATCGATTGAAAACAGAGTCATTGCTTGATGAAACCACGGGTTGGCGGCAGGACTTCCACGCCCACCCGGAACTGGGTTTTAACGAACACCGCACATCGGATCGCGTGGCGGAGTTGCTCGCATCGTTCGGGCTGGACGTTCATCGCGGGGTGGGGCGCACTGGTGTGGTCGGCGTTCTGCAAAAAGGCAATGGCACTGCCAGTATCGGTTTGCGCGCCGATATGGATGCGCTGCCAATAGACGAACTCAACCGGTTTTCCTATCGCTCCGGCAGCGCCGGTGTCATGCACGCCTGCGGTCATGACGGTCACACATCAATGTTACTGAGTGCGGCAAAGTATCTGGCGCAGTCGGGTGAATTTACCGGCAAGGTGGTGTTTATCTTTCAGCCGAATGAAGAGCACGGCCTGGGTGCTCCAGCCATGCTCGACGACGATCTGTTTGGCCGGTTCCCGGTCGACGCGGTCTATGGCCTGCACAACATACCGGGCATGGAATTAGGCACTTTCGCGACCCGGGCAGGCCCGCTGACGGCCAGTGAAAGCCTGTTTGAAATTTCTATCGAGGCGCGTGGGGGTCATGCAGCGTTGCCGCACATGGGGGTGGATGCGATTATGGTCGGCGCCGAGATCGTTAATGCGCTGCAGACTATCGTGTCGCGTAAATTAAATCCGGGTATAAACGGCGTGGTATCCGTGACCGAGTTTATTGCCGACGGAGGGCGCAATGTTCTGCCCGGCAATGCGTTGCTGAAAGGCGATGCGCGTGCGTTGACACCGGACATCAATGCCACTATCGAAAAGCGCATGCGGCAAATTGTTGAGGGTATCTGTCTTGCCCATGACGTCAGTGGCAGTGTTACCTACGACACTATTTTTCCCGCTACTATTAACACCGCCGGGCAGGCGCACAAGGCAGCCGCTGCAGCCCGTGAACTGGTGGGTGGCGGCAACGTCAATGGCGATTGCGAGCCGAAGCTGTTTTCTGAAGACTTTGCTCATATGGCGGCAGCCAGGCCCGCCTGTTACATGCTCATGGGTAACGGCACAGAGGGGTCGCATGGACGCCCGTTACACAGCGCCGATTACGACTTCAATGATGCCGCGTTGACCGCGGGTTCGTCGTTCTGGGTAGCCCTGGTGGAGCAGGAGTTAAAAGACTCGGCGACTCCGTAAAGCGGGGGTCGATGCAGTGGTCTGAAAATGGTTCGGCGAGCACTTATTCTGAGGTCGCCTTTGATTCGCATTATTCCGACATTCACCTGAAAAATTGTTCCGGCAAGTGTCTTAAATTACCGTACGCAACGCCAATTACTGGAACGACTCAGGTAGTATAAGCCGCTGAAACGGAGGCAGCCGCAGTATCGCTTCTGTCACACTATACCTTTGATACAGTGCCATGGAACGAAACTACTCGCATCCGGGACAGGCAGTAACCGGCATGGGCAACATGCTGATAGCTGGCTGGCGAAAGATTCGAGTAGTAACAATGCGACCGATGCTGCGGCCTCGGTTGCCAGACTCGGTCAATAACAGAGCAGACCACAGATGACGCGTTTTTCTGCATGGAGTGTTTTCCGCAACGGCCTGCGTGGACAGCAAGGCTGGGACCGCCAGTGGCGTGATCCGGAACCCAAAAAACACTACGACATTGTGATTGTTGGTGGTGGCTTGCATGGTCTGGCTACGGCCTACTACCTGGCTAAAAACCACGCACAGAAAAACATTGCCGTGGTTGAAAAAGGCTGGATCGGCGGGGGCAACGCCGGGCGCAATACCACTATTGTGCGGTCGAATTATTATCTGCCGGGCAACCGTCAGTTTTATGAGCATTCGCTGAAGCTGTGGGAAGACCTGAGTCACGATCTCAACTACAACGTGATGTTCAGTCAGCGCTCGCATATTTCGTTGTTGCACAGTCCGGCGGCGGTAGATGGCGCGGCTAAACGCTACAACACCATGCGTCTGACCGGTACCGGGGATGCGCAGATCTGGGATCGCGACAGATTAATGTCTGAAGTACCTCATCTAAATTATAGCGCTGATGCGCGCTTCCCGATCATCGGTGCTGCGGTACAAAAACGCGCCGGAACTGCACGTCACGATGCAGTCGCGTGGGGTTACGCGCGTGCGGCTGATCAGCTTGGCGTAGACATTCTGCAAAATTGCGAAGTCACTGGTACCGCCCGTGATGGTGATCGCATCACCGCCATCGAAACCAGTCGCGGCAGAATAACCGCCGACAAAGTAGGCTTTGCGGTAGCGGGCAATACCTCGAGACTCTGGCAAATGGCCGGGTTTTCAACGCTGCCGATTGAGTCCCACAAGTTACAGGCATTCGTCAGTGAACCGCTCAAGCCACTGCTTGATCAAGTGGTGGTGTTTGGTGTCGGCGGGGCGCACTTCTATATCTCACAGTCCGACAAAGGCGGAATGGTTTTTGGCGGTGATCTTGACTGGTATAAATCCTATGCGCAGCGCGGCAATCTGCCGATTGTGCAGGACGTTGCCGAGTGTGCGGTGTCGATTCTGCCTTGCCTGGGCCGGGTGCGATTGCTACGCCACTGGTCCGGTGTGATGGATATGTCGATGGATGGCTCACCGTTTATCTGTAAGACACCACTGGCGAATCTCTATTTAAATGCTGGCTGGAACTATGGTGGCTTTAAGGCCAGTCCGGCGTCCGGTTGGTACTTTGCCGATCTGATCGCCAACGACCGCCCGCACGAATGTATTGCCAATCATAATCTCGAACGCTTTGAACGCGGCATCAATATCGATGAACGCGGCGCCGGCCCTGACCCGAAACTACACGGATAGGAAACGCCAATGATCCGTATAAATTGCCCCTTTTGTGGAGAGCGCGACCATAGCGAGTTCAGCTATGGTGGCGACGGTAGTATTGTTTATCCCGCTCTTGACGCACCGGTACAAGACTGGCTTGACGCTGTATTTCAACGCGAGAACATTCGCGGTGTGCAGACGGAAAGCTGGCAGCATGTCAGCGGTTGCCGGCAGTGGATACTCGTAGAGCGCGATACCATGACGCACGAGATTCATTCGGTGCGTGCCGCCCATGAAGGTGTGGCTCGTGTACTGGAGAAAAAGCAGTGACAGCAAAACGGCTTTCGAGTGGCGGTCTTATAGATCGCAGCACCCCGGTGAGCTTTAGCTGGGATGGCAAGCAGTGCGGTGGCTTTGCCGGTGATACGCTGGCGTCTGCAATGCTGGCTAACGGTGAGCAGATATTTTCACGCAGCTTTAAATACCATCGGCCGCGTGGCGTGATGTCTGCCGGTGTTGAGGAGTCCGGTGCGATCGTCACCGTCGGCGAGGGTGCGCGCCGTGACCCCAATGTTAAAGCGACAATGCAGGAACTGTTCAGTGGTCTCAGTGCCAGCGGACAAAATGCCTGGCCGAATGTGCGCAATGATTTCGGTGCGGTCAATAATCTATTCGGTAAATTTTTTGCCGCCGGTTTTTACTATAAGACCTTTATGGGTATTCCGCCGTTTGAGTGGGGTAAAAAAGGCACCGGTATCTGGATGCAGTACGAAAAACTGATTCGCCGTGCGGCCGGCATGGGTACCGCTTCCCGTGAACCGGATCCCGACAACTACGAACATGGCCATCTTTTTTGCGATGTTCTGGTGGTGGGGTCGGGACCGGCAGGCCTTACCGCTGCTATCAGTGCGGCGCAGGCCGGGCTTGATGTGCTACTGGTCGAGCAGGACTTTGAACTCGGAGGTGACTATCTCAATCAAGGCAGCGCAGATGCCGAAGATCGACGCCGTCAGGCGATTGCGGCGTTAGAGAAAGCCGGTGGTCGGGCAATGACCCGGACCACCGCTTTTGGCTTGTATGACTATGGCGTTGCCGGCTTACTTGAGCGTGTAACCGATCACCTGCCTGCCTCGGACAACCACCTGCCCCGGCAGCGATTTCTTACCGTGCGTGCCAGGCACACTATCGTGGCCAGTGGTGCGCTTGAGCGTCACTTTGCCTTTGGCAATAACGATCTGCCCGGAGTGATGTCTGCGAGTGCGGCAAATATCTATCTGAATAGATTCGGTGTGCTGGCCGGTGAAAATATCGCTATTGCCACCAACAATGACTCGGCCTATGGCACTGCGTTAAACCTTGCCAAAGCCGGTGCTGCGGTCACATTGCTTGATGCGCGGGCGTCTGTACCGGATGCCATCGCAGGCTTATTGAAAACTAAAGGGGTTGAGCTGAAAACCGCTGCCACTGCATTGAATGCATTGGGCAAAAGGGCCGTACAACGCGTTGAAACAGCCACTGCAAACAGCGATGGCTGGTCTGTCTCTGACACCTTGAATGCCGATCTTTTACTGGTGTCCGGCGGTTGGTCACCGGTGGTTAATTTATTATCGCACCGCGGTGTGCGACCCGTCTGGGACGCTGAAAATTGTTGCTTCGTACCGGCACCCTGCAGTGAAGCAATCACCATGGCAGGCTCTGCCACCGGTGTCTGGGGTACCAGTGATTGCGAAGACTCCGGCCGCGCTGCGGCAAGTGAAGCGATTGCAGGTCTGCAACAGCAAGCGCCGCAGTTCAGTGCGCCGGCAGCGGGCGGTTGGGAGAACCCGATCAAGCCCCTGTATGAAGTCAAAGTGCCGGGTAGAAAACTCAAATGTTTTATTGATCCTCAGCACGACGTGACTGCCGAGGATGTGCGGCTGGCGCATCAGGAAGGCTTTGTCTCGGTTGAGCATCTAAAGCGCTACACCACGCTGGGTATGGCCACGGATCAGGGCAAAATGGGCAACATCATCGGTATGGCGTTGATGGCCGAAGCGCTCGGTAAGGATATCCCGGATGTTGGAACCACTACGTTCCGGCCGCCGTACACACCGATCAGTCTCGGTGCGTTAACCGGACGCGGATTCGGGTCTCACTTCAAGCCGCTGCGACGCACGCCAATGCACGATTGGAATCTGGCTCACGGCGCCACCATGACCGACGCTGGTCTGTGGCAGCGGCCGTGGTATTTTGCCCGCAGTGGTGAAACCATTACCGAGGCCTATATCCGGGAAACCACAACCGTGCGTGAGACCGTCGGTCTGTGCGACGTGACCTCGCTGGGCAAGATCGCTATTCAGGGGCCGGATGCGACGGAATTTATCAATCGTATCTACACCAATGCGTTTGCCAAACTACCTATCGGCAAAGCCCGCTACGGCATCATGCTGCGTGACGACGGTATGGTGATGGACGATGGCACCACCTGGCGTTTTTCCGAGACCGATTACTTCATGACAACCACAACAGCGCATGCCGCCAAAGTAATGGTTTGGCTTGAAGAGCTGTTACAGATGCGTTGGATGGACCTGAAAGTTCATGTCACCTCCGTGTCTGAACAATGGGCCGGGTGTGCGGTAGCTGGTCCCAAATCGCGACAGGTGCTGCAAGCCTGTCTGGCCGATAGCGATGTCATCACCAACGATAACCTGCCTTTTATGGGAGTTGTTGAAACCACCCTGAACAACGGCGTGCCGTGCCGGATTGCCCGTATCAGTTTCTCCGGTGAAAGGGCGTATGAAGTCTATGTCGGGTCGGACTACGCCGGTAGCCTGATGACCTTACTCAACGATGCGTCAAACGATGTCGATGGTTGTCTCTATGGCACTGAAGCTCTGGGTGCATTGCGTATCGAGAAAGGTCACGTCACTGGTGTCGAGCTGGACGGTCGCACCACCATCGATGATGCGGGACTTGGTAAAATGGCATCGGATAAAAAAGATTACATTGGCAATGTTTTACGCAAACGCCCCGAGATGATGAAAGAAGATCGGCCACGGCTGGTCGGGATCTACCCTAAAAATCGTGATGAAAAATTCAAGGCGGGTTCAATTCTCTGTGTTTCCGATAAAGTCGAGGGCCACGGGGAAGGCTGGATAACCGCGGTGACGCACTCACCGGTGCTAGGGCACTGGATTGGCCTAGGCTATATCGCCGGTGGCAATGAACCCTGGCAGGGTAAGTCACTGGTCGCCGCCGATCCGGTACGGCAGGGTAACGTCGAAGTAGAAATAGTCTCACCGCATATGGTGGATCCATCAGGAGAGCGCATGCATGGGTGATATCAATACAGCCAGGGTTTCGGCGCTGGATGGCCACTATCAGAAAGGTCACTTCGGCGTTGATGCAAAAGGTGTCAGTATTGTTGAGGTGTCGGATCTGGTGCTATGGCAACTCGCCGTCTGGCCGGATACCGTCGAATCTGCCTTTGCCGGTGCGACGCAATCGCTGAATCTGCCGGCGATGCCCGGTTATTGCCAGTCGGTCACAGCCGGGGATACCTCCGTGCTGCGCATTGAGCCACTGAAATTCTGGGTGCATGGCGTCAGTCTAGAGAGCCTGGATGCCGAGCAATCCGTGGTGCTTGATCTGTCGCATTCGAGAACCCAGTTGCGGATAACAGGGCCTCAGGCGGCTACCTTGCTGAACGGCTATTTGCCGATCGATCTGCGCGAGAGTTCGTTTCCGGTTGGCAGTGTCGCCAGTACTGCATTTCATCATGTGGGTGTCACCCTGTGGCGCTCCGCTGATGGCTATGAGCTGTTTCTGCCGCGTGGATTTGCATTGTCGCTGTGGGAGTTGCTGCAGGAGAGTGCTTTGCAATACGGCCTGACCGTCGAGTAACGCCGGTCGCCATGCTTCCTTCGGTGCGGTAAATCCTGACATCGTCAGGCTCTGCTATTCTTGTGAGTCCAGAGAGCTTTATCCGAGGCGTTGATGCAACCAATCTCAGCTCGACACAGTGCCCGCAGCAAAGCGCTGATCGTCGGCGCGGCAGTGATACTGCTTGCCGGCGCGTTTTATTACCTGCTCTTTAGATGGCACGGTGATCTGCTCGCCCGACACTGGCTCTGGTTTGCAGAGTATCGAGTAACCCTCAGTGATCCGACGTCCGGCACTTTTCCCGCCTTTGCGCACATGCTGGGCTGGAGTTTGCTGGCGTTTGGATTGCTCGCGAAAAGAAACGCCGTCATCACCACGGTGGTGATGCTGCTGATGACGGCCACCGCCGAGTTTACCCTCGGAATTACTGACCCCGCCGACCTGCTCGCGGCGTTGGCAGGCGCACTCAGTGGTGTGTTGGTCTCGATAGCGTTGCTGCATCGGGATGTGGTGCGGCGTCGAATTTCAGATACGGTAATCGCTGTGGCACTCGCAGGATTCTCAGGCCTGTTTATCAGCGCCAGTTGTGGGTCGGATTGCTATGGATCCAGCGGCGTAAGTCCGGTTTACCTCAGTTATACAGAGTTGCGTCGCTCCGTAGCGGTGGTCGACGCCCGACCGCTTAGTGCGATAAAGCGGCTGTACTTGTACGATGACTATTTGTTTTTAAACAAGCGCAATGCGGGCATTCATATCCTTGACAACACTGATCCCCGAAACCCGGTTAATCTGGCCTTTATAGAAATACCCGGCAACACCGAAATCAGCATCCGCGACAACTTCCTTTACGCTGACAGCTACGTTGATCTTGTCACGCTGGACCTCAGCGATCCGGACAATATCTATGAGGCCAACCGCCAGATTGACATATTCCCCTGGGATGAATACCAGAACGTGTCCGATGATGTCTATTTCGACTACACCGAAATTGACCAGAACCGTGGTGTGGTGGTGGCTTATGAATAATTTTAAAGTGCTGGTGATACTATCAATAGCCTCGCTGTTCGGGCTGCTGGCAGCCTGTTCGGAGTCTGGTAGCTCTTCGGACAACGGTAATAGTGTTACCGGGCAAGGCGGGTCAACTGCCCGCATGACAATTGTTGACGACTATTTATATGCGATATCCGGCCGCACGGTTCAGTTGTTCGATATCAGCGATGCTGCCGCTCCAGCGCCCTGGGTGAAGGTGCCTGTCGCCTGGGACATAGAAACTCTGTTCCCGTATGGCAACTATCTTCTGATCGGTGCCGAGACCGGTATGCATATATTAGACAACAGCAATCCGGCCCAGCCGCAATACATTGCGGACTTCACTCATGCACGTGCACGTGACCCGGTGGTCGCACATAACGGATACGCTTATGTCACGCTCAAATCTGACGGTGATTTTTTTAGCGTAGCCGATCAAATGGACGTGATCAATCTGTTCGATATCTACAATCCTACGCTGGTGAAAACACTGCCGATGCAAGGGCCCGGTGGTTTGTCGGTCGATGGCAGCCGGTTGTATGTCTGCGATGATGTTGCCGGTATAAAGTTGTTTGATGTGACTGACCCGGCTGATCCGGTAATCGTGGAGTCGATTCGGGATGTTAACTGCAACGATGTGATTGCTCGCGATGGTATACTTTATGTGATTACTGACGATCAACTGCGACAATACGATATTTCAGTATCACCACCTGTCCTTCTGAGTGAGCTCTCAACGTAGCCGTAGCCACGCAATGACTCAGGCTGTTTTTTTTGTGTCTGTCTGCTGTTGAAGTAATACGGTTGCAGGCTCGGCGGCCACCGGTGGGCTGAAATAATAGCCCTGTATTTCGTCGCAGCCCAAGGTTACCAGGTAGTCCCACTGCTCTTTGGTTTCGGCACCCTCGGCCACAACCCTGAATCCCAGGCTGTGGCCGAGGCCGACGATAGCGTGCACTATTGCTTTGTCGGTAGAGTCCGGTCCATCCGCTGATTTAATATCCTTGATGAACGACCGGTCAATTTTTAAGTGGCTGGCGGGCAATTGCTTGAGGTAGTTTAAAGATGAGTAACTGGTGCCAAAATCGTCAATCGCAACGTCGATCCCCAGGTCACGCAGCGCCTGCAGTTTTTTTATACTGCCTTGTATATCCTTCATCGCTGAGGTTTCGGTCACCTCGATCTCTATAGATCCGGCGGTGACACTGTGTTTTTGCAGTGTCGTTTGAATTTGCTCGACCAGATCATCCTGTAGTAATTCCCTGGAGGATAGATTGACCGATACTTTGGTTGGTAGATTCAGCGACTGCCAAACCTTGATCTGCAACGTGGCCTGGTCCAGCGCAAACCTGCCCAGTGTTGCGATAAAACCGCTTTCTTCGGCGATCGGGATGAACGTTAACGGGCTGATTGATTCTCCGGGATTGCCAGACTCGTCCAGCTTTTGCCAGCGCATAAGCGCTTCGAATGATTCAATCCTGCCGCTGGTTGTGCACACCCGTGGTTGATACACCAGGTAAAACTCACCGCGGAGCAGCGCCTGGTGCATGTCTTGTTCGAGCTGCCATTTATTGACAACTGACGCGTTCATGGCTGTATTGAAGATTGCCGTGTTAGATGACGCGGAGCCGGTCACGTGGCGTAGTGCGGTATAGGCGTTTGCAGCCAATTCATCGGCGGTCACCCCGTGCGTCGGGTAAATGGCGATGCCGGCATTCGTCTTTATGCGGATTTGCCTGCCATTGATCGGGTAGGGAGCGTTGATGCTCTTTAGCGCCTGTGCGGCCAGTTGCGATGCGGCGTCGATGTCACCCTCTGCGATGATCGCAAAGTCGTGCTCGCCGATGCGCGCGATTGTAGTTGTAGGACCGGTGTTTTCCGTCAGCCGAATTGCCAGTGCGCGCAATAGCGAGTCGGTGTCTTGTCTCTGGTACGGGTTGTCGGGAATGGCGTTGGTATCAATGCTGAATATCAATAGTGGAAAAGAGGCTGATCTATCTTCACTACGACTGATTGTCTGCTCGAACTCGGTAATAAATCGTGTGCGATTTGGCAGGCCGGTGGTGGAGTCATACATTGTGCGCTTGGCGAGCTCGCCATTGATCTCGCGCAATTCGTTGGTATGCTGTTCTTTATCCCTGATACGGTTGATATTGTGCAGAGCGGTGGCTATGCAGTTCGAGATCGCGCGTAGTTGCAATGGTGTGGCGTCGTTGTGGCTGACTAACAGGTAGCCGTAGTGGTTGTCGAGCGTACACAATGGCAGCATCACTAGTTCTTTACTGCACAGCGATGCATGATATTTTTGCGGCAGAATTTGTTCGGCGGCAAAGTTGGTGTCACTGTCCGCGGTGCGCCTGGCGTTTTCTCTTGCATAGACCAGTTGTGTGTTGTGGTGCCCGACAAGGTCGCGGCGATTGCTGTAGAGCACCAGAAACGCCGTGCTGATGCCGACCTTTGAGAATCCACTATCGATAAAGCCTGGTAGGCTTGCGACTGATCGGCAGCTCGATAGTTGCTGGAAAAAATTCTCCTGCAGCATTTCACTGCGCTGAGACTCCAGTGATTTTTGATTGTAGTAGTTATTCATCAGAACATCGATCTGCTGCACGGCCAGGCCCAGTTGCGTGAAGCCCGCCGGCACAGACTGCGTGTTACCGATTGCAACAAACAGTTGGTGGATTGCGGTGCGCAGATTCCGCAGCGTGCTGTGCTGGTCTGAATGTGTACTGATTTGCATCGATTGCAGTTGCTCGACAAACGCTGTGTTGCCCTGATTACAAGCCGACTCGAATAAGTCATAGAGTGGCGTTTGCCGGTCATCACGGGTGGATTGAAGTCTTGTCAGCAGATCTTTGATGTGGCCACAGGCGTGGGTGATGGCTGTATCGGGTGAGTTGTCCGATGCTATCAATGGACTCGTTTGAGTCGACGCACGGATGATCAGCTCCGCCGGTATTCGAATTTTTACAGGGGGCAGTGTTAGCGCTGATGTCTGTTGCAACAAACTACAAATTCTGCCGGCGGCGGTGCTCGCCAGTGTATCGTTGTCGATGCGTGCCGTTGTGACGGCGTAGCGCGACTCATGGTTGTGCTGGCCACTGTCGAATCCGCAGACAGCAACATCGTCCGGCACGGCCAGGTCGTGATCATGCAGCGCTCTGATGGCGGCTATTGCGGTGTTGTCGTCACAGCAGACAATCGCATCGATAGCGCGATCATAGTCTATTAAATCTGATACCACCCGGTAGGCTGCGGCATCACAGATATTGCCTGACACTATCCGCTCTTCGATAACAGGCAGTCCGCGCTCGGCGAGTACGTCACGAAAAACCTGCTCTCTTTCTATGGAGTCGATGTCTTCGTCGCAACTGCGTAGGAAAGCAAACTGCCGACGACCGACATCGTCGATCAGGTGAGTCATGATGTCACGAACAGACGTTTCGTTGTCAGTGGCGATAGTTGTGACTGAATCGAGTGCCGCGCCCAGGCTGACGACGGGCAGGTGACTGAAATTTTTAATTACCTGTCGAAACTCTGGCAAACCCAGCCTGATACCTGTGCCACTGGCAAATGCAATGACGGCATCAACGGCAAGGCTCTGCAGGTAGTTTGAGTCCGGGTGGTTGTGGTCAACCTCTGCGGTGCTGTGTTCGACAATCAGGGTAAAACAGCCGATACCGGCCGGTTTGAGTTTTTCCCGGATGGTTTTAGATAACGCCAGTTTTTCGTCCGTCAGATGGTCCATCACCAGTGCCACCACTGGCTGCATTTTATTGTCTGATCGGGTTGGTGATGCTGCTTCGGATGCGGCCTTGGCATTCGCCTCTGTCTGAGCTGTGACAATGCGGTCCGGGTGGTGAAAATCAACCACACGGCCGCGACCGGATTGCTTGGCGATGTAGCACGCTTCGTCTGCGCAAGACATCATCTCAGCGGCAGTTTTGCTGCCATCGAGTTGCACCACGCCGGCACTGGCACTAACGTGGTGGCTGCGTTCTCTCCACCGGAACGGATTGTTGTCGAGGATGCTGATGAACTGGCTGACGCGCAGTTCGGCATCATCGACGCTGCATTCAATGATGGCGGCAAATTCATCACCGCCGATTCGGCCTATCATGGCGGTTTCGCCAAAGTGGTTTTTAATGACCGGCCCGAGTTGTCTGAGTAACTCATCACCGGCGGCGTGACCGCTTTGATCATTAACCGCCTTGAATTTGTCCAGATCCATCATGCACAGGGAAAACTGCATTTTGCGCGTGCGGCACTTTGACAGGGCTTCGTTCAACGCGGTTTCAAAGGCCCGTTTGGTTAATAGCTTGGTGATGTAGTCGTACCGGGCATGCCGTTCCAGTTGCTCCTTCAGCAGCATTTGCTCGGTGACATCCGTACCGCCGCCAAAATAACCGGTAAAGACGCCGTGTCGCGTAAAGCGCGGCTCCGCTTTGATGCGGCTGTACATTTTACGGTCATTGTCTTGCAGCCACGTGAGTGTTACATCGAGAGGCTGATGCTCGCGCAGTGTTTTGTTGTGCTGTTCAAATGCCTCGTCGCGTACTACTCGATGTTCCATTGATGCAATGCGCGGCTGGCCGATTATGGCACTGGTATCAATGCCTGATGGGGGTGCCCGGTGGGTCGAGTGGTATCGATAGCAGAGGTTTTTGTCGAGCTCCCAGAACCAGTCACAGGCGAGTGCGGCAAATGAATAGAAGTTTGCCTGACTGGTGTGTATTTCGTCCTGTTGCTTGTGCAGGGTGGTGACATCAAACGCGATAAACAATGACTCACCAGTGCTGACCCTATGGCAGCGGAGTTCCAGTGAGCGTCCGTCGTGCAGGTGGTGATAGTAAGAGTAGTTCGGTTTACCGAGTAGCTGGCACTGGGTGTCCAGCCAGCTATCGATGTTGTCAACGTGCGGTAGATTTTGAATGGCTTTGGTGGTGTATAAGCTGCGCAGAAAATCCCGAAATCCTATGCCCAGGCGAACATCATCCATCATCGGTGGATAGAGCTGCGGGAAGTTGCTCGAGAACGCAGATAACAAGCCGTCGCCGTCGAAAACCACATAGCCATCGGAATACGTCAGGAATGCTTCATCATAGGCCGAGTGGCTAAGCAGCCGGCCGATGTGACCCAGTGGTACTCTGCTTCTGATTGGTTCGTTTGTGGCGGTCAATGGTCCGGGTCTGTTGTGTCTGTTAATCCGGTTTACCCGGAACCGCGATACAGTGAGGTTGCCTGTCGCCGGAGTCGGTCGCCGGAGTCTCTGACGCAAACGCGATTCAGGCTGTCGGCGAGCAACGGACCCGCCTGATCAGAGGCGGTCAGGGTGCAATAATCATGCCGGGGTTAAGTTTGCGCAGAAAAAAGGCAGGGCGTAGGGGGGGGGTCAGCCGCCCGCCACCCCGCGGGTATTTACAAACAGCGAGTAGACCGACGTACTGGCAGCCATAAACAGGCGATTGCGATGCAATCCGCCAAAGCAGAGGTTTGCGCAGCGTTCGGGGAGATCTATTCTGCCGATCAATTTGCCATCCGGGTTGAACACATGGACACCGTCCAGGCCGGCTTCCCCCATACCCCAGCCGCACCAGAGGTTGCCATCTATATCGACGCGAAAGCCGTCCGGTGTGCCTTTTGGGCCGGCATCGATGAGGATACGCCTGTTGCTTATAGTGGCGTCAGCGTTGACGTCATAGGCTAGAATATTCCTTGGTGTGCTGCGGGATTCAACAATGTACAAGATTGACTCATCCGGTGAGAAAGCAAGTCCGTTTGGCTGCTCAATGCCCTCTGCCACAATGGATATATGGCCATCGGCGGAAATGCGATAGACGTTGGCTGCAATCGCAGGTTCGGCTTGCTCGCCTTCATAGAAACCCAGAATGCCAAACACCGGATCCGTAAACCAGATCGAACCATCCGATTTGCAGACAATGTCGTTGGGGGAGTTTAACCGGGTGCCATTGTATTGATCGGCAATCACGGTAATGCGCCCGTCATACTCGGTGCGCACAACACGGCGGTTAAGGTGCTCACAGGTCAGTAGTCGACCCTGTCTGTCGCGGGTGTTGCCATTGCCATTATCCGAGGGCTGTCGAAACACACTGCTCGCGCCGCTTTGCTCATCCCATTTGTACATACAGTTGCCCGGTACGTCGCTCCAGATCAGTGTGCGGGTATCGCCAAACCAGACCGGGCCTTCACACCAGCGCATGCCGGTGGCGAGGCGTTCAACCTTGGCAAGCGGCAGTTTGTATTGGTCGAACGATTTATCGACGCTTACAATAGCCGGGTCCGGGTAGCGCTGGCTGGGAATCCACTCGGTGCTCATCTGTCGGGTACTCCGGTCAGGTTAGAGGAAAAAAATTTGTTATGATCAGGGTGATGGCTTGAGATAAGACCACCACGTTTTGCAACTGGAGCCAGAAGCTGTGTGTTCATCGCTTTTTGCTGCGCATGGCTTTCTTTTTCTCTACATCCGGATCGTGCAGCAGCTTACTATATTGTTCTGTGCCAAGTCCGACCAGGGCAATTTTACCGTCACGGTTGCTGTGTATTCCCCTGCCATAGATTTTACTCAACGGGGAGGCACGAAAGCAGGGACGGCCGTTGCTGAAGTAGCGTTCACGTGCTACTGCCAGCGCTGATTCTGCAATAGCGTTACGGATAGCATAAACACGGAATACGACGTCATCGGAAGTGTGCTGGTAGGGACCGCTGCTGATTAGCTCATGTTCAAGACTAGCGACTGTTTTTGCATTGCCTTTTGTTGGCGGAAATGTGCTTTCGGTTGCTCTGCAATCATCTGCCACTTCTATAAACACATTGTAGTAGTTGGTCGACATATTCCCCTCCCTGTTACCTGCGTGGCGTGATCGGGTGTGTTGTGCGGTAAATTATCTACTGCCGGTACTGCCGGTCTGTTTAGTATCGGTAAGGCTACACAATTCACTGTACCGCATGCTGTTGGTAGTCAGGGCATTTCGCGTTTAAAGCCAACACCCTGTTCTGGAGACTCGTGACCTAGATTTATCGCCACCTGATACCCCGCATAGACCGCCTGTGCGATGAGTCCGGGCGCCTGGCAGTCGCCGATACTATGCAGTGAGCTGAGTTTGCCGGCATCTGTATGGCTGAGTAACGCCTGATATAGCGCATCATTTGGCTGCTGCCGCGTCAGTGGCACCACGTAATCCGCAGTGTAGTGGTAGTGCCTGTCAGAAAATACACAACGGGTGGTAATTTCGTTGTCAGTGACAGCATGCAGCAATTGATTTGTAGCGATCGTCGCTGTGCTGGTGTAAAGCGCTCTGTTGGCAGCGCCGTGCTCATCGGTGTGTCTGCCCCAGTCGCACAACCGGCCCATGGGATTAACGATGGTGACCTGGTTACCGCGTCGCAACAACTCAGCCGCCAGCACCGGCCCCAGGTAGTAGTGATCGTCGTCAAAGATAAGATAATGGCCAGGTGTTTGTTCTTTCATCACCGTGTCTGCTGACAGCACAGAAGGATGTGTGTTGCCATTAAAAGGTGTGTAGAGGTGCCTACCGATACCATCGGTGGTCCAGTGGCTTCCGGTAGCAATTATCACGTGCTCTGCATCGGTATCGTGAACATCGGTGGCGGTCATTTCGCTATCAAGGTACAGGGCCACATTGTTTAATTTGTTTAATTGTCCGACTCGCCAGTCGGCAACGCGCGACCACTCAGATAGCGTTGCCAGGCGGCTTTCACGTGCAACGCGGCCACCGACTTCGGTGCTGGCTTCCGCCAGCATAACGTCGTAACCTCGTTCCCCGAGGACGCGCGCTGCTTCCAGTCCGGCGGGGCCGGCACCGACGATCAGTACTGTCCCGGCGGCCGTTGCCGGTGTCGGGGGTGTGATTTTTTCCGGATGCCAGCCTTTGCGCCATTCCTCACCCATGGTCGGGTTTTGCGTGCAGCGAATGGGGATACCCAGCGAGTTGTGCGAGTAGCAAACGTTGCAGCCGATGCACTCGCGAATATCGTCAACACGGCCGTGATCTATTTTGTCCGGCAGGAACGGATCGGCAATAGACGGGCGTGCGGCGCCGATCATATCCTGAGTGCCGTTGCGAATAACCTGAACCATGGTATCGGGTGAGGTAAAGCGGCCCACGGCAACCACCGGCTTTGTGGTCAGCGCTTTTGCTTTACCGACGTCGCTGGCCAGCGCTGCCTCTTTGACAAAACGTGAAGGTCCCATTTCTATATCGTAGTCATTGACGGTGAGATCCCACAGGTCGGGGAGTTCGGCGAGCAGGCCAAATGCGTCATAGCTTTCGGGGTCGTTGAGGTCGACGCTGAAGCGTGTTGCGATGGCACATTTATCACCGACCGCATCGCGTGTCGCGTCGATCAATTCACGGACGATGCGAACACGGTTTTCCAGACTGCCACCGTATTCGTCGCGCCGGTCGTTGGTCGATGCGTCGAGAAATTCTGACAGCAGATAACCGTGGGTGGCGTAGACATAAACGATATCAAAGCCGGCTTCTACAGCGCGGCGTGCCGCATCGGTGTGCCATCGGATCAGGTTGCGAATATCGCGTTTATCGATGCGCTTGCTCTGTACCGGATGGATGCCGTGCGTTGACGGACGACTTTGCAGCCCCAGAGGCGGGGTGCGTGAATCGTAGTTGGAGATATAGTTGCCGCCGAGCCATAGCTCGACACCGGCCAGCGAGTTGTGTTCGTGCACGGCGTCGACCATCAATGCGTTGGCGGTAATATCGCTTTGATCCCACAGGGTGGCAAACTGATAGGCAGCATCGTCCGATGTCGGATGCACCGAGCAATATTCGGTACACACGACCCCCCAGCCGCCCTCGGCCTTCATGCCACGCATCGCGGCGAGCGTTTTCGGGCGGGAGCGGCCCATGCCTGAGCAATGCGGCACCTGGTAAAAGCGGTTGCGAGCGGTGACCGGACCGATGCTGACCGGGTCGAACAGGATGTCGTAGCGGGGATCACGCATGGGCAGTTACTGGTTTCTCTGACTGGGGCTTCATGGTAGAAGTATACAATCGACTGTTCCGGAGTATCCATGGGCGACAAACATTCGCTGCAAAACTCAACGCCGTTGAGCGCTCTGCACGAAAAAGACAATCAGTTTATTCATCCCTGGGATGACATGAACACACTCGACAACAATCAGCGTACCGTGTTAACTCATAGTGACGGGATTTACGTGCATGACTCTGACGGTAATCGCCTGATGGATGCACCGGCCGGTATGTGGTGTGTGAATATCGGCCATGGTCGACAGGAAATGGCCGATGCGGTGGCCGCACAGATCATGCAACTGCCCTACAACAGTCCGTGGAGTTTAGCCAGTGAGCCGGCCGGAGATCTGGCCGTCAAATTGGCTGAACTGTCCCCCGGTGATCTCAATCATGTGTTTTTCACCACCGGGGGGTCGACCGCGGTCGATACGGCATTGCGGTTTGTCTGCTTTCGCAACAATCTACTGGGCCGACCTGGTAAGAAGCACGTCATTGGCCGTGAAAACGGCTATCACGGCAGTACCTATTTATCGGCGTCGGCCTCCGGCAAAGCGAAAGATAAAAAATTTCTCGACCACGACTACGAACGCTTTCATCACGTGCGTGATCCGAATCCGCTGCATCGCCCCGATGGTATGTCAGAGACTGCATTCTGCGATCTGCTGATCGACGAGTTGCAGGCGAAGATTGACGCACTGGGGGCTGACTCGATTGCGGCATTTATTGCCGAACCAATACTGGCCTCAGGCGGTGTTGTGGTGCCGCCCGATGATTATTTTCAGCGCTGTGCGAATCTCTGTCGTGACAAGGATATCGTCTTTATCGCCGATGAAGTCGTCACCGCATTTGGCAGGCTCGGGCACTTTTTTGCCAGTGAGGCCGTGTTTGGCGTGACGCCGGATATCATCACCACCGCTAAGGGCATTACCTCCGGGTATATTCCGCTTGGTGCGGTTTTGATTTCTGATCGTCTGCTTAACGAGCTGGCAGACCTCGGTCATGAACACGAGATTTTCGCCAACGGATTTACTTATTCCGGCCATCCGGTGGCCTGTGTTGCCGCGCTGAAAAACATCGAGATCATGGAGCGCGAACAAATCCTTGAGCATGTCAGAGATATTGCCCCGTATTTTCAACAACAGCTGCAAACCCTGCGCAGTAACCCGATGGTGATCGACGTGCGTGGCAAGGGCCTGATGGCCTGTGTTGAGTGTCGTGATGACCTCATCACTGACAGCAACGCGTTGTCGGTTGGTGAGCGTATCGATCAGCACTGTCAGGCGCTGGGCCTGATAGTGCGACCGATTTATTCGATGTGTGTGATGTCTCCGCCACTGGTTATCAGTAAAGCACAGATCGATGATCTGGTGGTCATGCTGCGGCAAGGATTGCAACTTACCTATGATGAAATCAACCACAGCTAGCGCATTGCTGCGTTGCCTGCGAATCTACACCAACTGAGAGCCACCTGAGAGCCACCTGATGCCGCAATCCGAGTATTCAGACCTGTTGTCGCCATGGACTTATTCATCGACAGAGTTTTTCAAGCTAGAAGTAGAACATTTGTTCAAGCCCAATTGGCAACTGGTTGGGCACATCAGCGATTTCAGCAAGCCCGGTGACTACCTGACCTTCGATGCGTTTGATGAGCAAGTTCTGGTGATACAGGATGAGGCCGGTCAACTGAATGCGTTTCATAATGTGTGTCAGCATCGCGGCGGGCGCCTGGCCAGCGGCCAAAGTGGCCATTGCCGACGGGCGATGATCTGCCCGTTTCACGGTTGGTCCTATACGCTCGATGGCAGGTTGAAAGGGGTTCCTGCCGCGTCGACCTTTACCAATCTCGATAAAAGTACCATTGCCTTGAAGCAGGTCGAGCACGAGATCTGGATGGGGTTTGTATTTATTCGTCTGCGTGGTGGCGGCCCGTCATTGCAAAGTCAGTTAGCGCCGCTGCAGGCCAGTGTGGAGCCCTATCTGCCCGAGCAATTGCAGCCGTTCTATGCGGCAACCGAGGAACGTAAACCGTTTAACTGGAAGACCATCCACGATATCGACAACGAGGGTTATCATGTGCCGGTGGGGCATCCGTCGTTGCAGCAACTGTATGGTCATGACTATCGCGACACGATGCAGGACGGCTTTATGGTCTCAACCGGGACCGTTAGTGACAAGCCCGCAAAAGCCTGGAGTGTGCGTCATTATCAGCGACTGTTGCCCGACTTTGACCATCTGCCCCCCGAGCGTCAGAAGCTGTGGTTTTATTTCCAGTTGTTCCCGAACCTGATCTTCGGGTTTTATCCGGACATGATGGAAATCTACATGACACTGCCCGAATCACCAGACTCCACCCGCTATTTATCCCGTACCTTTGCCTTGCCTGACGACCGACGCGAGACCCGCGCTGCGCGCTACCTGAATGTTCGTATCAACAGTGAGACCGCTGAGGAAGACGATAATTTTGTCGGCCAATTACAAAACGCGATGAAATCAAGCGCCTGGAGTCCGCCGCGATTGTCGAGCCTGGAGGAGGGGGTGCGCATCTATCATCATCAGATTCAGGCGCATTTGCCGGTTGGCCGGTTACGCCAGTCGCCCCCGGAGCACAACATTGCCGTTGTCAATGAAAAAATGCTTGCAGGTAACCCGGAATTGTGAACGGGTTCCGGGTGGAAATGGGCTCTATGCTGCCGTCCCGGGACAGCAACGGGCACAATAGTCGGGTAAACTGTACCCATGCGGACAGCAGGTTTGCAGGACGTTTGCTATAGCTGGTTCTGAAGATTCAGGATGACATGTCCAGAACTCTGAGCGCGCAGTGTGCAGCACTGGGCAAAACCCAATCTTTCGGGAGGATTCAACGAGTGAGTGTAATCAGACGCGTACTAGGCGCTGCAGGCTCAGCGGCCCTACTGTTATCTGTCAATGCGGCACAGGCGGAAGGCACCCTCAGTGTCTACAACTGGGGCGAGTACATTGGTGAAGAGACCATTGCCAATTTCGAAAAAGAATATGGTATCAAGGTCACCTACGACAACTACGACTCCGTAGAAACGGTCGACGCAAAGCTGCTGGCGGGCAATTCCGGCTACGATGTGGTCAGCCACTCCGGCACCATGATCGCGCGGCTTATACCCGCTAACATCATGCAACCTCTGGACAAAAGCAAGCTCGACAACTTCAAGCATATGCGTGGCGATGTTATGGAGCAATTGTCGGCTAACTGGGACGAAGGCAACAAGTACATTGTGCCTTATATGTGGGGAACACATGGTGTGACTTACAACGAAGAGCTGGTCAAAGCGACTTACCCGGATGCCCCGATCGGTTCAATGGACCTTATCTTTGACCCTGCTCACATGGAGAAGCTGGCTGACTGCGGTGTGTCATTTTTAGATTCTCCGACTGACGTAATACCCATGGCGCTGGCCTATCTGGGACTCGACCCGAGCTCTGACAACAAAGACGACTACGCCAAAGCTGGTGAACTTCTCGCGAAAGTCCGTCCCTACATCAAAACCTTTGACAACTACGCCTATCAGCGCATGCCTGAAAAAGAATTCTGCGTTTCGGTCACCTGGGGGCCGGATGGCTTGCTGGCGATGTCTGGTGCAGAGGAAGCCAATACAGGCGTTGTGCTGGATTTCTTCACGCCGCCAGGTGAAGGCAAAGCGAACGTCTGGGTTGACGGCTGGATCATTCCCGCTGATGCTAAAAATGTCGATAACGCGCACTTGTTTCTTAACTACATGATGCGTCCCGAAGTTGCTGCAGGCGATACCAACTTTGTCTGGTATGCCACAGCGAACGAAGCAGCTATTCCGCTGATCGATGAGGCTGTCACCAGTAGCCCAGCAGCATTCCCGTCGGCTGAAGCGGTAGCTGATATGTACACGCTTGATGTACTGCCACCAAAGGTCGAGCGCGTCCGAACGCGCGTCTGGACTAACTTCAAGGCTGGCAACTAGACCTGTCGACAGTGGTGACAGATAACCACCGCGACTAAGTAGCGCAGGCGTTGCGCCGCAACGCCTGCCACTCAGCCTCAGATTAAAAGATCTGTATCGCGTCAACCGGGTGATAAATGAGCGCCGAGAATCAATTGACCGATTTCACTGACCGACCGTGGCTTGATCCGGATGCCCGGCCATTCATTACGTTGCAGGGAATCAGTAAGTCTTTCGGTAGTTTTAAAGCCGTTGACAACATAGATCTTGATATCTACCGGGGCGAGCTCTTTGTGCTACTTGGTGGGTCAGGGTGTGGCAAGACTACTTTGCTGCGGATGCTGGCTGGATTTGAAACGCCGACTGCCGGTACGCTGTCTATTGATGGTGCTGATATGAGCTCAACTGCACCATACGAGCGTCCCGTCAATATGATGTTTCAGTCGTATGCCCTGTTTCCGCACATGACTGTGGAAAAAAATGTGGCGTATGGCTTGAAGCGCGATGGCGTGAAAAAAGCCGAAATCAAACAGCGCGTTGATGAAATGCTGCAAATGGTTGAGTTGCAGGATTTCCGTAAACGCAAACCGGATCAACTATCCGGTGGACAGCGTCAGCGTGTGGCGCTGGCGCGTGCACTGATCAAGCGTCCGAAAGTATTGTTGCTCGACGAGCCCCTCGGGGCGCTCGACAAGCGACTGCGCGAGCAAACACAGTTCGAGCTCATGAACCTGCAGGATAAACTCGGAACAACCTTCATTGTGGTGACGCACGATCAGGAAGAAGCCATGACACTGGCAACACGCATTGCCGTGATGGATCAGGGAGTGTTCCGGCAGGTGGGTACGCCTGCTGAAATCTACGAGACACCCGCAACGCGTTTTATTGCAGGGTTTATTGGCTCGGCGAATATGTTTGATGGCAGCGTCGAACAGCAACGTGGCAATCTGGTCTCGGTGCGGTTAAACACCGGTGACCTTGTTATCTCTGTTGAGCACGATGAGCCAATCGCCAACGGCACTGCGGTTACCGTGGCGGTGCGTCCTGAGAAAATTCGGGTGAGCAAGCAACAACCTGAGCCGGGAACGGACAACGTGATGCGCGGCAGCGTAAAAGAAATGGCCTATCTTGGGCGCAACTCAACGCTGCGTGTTGCTATTGAGGGTGGTCAGGTGCTGGAAGTGAATTCGCAGAACCGATACCGCGCGCGCGATGGTCAGCACGAGTTCGACTGGGATGATCAAGTCACGGTCAGCTTTCCGCCTGCCAGCGCCGTGCTGTTAACCGCCTAGGGTCATGGAATCTCCTGTCCCAGTAGCTTCAGTAACTACCGATGCAACCGGCTTTCGGGGGTGGGTAAGTGCGTTTCTTCAGCGACATTGGCGAAGCATCATTGTTTTTATTCCGTTTGCCTGGCTGGCGGTTTTTTTCCTGACACCATTTTTTATTGTGGTGAAAATCAGCCTTGCTGAATCGCTGATTGCCAGTCCGCCTTTCTCTAAATTGCTGGAGTGGGGTGACAGCATCCTGCCTTCGCTGAACATCAGTGCAGACAACTATGCCTACCTTTGGGAAGATTCGCTCTATGTTAAAACTTATCTCAACTCTCTGAAGATCGCATCGGTCAGCACACTGCTGTGTTTGCTGATTGGCTATCCGATGGCCTATGGGATCATTCGCACTCAGGGCACCGCCAGGTACGTTTTGCTGCTGCTGGTGATGTTACCGTTCTGGACATCGTTTTTGCTCAGAGTCTACGCATGGATGGGCCTGCTGGCTGACCAGGGGACGATCAACGATCTGCTGTTGTGGATAGGCCTGATCGATAAGCCCATAAGACTGCTGTACTCTGAGCTGGCCGTCTACATCGGTATTGTTTATACCTATCTGCCGTTTATGATCCTGCCGTTGTACGCCAATATGGAAAAACTTGATTTTTCCCTGAATGAAGCCGCCGCTGACCTTGGTGCCAGGCCCGCCAGTGTCTTTACCACAGTGACATTGCCAATGACTTGGCCCGGCATTGTGGCGGGATCACTGCTGGTGTTTATACCGGCCACGGGTGAGTTTGTGATTCCGGATCTACTGGGTGGCGGCAACGTGCTGATGATCGGACGCGTGTTGTCGAGTGAATTCAATGCCAATCACGATTGGCCGGTCGCCAGTGCGGTGGCGGTGGCGCTGCTGTTTGTACTGCTGATACCAATGATGCTCTACCATCGCGTCCAGTCACGAGAGGCCAACAGCTGATGAAGGGCAAGCGCTCCACGTTTCTGATCACCTGTCTGTGCTTTGGCTTTGCGTTTCTGTATATCCCGATCTTCCTGCTGATTCTCTACTCGTTTAATTACTCGAAGCTGCTGCCGGTATGGGGCGGGTTCTCAACGCGCTGGTATGTGACCGTTTTCCAGAGCGAAGATGTCTGGGATGCTACTTTGCTGAGCCTGAAAATTGCTCTGATGAACGCGACGGTTGCGACACTGCTCGGCACAATGGCCGGTCTGATGCTGGTTAGGTTTGCGCGATTTCGGGGCAAAACCCTGTTTACAGGAATGATCTCGGCACCACTGGTGATGCCAGAGGTGATAACCGGGCTGTCGCTATTACTGCTGTTTATTACTCTGCAGCAAATAACCGGCTGGCCGGGCAACCGTGGGGTGACAACAATCACCATCGCGCACATTACCTTTTCGATGGCTTATGTGGCGATCATCATTCAGTCACGGCTGATAAACAGCGATCTGTCGCTCGAAGAAGCCGCACTGGATCTGGGCGCCAAACCGTTTCGGGTGCTGTTTGATATCACCCTGCCATTGCTGGCTCCCGGCATGGTGGCCGGCTGGTTACTGGCGTTTACGTTGTCACTGGACGATCTGGTGATTGCCAGTTTTGTGTCGGGGCCTGGCTCTACAACCCTGCCGATGCTTATCTATTCACGTGTCAGATTGGGCCTGAAACCGGACATCAACGCGCTGGCGACTATTTTAATTGTAACGGTGGCAATCGGTGTTCTGCTTGCAGGCTGGATCCTGCTCCGCCAACATCAACGGAAACTGAAAGCCGAGCAACTGGCGTCACAATAGCGGCTGACTCCGGATGACCGGCATAGCGGAGAGCAATGTGATGAAATCAGTAGAGCAGGGTGATCGCAGGGTCGCCAATATCAATGATGCCGAGTTTAAACCGTGGACACTCGACTCCGGCGATGACTCTGGACAAAGTGTATTGCAACTCGATAACACCCGTGGCGATGGCGTGGGTTTCCACGTCTTCCGCATGGCGCCGGGCACTACAACCGAAGCGCATCAGCATACCGAGCATGAAGAGTTCTATATGGTTGAAGGCGACCTCACCGACAACGACGGCACGGTGTATCGGGCAGGTGATCTGGTGTGGATGAAAAAAGGCACAGAGCATAGTTCCTACAGTGAAAACGGCTGCACCCTGATTGTGTACATTGGTCAGGCTGAAATGCCGGTTAGCTAGTGCCTATCCAGAAACAGGGTGTCGCGAGGATCATTCAGGTGCGTGAGATTTTACCTACCCCATGTAGGCGCTGAGTTGTTCTTAAGTAACACCCTGTGGTCGGCAAAAGAGGGCGTGCCTGAGTGGTACGCAGAAGCGCTTGTTTCGGGATGGGCACTAGCTTGAGCATTTATTGTCCCTGTATGCGGTATCCTGCAAGCCTTGCACGCTGGCAAACGTTGTAGAGTGTGCTTTCCATGCTTGTTTCACGTGGCAGGCATGCAGCCTGACAGCCGTGTGCTGAACTACACTACTGCGTGGCATCAGTCCGGTACGATATCGTAGCACTGCTGTCTAACCGGAACCCGTCTTAACGCTGCATTTGCCTGCGGCGTTTTTTCTTAACGCGAACACTGAAAACGTAATGGCTCTTTCCGCACTACCGACGCTGTATCGGCGCACTGTACTTGAGCATCCGCTCGCAGTGATATTAATTCTGGCTGTGGTCCTGGCTTTTTTTAGTGCTCAGGTACGCCACTTTTCACTTGATGCCTCGGCGGATGCTCTGCTGCTGGAAGATGACAAAGACCTGCGTATTTACCGCGAGGCTCAGACGCGGTACCTCTCGCAGGATTTTCTGGTGGTCACGTTCACGCCTGATGCTGATCTTTTCAGTGATGAAACGCTTGACCAACTGGGCACGTTACAGACAAAGCTCGCTACTGTCGACTCGGTAGAATCGGTGTTCGGTTTGCTTGATGTGCCGTTGCTGACGAGTTCCGGCATCGAACTGACCGAACTCGACGAAAATGTGCCGACGCTTGCCAGCGACAGGAGCTTCGACCGCGATGCAGTTAAGCAGGAAATTGCCACCAGTCCGGTGTTTGGCGAGTCGATACTCAGTCTCGACGGTGGTACCACGGCATTGCTGCTTAGCTTGAAAGACAATGCCGACCTTGCCGCGGTATTTGCCGAGCGGTCTGCCCTCCGACTTAAAAAGCTGCAGGGCCGGCTGAATGCCGACGAGCAGCGGCAACTGGCGCAGGTCAATGCCACCTATGATGCTGCAAAGGCTGAATTTGATGGTCTGCGGCACGATGACATTGCGACTATCCGTGTAATTCTGTCTGAGTATCAGGGCTCCGGACAATTGCACCTTGGTGGTGTGCCAATGGTAGCGGACGACATGATCTCCTACATCGGTCGTGACCTGGTGACCTTCGGCATCGCTGTGCTGCTGTTTATCGTACTGATACTGGCGCTGATCTTCAGGCGCCTGCGCTGGGTGGCGCTGCCGATTGCCAGCTGTTTTTTTTCCGGGTTGCTGATGATGGGATTGCTGGGGCTGACCGGCTGGAAAGTCACAGTGATCTCGTCAAATTTTATTTCACTGATGCTTATCATCACCATGTCGATGAATATGCATCTGGTGGTGCGTTACCGGCAATTGAAGATTGACCAGCCTGATTGGTCGCACATCGATCTGGTATGGCATACAGCACGCCGGATGTTCTGGCCGTGTCTGTACACGGCGCTGACAACAATTATCGGCTTCAGTTCGCTTGTGTTCAGTGGCATAAAGCCGGTAATCGACTTTGGCTGGATGATGTCGATTGGTCTCGGGATCACCTTTTTGACCTCCTTTTTACTGTTTCCATCGTTGCTGATGCTCATCGGTCCGCTGGAGGATGATGGTCAGGCGGAAAAGCCGGTACGTGCAACGGCGGTCCTTGCCCGGTTTACCCAGAACTACGGCAGCGTGGTTCTTGTGGTGGCGGGATGCATCGCGGTATTGAGCGCGATAGGTATTTCAAGGTTGCAGGTAGAAAACAGTTTTATTAATTACTTTCGTGCGGATACAGAAATTTATCAAGGCATGAAACTGATCGATGACAAGCTAGGAGGTACCACACCGCTTGAGGTATTGCTGGACTTAACCGAAGAGCAGGACGACGAGTGTGCCGATACCTCAGGAATGACCGAGGAAGAACTGGAGTACTGCGAAGAACTGTCTTTTCTGGACAGCGATGAGGAAGATGAAGACCTGTGGTTCACTCCCTACAAGATAGAGCAGATAAAAAAGGTACACGACTACCTTGATTCACTGCCCGAAGTCGGCAAGGTGCAGTCGCTGGCGTCGATACTCAGAGCGGGTGAGCTGATCAATGACAATCAGGAGTTCACCCCCTTCGAGCTGGCTATATTGTACAAGCGCATACCCGCGGATATTCGTGAGAAAACCATAGACCCCTACATCTCGATTGAAAACAATGAAGCGCGTGTTTCGTTGCGTATTCTGGATTCCCAACCCGACCTGCGCCGAAAAGAGTTACTCGACAAGATCCGCTTTGATTTGCAGAACAAGCTCGATATCCCCGAAGAAAACGCGACGGTCAGCGGAATTCTGGTGTTGTACAACAATATGCTGCAGAGCCTGTTTCAGTCGCAGATTCAAACTGTCGGCGCGGTGTTGCTGGGTATAGCGATGATGTTTGTAGTGCTGTTCCGATCCGTCACGCTTGCGATAATCGGTATTATTCCCAATGCGCTTGCTGCCGGCTTTGTGTTGGGCATTATGGGGCTGGCTAATATTCCGCTCGACATGATGACCATAACCATTGCGACAATTGCCATCGGCATCGCGGTGGATAACAGTATTCACTATATCTATCGGTTCCGCGAAGAATACCGCAAGCAGCAAAACTACAATTCAACCATGGATACCTGCCATGCGAACATTGGCCGTGCGGTGCTCTATACCTCTATCACGGTGATTTTCGGATTCTCGGTGCTGGTGTTTTCAAATTTTATACCCACCATTTTGTTTGGTTTGCTAACCGCGTTGGCTATGTTTATTGCCTTGATTGCCGTGCTTACGTTGCTGCCACGGTTGATCACTTTGTGGAAACCGTTTTGAGCCCTGCTGGTGGCAAGGTCGGGTTTGACCTGGTGGTGTTATAGAGACACGCTGGAAAAAACCACCGGTCTATGTAGTGCCAGTGTGCAAAGTCATTTTATATCTCAAATTATTACCCCGGTTCGTGGCAGGTCACGTAATGTCAGAAGCTCAGGTCGTACTGCTTTGCGTTTTTGGCTCTGGACATCGTGTCCTCATGAATCATCAACGCCAGAGCGTTCAACATGCCAGAAATACACTCTTCTAACGATGCGCGGGACTATGCCCGCAGCCGGTTGCCCTGGATGGTGTTTGACTACATTGACGGCGCTGCCGGTGAAGGCTACGGCGAGGCACTGAACCGCGCGGCACTGCGAGACTTGAGGCTGCAGCCACGTGTACTTAATGATGTCGAAAAAAGAACGCTGGCGGTTGAGTTATTTGGTCAGAGTGCGGACTTGCCGTTCGGTATAAGCCCGATGGGGATGTGCAATCTGTCTGCACCCGGTGCGGATTTGATGCTAGGCAGACTGGCGGCACGGCACCGCGTACCGGTGGGGGCTTCCACGGCAGCGTCGACCTCTCTGGAAGACATCATCAAGGCGGCCGAAGGTCACGCCTGGTTCCAGTTGTATTTTAGCGGCAATGAAGCATCCTCAAATGCGCTGATCAACCGTGCCAGTGCTGCCGGGTATGAAACACTGGTGCTTACGGTCGATGTGCCGGAAGTGGGTCGCCGACCGCGTGAATTGAAACGGGGTTTTAAGATGCCTTTCAAAATAGGGCCCCGGCAGTTTGTTGACTTTGCGCTGCATCCGCGCTGGTCGATCAGCAGTCTGTTAAGTGGCCGTCCCGAGTTGGCCAATTTCGGTGGTGATTTTGGCGAGTTTGATCGGACAGCGAGTCGAGCTGGTGCTGACTGGAGTCTGCTACAACGGCTGCGTGATCGCTGGCAAGGCAAGTTGGTGGTCAAGGGGGTACTCGATCGCGATGATGCAGTAAAGATGAAGTCGTTCGGTGTTGATGCGATTCAGGTGTCGAGTCATGGCGGGCGGCAACTCGACAGCGCGCCACCGGCGATACATGCGCTGCGCGAGATCCGCTCAGCCGTAGGCGAGACCTACCCGCTGTTTTTTGATAGCGGAATTCGCAGCGGTGAAGATATCGTCAAGGCCTATGCGATGGGCGCAAACTATGTTTTTCTGGGTCGTCCCTGGCTGTTTGCGATTGCTTCTGGTGGCGAGTCAGGGTTAGAACAGCTGACTCGAGTGCTGACACAGGAGACCAGTATTGCACTGGCACAGCTCGGTCTGTGTGACATGGCCTCGGTCGGCGCGACACAGCTGAAATCGTCCTGACAGGTTGTGAGAAAGGTACTCTGAGTTAAGCGGCTACCGGCTCCAGGTTAAGACTGGCAGCACAGCGGGTTTAACGGTTAGTCAGCCGCTGTGATGTTATCTGATTTTATGGAGTGGAGTTCCAGTGGTGAGCAGTGTGGGTACTTTCCGTAGCGAGGCACTGTTGTCCGGTAATCCGTTGTGCAGGTGGCTGCGAGTACTCGCAGAGGGGCACCTGGTACGGCCGTGATCAAAGATAAAATCTTCGTCAGCCGATGCTGCCGTATCTGACCTTTATCCTGTCGCTGAACAGGAATACCCGGTCGTAGATGTCTGGAAATAGGGGTAACTGCCGCTGATTACGGGCAGATAACTGGTTACCGGTATAGACAGTTCGATTTATTAGAGCAACGGGTCTCTGGTAAATTGTTGCCCAAAGACGAC